>NZ_BAAGXT010000038.1:0-61473 GCF_054779695.1 Nocardiopsis coralliicola | reverse complement strand
CGGCAGAAGTCGGGGTAGTCGGGCACCCAGTAAGACGGCGGGACATAGCCGCGCTTACGGGCCCCGAACCACCGCGGACCGGGCCTGGGGGCTTCAGCGGACATAGAGAACAGCTCCCTCAGTAGAGGCCGGTGAGAGGCCGGCCGCTTCAAGTGCGTAACTCCATGGTTGCCCACTGCGATCCATATCGCAAGATGCGATCCAATTTGCGTGCGACAATCTTGATCGCCATCAACCTTACCCAGCGAGGGATGCGACAAATGTCCGAAGATTCGTCACTGAGCGTAGGGTTGGTCTGGCCAGGTCGTACACGCGGCGCCAAGAAGGAGGCCGAATTGGCAGCTAGTCCAACGCTTCGGCGGCGGAGGCTTGCTGATCAGCTCCTCCGCCTTCGCGAAGCCAAGGGGATGACGGCCAAGCAAGCTGCTGCCGCAGCAAAGAAGCTCGCTCCGGACGGCTCGTGGTTCGAATCGAAGATCACCCGTATCGAGACACGCAAGATCCAGCGTGTCCGGGACGCTGACCTTCAGACATTGCTCGACGTATACGGCGTCCTCCAGGAACACGACCGCGACGCATACCGGCGCCTAGCGCGCGAGGCATCGCAGACGGGCTGGTGGGTGGGCTACCGCGACGTGCTGGGATCAGGGACCTACGTCGATCTTGAGTCCGAAGCGTCGCGGATCCGCTCCTACCAGGTCCTCCACCTGCCCGGACTTCTGCAAACCGAAGCTTATGCTCGCCGGGTCATCCAAGCCGGCGGGGTGGCCGACCCTGAAGAAGCCGAGCGCCGCGTCGAAGTACGGATGATGCGCCAGCACATCCTCTCCAGGGCGGAAGCTCCAAGGATGTGGGCGATCATCGACGAGTCAGCATTCCGCAAGATCCCGCGAGAGATTGCGGCCGAGCAGATCGACCACCTACTCAGTGTTCAGCGGTCTACCCTGCACATACAGGTCCTACCGGACGAGGTCGGCCCACATCCTGGGATGGATGGATCCTTCGTCTTCCTCGACTTCCCCGACGATCCCTCAACGGTGTATCTGGAACAGAGCGGCAGCGCCTTGTTTGTGGAGGACTCAGACGACATGGTCCACTACGAGACCGTGTATGACCTGGTCCATGCCGCGGCACTATCCGTCGATGATTCGCGGGCTTGGCTGCGCGACCGCCTCGACCAAACCTGAACCTGAAGGACACCTCAGTGGCTACCGAGAAGACATTCGACATGAAGTTCCGCAAGTCCTCCTACAGCTCAGCCAAGGGGCAGGACTGCGTGGAGGTCGCCGACTTCGCCGGCGGATCGGCTGTGCGGGACACCCAGCACCGCCACCTCGGCCACGTCGCCTTCACCGCCGACGAGTGGCGGGCCTTCCTCGAAGCCCTCAAGCACGGCCAGCTCTAAAACCACACCCCCACGGCCCGGCGACCCGATCGCCGGGCCGCTCGCATGGGTACACCCACAGCGACCCCCACCCGAGGAGCACCCATGCCGGAGAACCCAACCTTCCGCAAGTCCAGCTACAGCAGTGGCAAGGGACAGAACTGCGTGGAGGTCGCTGACTTCGCCGGCGGCTCAGCGGTGCGCGACACCCAACACCGCCACCTGGCCCACGTCACCTTCACCTCCGACGAGTGGCACGCCTTCCTCGAAGCCCTCAAACACGACCAGCTCTAAAACCACACCCCCACAGCCCGGCGACGCGATCGCCGGGCCATCCGCATGCCGCAGTGCGCTCATGCGGTCGGGCACGAACATCGTGATGCCGGGGCGTGGATCACGGGTGGCGCCGGTTGTCGCGGGCTGCGTCAGCGATCCGAACCACTGTTGACCCGCTCGATCCCAATGGCGACAACACCCAGAGCTTCACGTTCGGGCAGGTAGACCTCCCGGATGTTGCGGAGCTGATCCCCACGCGATGCCGTCGGGTTGACCGACGAAACCGGCTCGTGGTCGAACATCTCGTCGAAATCCCTATAGCGGGCGATCCGCGTGAGCACCTCCTCGTCGCGGCAGCGGAATCGGAGAAGATCACTTCCTTCAACCTCTTACGCGAGGAGTCGTTGACCCTGATCTCGGTCGTCTTCTCACCCGAGGCGATCAGGTCGAAGTAGCGCTTGTAGATGCCCATCTCGTGCGCGCGCGGACGCTGGTCGAGATCAGCAGGTCGGGAGTTCATCAGTCGGCCATGTCCCTTCGTTTTGCCAAGTGCCGACACCGCTGACCACGGTTCCGACGACGAGCTAAGTCCCCCGAGGGCTCTAGGGCATCCGTCGGTGAAAACGATGCCCAAAACCCGGGCACTCTGGGGCACCCAAATCCCGAAGAGATCGGGTCAGAAGTGGTCGCTTCCGGCAACCTGACCGATCGGAAACACGTGCCGGCTCGCGACGCAAATGGTCTCCAACAAGTGAATGGGCGTGCTCTCGGTGTTGTAGGAGATCCGGAGCACCTGAACCACCCACTCGCCCGAGTCGAGGTCGAGCTCGTCGGCCTCGAACGACGTCGGGGGACGCGCCGTGAGCGTCTCGGTCGCGTGGCTGAACACGTGCCCGAGCTTCTCGATTGCGTCTTGCAGCGTGGGCAACACGAACTCGGGGTGTTCGAGCGGCGTTCCCTCGGAGACGTCGAGCCGGAAGTACGACGTCGCCACCCGAACCGGGACTCCGTCAGCCGTAAAGCTCTTGCGACGCGCGAGAACGTCGTCGCCGGTCTCCACTTCCAGTGCCGCGGCAACGTGCTCAGTCGCGGGCTCAGGCCCGGTATAGAGCATTTTCCTTTCCGGCTTGAGCCCCTGTGCCGCGGCCTCGGTCAGGTAGAGCGACTTCGAGCCGCGCGTCGCGGGCTCGGTCGGCAAGGCACGTTGCACGAGCACACGCGGGCGCGGCTCGGTCGAGGCGGCCGGCGCGACCGGCGGCCGCGCGGGCGCCTTCTTCATCTGCGAGACGCGCCCCGGCGAGACCCCAAGGCGCTCGGCGATCTCACCCTGCGTCAGGCCGGACTCTTGTGCCTCGGCGATCGCTTCGCGACGCATGCGCGCGAGTTCACCCACATAGCTCTGTTGCGTGGTCGAGAGTTGGTGCAGGCGCCGCAACCGCTCGACCGGGTCTGCGATCGCCGCGACTGTCTGAAGGGTCTTCGGGTCCACGATCCTCCTTTGCAGCAGGGCCGATTTTAGGCCCCCTATTGCGCACTGTGGCGTCTCGGCTTACATTGCGTAGAGGTCGACTTTAGCCCCCCTAGCGAATCGGGGATTCGTCCCCCCGCCTACAGGAGTCGCCATGCTCGAAGACTTCGAGCGCAACCGGATCGCGAGCTATTTCGCCCGCGTCGTCGACCAGACCGCCCCGGAAACCCGGCTCTCGACCCTCGCCATCACCCACCTGTTGACCGGCCGGTCCGTCTTCCTGCGCGCCATCGCGAGCATGTCGCACCTTCGCGCGGTTCTGCCCAAGCCGAAGAGCATCGACCCCGACGCCCTGACCGAAGCGTCCTCCCTCTGGCAGGTCGACAAGCTCGACCGGCGCAAGCTCGCTACCCCCGACGCAGCTCTTGCCTACCTCGAATCGCGCGCGGCCGGCGAACGGCTCGTGTTGCTCGACGTCGGAGGATACTTCGCCCCCGCGTTGCCCGAACTGTGCGATCGCTTCTCCGGCGAGATCGTCGGCGTCGTCGAGGACACCGAGAACGGACACCGCCGCTACCTCGACTACGACAAGCCGCCGTGCCCCGTGTACTCGGTGGCGCGCTCGCCCTTGAAAGACCCCGAGGATTACCTCATCGGTCAGTCCGTGGTGTTCTCCACCGAGGCCCTGATCCGGGCGCGCGGCGACATCCTGTACGGGCGCGCCGCCGCCGTCCTGGGCTTCGGCAAGCTCGGTTCCTCCGTGGCCCGGATGCTGCACGCGCGCGGCGTACAGGTCGTCGTCTACGACATCGACCCCGTCAAGCGCGCCCAGGCGCTCGCCCAGGGGTTCCTGACCTCGGGGACCCTGGGTCAGGCGCTCGCCGGCTCGGGGATCGTGGTGTGCGCGACGGGCAACCTCGCGCTCAAGGCCGACGACTTCGCCCGGGTGGCCAACGGCGCCTACATCGCCTCGGTCACCTCCTCGGACGACGAGCTCGAACTCGACGCGCTCGACTCCCTGTACGGACGCGAGAGCGTCGGACAAGCCATCACCCGGTACTCGCACACCGGGCACTTCTTCTACGTGCTCAACGAGGGCAACGCCGTGAACTTCCTGCACGGCGCATCGGTGGGCGCCTTCATCTTCCTCGTGCAAGCCGAAATCATCGCCGCGGCCGCGCAACTCATGCGCGCGCCGCACGAGAGTGCACACTACGAATTGCCGACCGAAGTCCGCGAACAGGTCGCGGCGACGTGGCTCGACTACTTCAATGGAGCAGCATGACAGTCACCCACCCTGAGATCCGTTACGTCCTGTCCAAGTACCTCGACCGGAACCCGGACGAAGTCGACGACATGGCTCTTCTGTTCCGCGCGCTCAACGAGGGTCACGACCTCGCCTCGCGGAAGGAATTCCGGATCGGCCACGTCACGGCCGGCGCGGCGGTGGTCGACCCCGAAGGCCGTGCGCTGATGATCCGGCACAAGACGCTTGACACGTGGCTTCTGCCGGGCGGGCACCTCGAACCCGAAGACGGCAGCCTGCTGGCTGCCAGCCTTCGGGAGCTCGAAGAGGAAGCCGGTATCCCCTGGCAACAGGTCGTCTCGCCGCCGGCCCATGACGTCGCACCGGCCGACATCGACATTCACAAGATCCCCGCCAACCCGGACAAGGGCGAGCCAGCGCATTTCCACTTCGACTTCCGCTATGCCCACTGGGTCGAGGACGCCGAGGTGCGTCTCCAGCTCGACGAAGTGACCGCCTTCGAGTGGCGCCCGATCGCGGACCTTCCGCCCGCACTGTCGGCCAAGCTCGCACCCGTCGCCCCGTCGGGACACTGACGCAGGTGGCAATCTCTGCAGACAGCTCGCGCTGCTACAGCGGGTCCGGGCACTCGCTCCTCGGGGTCTGCGCGATGGCGATGACGCCGTCGAGGCGGTCGCGCACGGTCAGCAGATCCGCGATCCGCTCATCGATCCGGGCGCGCTCGGTCGCCAGCTGGTCCTGGAGCGCCGGCGGCGCGACGGGCTCCTTCGCGTCCACGCACGGCAGCACATGGCGGACCACCCGGCTCGGCAGGCCCGCGGCATACAACTGCTGGATCAGCCGGACCCGGTCGACGGCGCTGTCCGGATAGTGCCGCTGGCCACTGGCGCTCCGGTCCGCCGGAAGCAGCTCCTGCTGCTCGTAGTAGCGCAGCGACCGGACGCTCACGCCCGTCCTGGCGGCGACCTCACCTATGCGCATCGGCGCTCCCCCGTCCAGCCCTGTCCGGCTTGCCCCTCACACCAATGTCAGGTTTTAGCGTAGCTGCCGCCGGCGCACGAGCAGCTGCCCGTGCGCCGCCGAACCCGTGAACGGCCAGTTCAGGCCAAGAGAGGCAGAACGTCATGCGCGCAGTTCGCTTTCACGAATACGGCGGCGTGGAGACCCTCGCGGTCGAAGAGGTGCCGGACCCGCAGCCGGGGCCCGGCGAGATCCGCGTCCGCGTGGCGGCGGCCAGCGTGAACCCCGTCGACTGGAAGCTCCGCTCCGGCGCAGCGCGGGAGATCCTCCCGATCGACCTGCCCGCGATCCCCGGGCGCGATGTCGTCGGCGTGGTCGACGCGATCGGCGCAGAGGTCCAGGGGGTGGCTGTCGGCGACCGCGTCTTCGGCATGGGCGGCGCCACCGGAGCGACGGCGGAGCTGGCCGTCCTCTCGGTCTGGGCCCACGCTCCCGCCGAGTGGACCGACGAGGAGGCCGCCGGGGCCGGCCTGGCCTCCGTGACCGCGCTGGTCGGGTTGAACGCGCTCGGCCCGGTGACGGGGCGCACCCTCCTCATCGAGGGAGCCGCAGGAGGCGTGGGCAGCGCAGCGGTCGAGATCGCCGCCGCGAAGGGCGCAACGGTGATCGGGACGGCCAGCGAGCGCAACCACCCCTTCCTCACCTCCCTGGGAGCCGTGCCGACCACCTACGGCCCCGGCCTCGCGGAACGCGTCGCCGCCCTGGCTCCCGAAGGGATCGACGCCGTGCTCGACACCGCGGGCTCCGGCTCCCTGCCCGACCTCATCGCGATCGCCGGCGGCCTCGACCGCGTCGTGACCGTCTCCAACCACCCCACCGCACACCGCCTGGGTGTGCACCTGGCCAACGCGGAGAACAACCCGGCGCTGCTCGCCGAGGCGGCCGGCCTGGGCAGACAGGGCCGCTACACGCCGCGCATCGAACGGACCTATCCCATCGACCGGATCGCGGACGCCCACACCGAAGCCGAGCGCGGGCACACGCGGGGCAAGATCGCGATCCTGATCTGACCGCGCGCTTCCGCGGGCCGGCGCACCGGCGCCCCGCGGGGCGCCGGCCCCGAAGCGCGGCGGAGCAGCCGCTCCACACGGCCCCGGACCGGCGGCACAATCCAGTCATGACGCGATCCGACCGGTACGGGACCGACGCGAAATCCCTGCCCGCCGCCCTGCGGCGGATCTGCGTGGTGGAGGAGGACGGTGTCCGCCGACCCGGGGTCCGCGCCGTGGCCGGGGTGCGGCTGCTGAGCGCCGCAGAGCACGAACACGCCTGGGCCCGCTGTGTCGGGCGGTTCCCGCAGCGCTCGGACGGGTCGGTGGACTGGGACGCGGTGCCCGAAGCCGTCATCGAATCCTCGGCCGAGGACGGGACGGCCGAGGGGGACCGGCTGCTCGCCGGCACCGTCCTGCGGTGGTTCCCGGAGGGGACTCCGCTGGTCTTCTGGGGAGCGGCCGCGGTTCCGACGGCGCACATCGGCGCGGCGTTGCTCGCCGCAGCCCTGCCCGAGGCCATCGCCCGGTTCGCTGACTTCTGGATCGCCGACGAAGAGGCCGGCGTGCTCCTGGAGCGCGCGTTCGACGGGGCCGTCACCGTCGCGGCGCTGCCGCCCGGGCCGATCTGCTGACCGCGGGCCGGCCGGCCGCGTTCGACCGGCAGCGGCGGCATCAACCGAGGTGAGCGCGGGGTGGTGGCGCGCCACACCACCCGGGGTGGCGCGGAGCCACCCTCCCCTGGCCGGATACGGACAGGGGGCGGTCGGGGCGGCTGGGCCCGGTGGGGACCGCGGGACAATCGGCGGGAATTCCCCCGATTTCCCTTTTCCTTGGAGCGACGCGTGCCGGAATTTCCCCCGCCCCACGACCCGGGAGGCCAGCCCTCGGGTCTGCAGCCTGGCCACGCCGGTCCCGAAGGCGGGCCCGCACCCCGGGCGGCCCGGCCGCAGCAGTACGCCGGACCGCCCGCATACGGCCAGCCCGGCGCTCCCGGCGCTCCCGGCCAGGTCGGCCCGCCCGGGCCTGGCGGGCCGGGCGGGCCGCCTCCGCAGGGCCCGCCCCAGGGCCCGCCGCCGCCCGGCGGGCCGGCCCCCGGCATGCCGTTCCAGCAGGGCGGTCCCGGCGCGGACAACCGCAAGCTGTTCCTCATCATCGGCGCGAGCAGCGCGGTGGCGCTGGTCGTCGTCGTGACGCTGATCCTCGCCCTCAGCGGCCCCACGCAGTACTCGGCGCTGATCCGCTGCAACTCGACCGACGTCGACGGCCTCACCTTGGAGGGCGACGGCCCCGAGTCGTTCCGCGGCCAGGAGGTCGACTCCGAATTCGTGCACGTCACCTTCGCGGTCGACTGCGAGGGCCAGGACGAGGAGGGCGAGGTGCTGATGTCGGCGCTGCTGATCGACCCGCTCGCCTCCGAGGAGTCCGGCTCGGCCGAGCGGCACCTCAACCTCTTCGACGAGCTGAGCGAGAAGGACAGCGAAGCGCACGACATCTCGGAGGGCGACTATAGCCTCGCCGCCGACCTCGTCGAGGACGACCCGCAGGAGTCCACCGGCACGGCCGGCTATGTGGAGGGCAACCTCGTGGTGGTCTGCAGCGCCGAAGGGGACGGCGAGCCGGAGGAGCGCATCGACCGGGCCCTGGCCGTCTGCGGCGCCTACCAGGACGCCATGAAGGCCGACGCCCCGCGCGTCTGACCTCGCGGGCCCCGCCGCCGGCACCGTCCGCGGCGGGGCCCGGCTGTGCCGGATCCGGCGCGGCCGGGGGCGCGAGACGGGAGAATCGTGAGTGATTCGACCCCGACCGCCTTTGGAGCGCGCGTGCCGGACCATCCCCCACCCCACGGCCCGGGAGTCCCTGGAAACCCCGGCTGGCCCGGCGGCCAGCCGCCCGGACACCCGGGTCCGCCCGGCGGCCCCGCCCCGCCCCCGCAGCACGGCGGACCGCCCTTCGGCCCCGGAGCGCCGGGACCGCCGGGAGCCCCGCAGCCCCCCGGCTCCCCCGGTCCGCCGATGGGCCCGCCCGGCCCGCCGGGACCGCCCGGGCCTCCGATGCCGCCGGGAGGCCCACCGCCGGGCCAGCCCTACAACCCGGGCGGCGCCGACAACCGGAAGCTGTTCCTCATCCTGGGGCTCAGCAGCGCCGCGGTGCTCGTCGTCGTCCTGACCCTGATCCTGGCGCTCAGCGGCCCCACGCAGTACTCGGCGCTCGTCCGCTGCGGCGACGCGGACTCCGAGGGCCTCACGTTGGAGGGCGACGCCCCCTCGGAGGTGCCGTCCTTCTTCACCGACGCGTTCGACGACGTCGACTCCGCCGTCCTCTGCGGCGGAGAGGACGACACGGGGGAGATCGTCGTGTCGGCGTTCCTCATCAATCCGCTCGCCGCCGAGGAGGACGGCGCCATGGAATCGGTCCTCAACTCCTACTTCAGCGACAACCTCCCCAGCGACGGCGAGACCCAGGACATCGCGCACGGCGACCACAGCCGGGCCGAGGACTTCGCGGAGACCGGCTCCGGGGACTCCGGGGCCACCGTCGGTTTCACCAAGGGGAACATCCTCTACATGTGCGCCGCCGAGGGCGGCGGCGAGCCGGAGGAGCGGGTCGACCGGGCCCTGCAGGCGTGCTCCTCCTACGAGGACGCCATGCAGGCCGACGCACCGCGCGCCTGACGCCGCTCGGGCCCCGCCGCCACCACCGGCCGCGGGGCCCGCTGCGCGTCCAATCCGGAAGGGACGGGACAATCTTCATTCCAGTGATACGACCCCGATCTCCTTTGGAGCACGAGTGCCGGACCATCCCCCGCCCTCCGGCTACGGAGGCCCGTACCCTCCGGGGCAGCCCCCTGGTCCGGGCTACCCGCCCGGCGCGCAGTACGGTCCGCCGCCGCAGGGTCCGCCCGGACCGCCGTACGGCGCGGGCGCAGGGTTCCCGCCGCCTCCGCCGAGCCGCGGAACGGGCTCGGGGAACGGAAAGCTGTTCCTCATCCTCGGCCTCGCGGGCGCGGCCGTTCTCGCTGTCGTCCTGACCCTCGTCTTCGCGCTGGGCAGCCCGGAGCACTACTCGGCCATGGTGCGCTGCAGCTCCGCTGACGCCCACGCCGAGGGGCTCGCGCTGGACGGCGAGGGCCCCGAAGCCCCGAGCGGCTCCATTGCGGAGGAGGACGCCGCAAAGCATGCCTCCTTTGTCCTCCTCTGCGAGGGCGAAGACGCGGACGGCGTGGTGATGATGACGGCGATGCTGCTTGATCCCGACTTCGCCGAGCAGGACGGCGCCGTGGAAGGCCGCCTCGACCTGGTCTTCAGCGAGCTGAGCGGCGACGGCAGCGAGGAGCACGACATCGAGCACGGCGACTACAGCCGTGCCCTGCACACCACCGGGCAGGACGAAGCCCAGGGCGCCGTGGCGTTCACGTCCGGAAACCTTCTGGTGGCCTGCGGCGCAGAAGGCGAGGGTGCGCCCGAGGACCGGATTGACCGGGCCCTTCAGGCGTGCGCCGCCTACGAGGACGCCATGAAGGCCGGCGCGCCGCGCGACTGACCGCTGACGCTAGACGCCCGCCGTCCAAGGGTCGGCGGGCGGGTTGGCGCGTGCGGCGGGGCATCCACTTGGGCCGCGCGGCGTGAGTGCATCGGAGCGGCACCTGGCCGAATGGCTCACCGCCGCCATGCCGAACCACGACCATGGCCCAGTGCACGGCGGTAGCTGCAACCGCCGCGATGAGGAACCCCTGGAGGACGCGCAGATCCCACAGCTCCTCTTGGCATTTCGCTGTGAACCGCTCCTCGGGCCGGCACACGTCCACGTAGTGGTACCAGTCGCCGAAGGTGAAGACCCCGAGCGTCCCCACACCCACCAGCTCGGCTATGAGAACAAGAGCGAGCGCCACACCCCAGAGCACCTTCTTCAGCGATATCTCTTCCGCCTGCTGTTCGACGCTGTCCATTGCGCCTCCTCCGCGCCGCCGATTCCCTCTATCGATCGTGCGCGGGCGCGGCAGCCGAGGCATGAGCGCACGTACTCACCCGCAGGTCAGTCGTCGGAGCTGTGGATGCCGTCAACCCGTTCTTTGAGCGCAGCCCGCTCCTCAGCGGCGGCATCCTCGTGCGCTGCCCGGGGTGCGCTCATCGGAGCAGCGTGCTCACCGCCGCCCTGCCCGGACCAGGAGCACGGCCCAGTGCACGGCCGTACCCACGGCCGCTGCGACCGCGAACCCCTGGAGGATGCGCAGGTCCCGCAGCTGCTCCTGGCACTCCGTCGTGAACCGCTCCTCGGGCCGGCACACGTCCTCGTAGTGGACCCAGTCGGCGAAGGAGAAGAGCGCGAGCGTTCCGACGCCCACCAGCTCGGCTATGAGAATAAGAGCGAGCGCCACCGGGCCGAGCATCTTGTCCAGCGACACCTGATCCGGCTGCTGTTCGACGCTGTCCATTGCGCCTCCTCCGCGCCGCCGATTCCCTCTATCGATCGTGCGCGGGCGCGGCAGCCGAGGCATGAGCGCACGTACTCACCCGCAGGTCAGTCGTCGGAGTTGTGGATGCCGTCGACCCGTTCCTCGAGTGCAGTCCGCTCCTCGGCGGTGAGGCCGGGATCGGTAAAGCGGAGGACGAGGTAGCGGGAGCGGTAGGCGTTCGCGCCGATCGCGTCGGCGGTGGCCTCCGCATCGGCCGCGGCGTCGAACTTCAGGTAGTCGGCCTGGTCGGTGGTGTAGCCCTGGGCGCAGTCGAACTCCGCGCACAGCTCCGCGGTCGCTTCTTGGGGGTTGCCCTGCAGGTACCACCCGGTGGGCTGTTCGGCGAAGACGTCGTCCAGGTCGGCGTCGGGAGCGAAGTCGTGCGCGAGCCACCCGGCGACCATGTCCTGTTCCGCTGCGTTGCTCCGCTCGTCGGTGAAGCGGATGAGCACCGTGCCCGAGCGGCGGGTGGGCGCCGTCTCCGCCTCATCCGCCTCCGCGGCCTCTTCTTCCGAGTCGAACCGGAGGTAGTCGGCTGCGACGGGACCGGAGGTGGTGTAGCCCTGCAGGCAGTCAGGCGGCCCAGTGCACAGCTCCTCCGTCGCCTCCTGGGGGTCGGCAACGGCGTACCAGGGCTCGTCGCTCTGGGAGAACACAGCGTCAAGGTCGATGGACTTCCCGGTGCAACCCGCGGACACCGCTGCCAGTACGGCCAGCACGGCCGCGGCTGCCCCGCGGGACCTCCGGCGCTGATCCGGTCCTGAACGCACGCGCGCTCCTTCCGTCCGGTGCAATCACCCCGTCGGACGCAGTGTTGCGCCGCCGCGTTCGCCGCTCTGCGCCGCCGATTGCGGTCCGGGGCCCCGCTCCGCCTGGCTCGCGCAGTGCTGTTTGAAGTCCTCCCGGGACGGGGCGCACGACACCACAGCAAGGGCCGCTTCGCCGTAGAGCGCAGCCGATCGCAGTCCGGGAGCGGGACAGTCCCGCAGGGCCCGTCTCAACCCCCTGCACGCCGCACCGGCCCGGCTACGGTGGCAGCCATGGGCGAGGACACCCCCGAAGACCCCCCGCAGGCCGGTCCGGCAGCGCGGCCGGACCTGCGGTCCCGCGCTCTGCGGGCGGCGCTGCGGGCGGCGCTGTGGACAGTGCTGTGGGCTGTCTTGTGTGCGCTGGCTGCCTGGGATCTCGTCCAGGTGCGCAACTACGAGAACGTGCGCCCCGCACTGATCGCCGCGGAGGCGGCCGCCACTGCCGCCGCGATGGCCGCGGCGTTCGCGCTGCGCCGGCGGCAGCCGTTCGCGGCGCTGGCCCTCGCCACCGTCCCGGGCGCCGGGCAGGCGGCTGCGGTCGGCGCGGGGGTGGTCACCGGCGTCGCCCCCACGGTGCTGCTGCCCGGAGCGCTGCTCGCGGTCGCGGCCGGGCGCCGCTCGGACCGCGTCCTGCCGGTCGCCGCGATCGCCGCCGCGGCCGCCGCGGTACCCCTGGCTGCAGCCGTGGTGCGCTGGGTCGGCGCGGGCGACCTGCGCTCCGCACTCACCGGGGCCGTGGACTGGTCGGGCGTGGTCCTCGCACTGGCCGGCCTCCTCATCGCGCCCTGGCTGGCCGGCCGGTACTGGCGCCGCCAGAGCGCGGTGCTGGCCGGCGGATGGACCCTCGCCGAACGGCTGGAGCGGACCCGCGCCCGCGACGCCGAGCACGCCCGGCTGCGCGAGCGCGCCCGGATCGCCAGCGGCATGCACGACTCACTCGGCCACGACCTGGCGCTCATCGGCGTGCGGGCCGCGGCTCTTGAAGCCACGGCCGACGGTCCGGCCCGCGCCGAGGCCGCGGAGCTCCGGGCCGCAGCGCACCAGGCGACCCTGCACCTGCGCGACACGATCGGCCTCCTGCGCAGTGACGGCCCGGAAGAGCCCCCCGAGGGCGCGGCTGCCGCGGTCGCCCGGGCGCACGAAGCGGGGATGCGGGTCCGGCTGGTCCGCGAAGGCCCCGACCCTGATCCGGACTCGGGCGCGGGACGCCTTCTGCACCGCACCGTGCAGGAGGCGCTGACCAACGCGGCCCGCCACGCACCCGGGGCGGAGGTGACCGTGCACATCCGGAGCGGCGCGCCCGCGCGCGGCACCGCGCCAGCCGGGGTCGAGGTGGAGGTGGCCGACAGCGGCGGGGCGGCTGCGGGCCCGCGGGAGAGCGGCAGCGGATCCGGACTGCCCGCGCTGCGCCGGCGGATCGCCGCCGCGGGCGGGGAGGTCACGGCCGGACCGTCCGGCCAGGGCTTCGCACTGCGCGCCCGCATCCCCGAAGACGCGGAGGACCCCGACGGCGCCGACGGAGACGGCGGTGCCGGGCCCGATGGGGACACCGACGCCGCCCGGCGGCTGCGGACGGCGCGGTCCGCCGCCCGGCGACGACTCGGCGCGGCCGTGGCAGTGCCGTGCGGCATCGCCGCCGTCGTCCTCGCCCTCTCCTTCGGCCTGCTCGCTGCGGTGAGTGCCGCGACCGTGCTGCCGCCGGAGGACTACGCCCGCCTGGAGGTCGGCGCCGGCGAGCGCGGCGTCCGTGAGTCGCTGCCCGTCTTCGACTTCGACCCGGGGCCGCTCCAGCGGGAGACGCCCCCGCCGCCGGGCGCATCCTGCCGCTACTACCTGGCCGAGCACGGCAGCGGCGTCATCCCCGTCTACCGGCTCTGCTTCGATGGCGGGGTGCTGGTCGCCAAGGACCGCTTCGACCGCGCATAAGCGCGCAGCGGTAGGCGCTCCGGTAGCGTCGGCGCCATGGCCTCCGCTCCCGCGCCTCCGGCGATCCGGGTCGTCCTCGCTGACGACGAGCGCCTCATCCGGGCGAGCGTCGGCGCGGTCCTCGCCGCCGACTCGGGCTTCACCGTGGCCGGCGAGGCCGATGACGGCGCGCAGGCGCTGGACCTCGTGCGCGCCGAGCGGCCCGACATCGCGCTCCTCGACGTGCAGATGCCGGGGACCGGAGGGCTGGAGGCGGCCGAGGCGATCCGGTCCGAGTGCCCGGAGACGGCCACCGTCATCCTCACCACGTTCCAGGAGGACGCCTACATCGCCCGCGCGCTCGACGGCGGCGCGAGCGGCTTCGTGCTGAAGACCGGCCCGCCCGCCGCGCTGACCGCAGGCCTGCGCGCGGTGGCCGCCGGCGGCGTCTACCTCTCCCCGGAGATCGCGCACCGGATCGCCGCCGAAGTCCGCAGCACCGGGCGCATGGCCCACGGCGCAGCGGCGCGCGACCGCATCGGGCGGCTCTCCGCCCGCGAACGGGAGGTGCTCGCCCACATCGGCGCCGGGCTGTCCACCGCCGCCATCGCACGCCGCCTCGGCGTGGCCACCGGCACCGCCAAGGTGCATACGGCCGCGGTCCTGGCCGGCCTGGGCGTGGACAACCGGGTGCAGGCGGCCGTGCTCGCCTACGAGGCCGGGCTGGTCCAGCCGTCCGGCGGCGCCTGACCGGCGGCCGCGCGCTCTGACCGGGCACTGGGCGAGCGGGCGCACGGCCGCACCGGTGCGGGATGCTCCACCACCGCCGTCACCGACCCAATGCGGCCGCCCCTGCCGCCGAGCCGCCACCGCCGTGTTCCTGACCTGGCCGTGACAGCCCGGCCGCGGCCACTGTGCAGCTGGCGAGGCAGCGCCAGTGGATCCGCACTCGGCCAGACCGCCCCGTCCTCTCCGGCCGTCTCGGCGCGGCCGCCGACCACGGCGGTCCGCGCCACCGCAGGCGTGGCGGACCCCGCCGGCACCGGACCGGTCGCCGCTATGCCGACCGGGCTAGCCGGAATCGACCGCGCGCATCATGCGCGGCGGCGGCCCTCCCGGCGAGGATTCCGGGCATGGCCACCCACAACTCCGCTTCCGCACCGGCTCCGCTCCGCCACCGGCGCTGGGCGGGCCACGTCACCGCGGCGGCCGTACTGGCCGCCGGCTGCGCGGTGCCGACCGCGTCGGCGGCCGTGCTCGCACCCGATCCGATCCGGCTCGACCCGCCCGCGCCGACCGGGCCGCACGCCGTGGGCCAGGCCGCCGTCCACCTCGTCGACGAGGGGCGCGGGCACCCGTGGGTGCCCGGTGCCGACGACCGCGACCTGATGGTCACCCTCTGGTACCCGGCCGAGCCGACCGGCGGCGAGCGCGCCCGGTACGCGACGCCGGCCGTCGAGGAGTTCCTCGACGGGGAGCTCGAACAGGCGGGGCTGCCGAGCACCGCGGTCGACTTCGCCGGGTCGCGCACGCACGCCGCCATCGGCGCACCGCCGAGCGCCGACGCCGGCCGGATGCCGGTCCTGCTGTACTCGCACGGCTTCGCGCAGACCCGGCACCAGGCGACCGCCCAGATCGAGGAGCTGGCCAGCCGCGGCTACGCCGTGGCCGCCCTCGACCATCCGTACGAGTCGAGCGCGGTGGAACTGCCGGACGGGCGAGTGCTGCGGGGTGCCAACAACGCGGGGATGGAGGCGACGCCGATGTACCGGGAGGCGATCGCCACCCGCGTCGCCGACGCCGGGTTCGCCCTCGACGCGCTCGACGACGCGGCCGGCGGCGGCACCGGCGGAGCGCGGAGCGGCACGGCCATCCCTCCAGAGGTGGCCGCCTCCCTGGACCTGGAGCGGGTCGGCATGTTCGGCCACTCGGCGGGCGGTCTCACCGCCGCCGAGGCGATGCTGGCCGACGCGAGGATCGACGCCGGGGTGAACCTCGACGCGAGCATCGCCTACCACGTGGGCGACGAAGTCTGGGCCGCCGCCACCGTGCACGGAGCCGACCGGCCCTTCCTGCTGCTGCGCGGCGGCTGGTCCAGCGGAACCGGTGCCCGCACCACCAGCCGCGAATCCCCCGACATGCGGCTGTTCCGGGAGAACTCGGCGGGCCCGGTCTCCGAGGTCTACCTGGCCGAGGCGGAGCACATGTCCTTCATCGACACGCAGTGGATGGTGCCCCAGCTCGCGTCCGGTGCCGGCGCGGGCGGCCCGGCATGGGACACCTCCGTACTCGCTTCGGTCGGATCGATCGACCCCGAGCGCAGCCTCGCGGCGCAGCGGCGGGTGCTGGCCAACTTCTTCGACGCCGAACTGCGCGGCGCGGACCAGCCCCTGATGGAGGGGGTCCCCTCGGACGCCGCCCTGATCGAGTGACGCCTCCGCCGACGGCCCCGCGCTCCGGGCGCGGGGCCAACGTCGCGCTCTGCGCCGCGGACGCGGAGCTGGACTCAGCTCCCCCGGCGCCGGCCAGGCCCCAGCGCTGCGCCGTCCATCGCGATGCGCCGGCGGGGCCCGCCGCACCGCCGGCACCGCAGGTCCCGCGCCGGCACGGCCACGAGGGGCGGCGGCGAAGCCACCCGGTCACGCCGCTCCGCTGAAGCCCCCTTGGACACGGCCACGCCGCCCTCAACGGACACCCGCTCCACCGGTCGCCCTGCACCGAGCGCGGGTCGCCCGACAGCCTCCGTCCGACGCCGCCGACACGGAGCCCGGCTCTGATCCACTCCATCGCCCCCGGCGCCGGTGCAGCCCGGCACCGCGCGACCCGCACACGCGCCCGCCAAGCCGGCGGCGGCGGAGCCAGCCGGACGCGCCGCTCAGCTGGAGCCGCCACGCCCTCCTCAACAGGCACCAGCTCCACCGGCAGCCCCGGCCACCGCCGCGAAGCCGGGCGCAGGTCCGCCTCCGCCACGGCCGGCGCCGCACCCGTCCCCCGCGTCTCGGCGCTATTCGCCCCGCCATCGCCCGGCGCCGGGCAGACGCCTGCCCGCTGCCGACGGCTCAGGCCTCGCTGCCGATCGGGCCGAGGGAGACGGCGGGAAGGCGCTCAGCCCCACACCACCGCACGCTGTTCCGCCGGGCGCTCGGCAGCCCCGGCGCCGCGGCCAGCGGCCGCACCCGCGCGGGAGCCCGCTTCCTCCTGCACCGCGGCGCCCCGCACCGCCCGGTTGGAGCGGCACCAGCCCGCCGACGCCGTCCTGAACGCGGCGGATTCCGCCGGCTGCCCCGCGCTTCGGTGCGCGGGGCAGCCGGCGGTTTCAGATGTCGCGCGAACGCAGCTCCACCAGCGCCGCGATCTGCGCCGCGGCCGCCCAGCCCAGGACCGCGGCGATATTCACCGGGCCGTCATGCGGGGCCGTGTAGAAGCCCGCATCTCCGGCGGCGTAGAACTCGATGCCGGCCAGGCCCGGGAAGACGGCGGCGAGGTCGTCCAGCCACGCCACGCCGCTCAGCTGGAGCACCATGGGCACGCCGACGAGCAGCAGCACGCCGACGCCGATCGTGGCGGCCGCGCTGCGCAGCACCGTCCCCAGCCCGACGAAGAGCGCGGCAAGCAGGCTCATGCACAGGCCCGCACCGGCCACCGTCTGCAGCGCGGCGGCGGGATCGAAGACGACATGGCGCCCGACCGCGGCCCACAGCACCGCGACGCCCACCACCACGGCGCCGGAGCCGAGTACGAAGGCATAGGCGGCGGCCACCGCGGTCCGCGCGGCGAGCACCCGTCCGCGGCGGGGCACCGCGAGCAGCGTCGCGGTGACGCTGCGGTCGGCGTACTCGCTGGTGGCGCTGAGCGCGGCAATGGCGAGCACGATGAACTGGACGAGGTAGAACACGCCCTGGGACGTGAGCCGGGTGAAGGAGAACGACCCGGACTCGATCGGGTTCTCCGCCACCCGATCGACCACGGACAGCCCCATGAGCGCGGCGAACACCGCCATCACCGCCCCGGTCAGGACGGCCGCCCCCACCGTGGTGCGCAGCGACAGCAGCTTCGTCGCCTCCATGGCGAGGGCACGCCGCAGCTCGCCGCGCGGGCGCCCCTCCACTGCAGGCGGACGGGCGGCGTCCCGGGCCGCGGCCGCCGCTGCTTCCTGCACCATCGCCTCTCCCCTCGGATTCACACCCGCCCCCGACCCGCTCACGGCCGCGCCTCCATCGCGCGGCCGCTCTCGGCGCCGCTGCCAGACCCCGCGCCGGCGCCGGAGACGTGCTCCGCGGCGTCTTCCGTCATCTCCACATAGACCCGCTCCAGCGACGCGCCTTCACTGGCCAGGGCATGGACCCGCGCCCCTGCGGCGTGTGCCGCATCGCCCACCGCCGCGGCGGTCAGCCCATCGACACGCAGCTCCTGCTCGCCGATGCGCTCGACCTCCACGGCGGTCTGCGCCCGCCCCCGGCCGAGAGCGCAGAGCCGCTCCGCGAGCGCATCGGCCTCGGGGGAGCGCACGGTGACCCGGTCGCGGGTCCACTCGCGCACGAGTTCACCCAGCGGGGCGTCGGCGACCAGGCGCCCGCCCGCGACCACGACGACGTGGTCGGCGATCAGCTCCATCTCGCCCATGAGGTGGCTGGCGACCAGCACCGTCCGCCCTTCGGCCGCGAGGCCGGCGAGCAGGGTGCGCATCCACCGGACGCCGTCCAGGTCGAGGCCGTTCATCGGCTCGTCCAGCACGAGCACGGCGGGGTCGCCCAGCAGCGCCGCAGCGATCCCCAGCCGCTGCCGCATGCCGAGCGAGTAGCCGCCGGTCCTACGGTCCGCGGCCCGGTCCAGCCCGACCGTGTCGAGCACCTCTGGTACGCGGGCCGGGGCCACCCCGATTCCGCGGGCCAGCGCCCGCAGGTGGGCGCGCCCGGTCCGGCCCGGATGGACCGCGCCGGCGTCGAGCACGGCGCCGACCACGCTCCCGGGCCGCTCCAGCCGGGCATAGGGCAGGCCGCCGACCAGCGCCTCGCCCCGAGTGGGCCGGGCCAAGCCGAGCAGGACGCGCAGCGTGGTCGACTTGCCGGCTCCATTCGGCCCGAGAAAGCCCGAGACGGCGCCCGGCCGGACGTCGAACGTGAGGCCGTCCACTGCGGTCTGGCCGCCGTACTGCTTGGTGAGTCCGCGAATCGAGATCACCGCTGTGCCGTCCCCTCTGCCCACTGCCTGCGCTGATTCCCAGAACGCTAGGCCGCGGCCCTCCGCGCCCGCATCGGCGCCGGGAAGGGACCCGGCTATGCCGGACGGCATAGCGGTCGGTCAGGCCGGTGCTCCCGGACGCCGGGGCGCGAGGCGCAGAGAACTGCGTCGGCCCTGCTCCGAGTCGCTCGCCCGCCGGGTCTGGCCGAGGGCGCCGCTGGGTCAGCGGCAATGCGGACGCAACTGGAAGAATCGGTGCCGCTTCATCACCGATTTCCTTGGGAGCGCACGAGTGACGGACTATCCCCCGCCGCCCCCGGGCCCCGGAGACGGGCCGCGTCCCCCGCACCCACCCCCGAACGATCCCGGCGCTGCGAGCGGGTTCGCCCAACCGCCCGGGAGCCCCCCACCGGGGGCTCCGCCAGGACCTCCGCCCGGCTGGATGCCTCCTCCCGGTGCGCACAGCCCGGGATCCGCTCCCGGCGCCCCAGCCGCATCGGCGAACAACCGAAAGCTCTTCATCATCCTCGGCGCCTCGGGCGGGGCCGCCGTGCTCGTCGTGCTGGTGCTCATCCTGGCCTTGGGCGGTTCACCCCAGTACACGAGCCTGGTCGCCTGCAGCGCTCCAGAGGATTCCCCCGCCACCCTGGACGGCGACGCGCCGGACGCACCGAGCGGTCTGGTCGCCGCGCAGAACCTCATGTCGAACGTCTCCGCCTACGTCGACTGCGAGGGCGAGGACGGTACCGGCGACATCGGACTGCTCGCCCTGCTCCTTCAGCCGTCCTACGCCGAGAGTGACGGTGCCATGGAGTCGCGGCTCGACGCGGTCATCATGGAGGTCGACACCGACATCGAGAACGGCGAGGACCACGACATCTCCGCCGGCGAGCACGCGCGGGCCGTCGACGAGGCCGATGCCGAGGACCCCGAGGACTCGCAGAGCCTCATCGCCTACACGACGGGGAACCTCGTGCTCGCCTGCCTCGCGGAGGGGCCGGGCAGCGCCGAGGAGCGGATCGACCGCGCCCTCCAGACGTGCGCCGCCTACGAGGAGACCATGAAGGACGAGGCGTCCCGCGCCTGAGCATCCCCGGACCCGCGGGCGAGCGGATTCCCCGCAGCGCGGGACGCCCGCGGGTCCGGCCTCGCTGCCACACGTGGATTCCCCTTGGCGGCGGGGCCCGCTGGAGGTACCTTCCAGAGGCGGGCGCCGCACTGGTGCCCGCTGCACCTCGTCGATGGCCCGGGCGCGCCGCGAAGCGCCCCGTGATGAACCCCACCATGAGCACGCACCGCATCCGTCCCGGGGAGGACCGCTCCCCGCGCCGATGAGCGCCCCGCGGCTCACGCCGCGCAAGGAGATCCGGTCGAGGCGGCGCCGCCGCACCCACTCCTGCTGGGACCACCTCTACGCCGCCCCGCTGTGGCCGCTGCACGGCGCCAACCTCGGCACCCTCCTGCGCACCTGCGACGCCGTCGGCGCGTGCATGGCGGTACCCCGCCTCCCCTGGGTGCCGGAAGCGCTCGCCCGGGGCAACACGCTGCGCCGCCCGGCGTGCGTGCACTGGAGCGGCGGCCAGATCGAGTGGCTCGCCGCCATGCGCGGCCGCGGCGCCCGCATCGTCGCGGTGGAACTGGCCGACGAGTCGGTCCGCCTCGCCGACTTGCCGGTGGCGCGCACCCCCACCGTCGCGCTGCTGGGGCACGAGCGCACCGGAATCCCCCCGGAGGCCCTGGAGCTGGCGCACGACGCCGTGGAGATCCCCATGGTGGGCGGCGGCCACAGCCTCAACGTCGCGGTGGCCGGCTCCCTGGTGCTCTACCGGCTGGCCGGGCTCCTGTGACGGCCGAGGCGCCGGCGGCGCACCGCGCGGTGGTGCCCGGCACACCGGTGGCGTGGCCCGGCCCGCCTACCTGCACCGCCCGGCCGCGTTCGGGGCCGCGCCGTTTCGCGCGCAGAGCTAATCTGGACATTGGCAGGAAAAGCGGACCGCCTCAGCGGTGTCGACAGTGAAGGTGGTGGCCGATGACCGGCCTGGCATACGTGATCGCGGGTTCCGAGGCAACGGGAGGCGCGGGGATCCAAGCCGACCTCAAGGCGTTCCAGGAGCTCGGCGTCTACGGCATGGGCACCGTCACGTGCATCGTGTCGTTCGACCCCGGCAACGGGTGGGCGCACCGCTTCGTGCCGGTCGACCCGCAGGTGATCGCCGACCAGATCGAGGCCGCGACGTCGGCCCACGACCTGGACACCGTGAAGATCGGCATGCTCGGCACGCCGGCGACGATCGACGTGGTGGCGGAGGGCCTGCAGCGGCAGGAGTGGCGCGACATCGTCCTGGACCCGGTGCTGATCTGCAAGGGGCAGGAGCCCGGCGCGGCGCTCGACACCGACAAGGCGCTCACCGAGAAGGTCCTGCCGCTCGCCACGGTGATCACCCCGAACCACTTCGAGTCGATGACGCTGGCCGGCATGGAGCGCATCGACACCGTCGACGACCTGATCGAGGCGGCCAAGCGCATCCACGAGCTGGGGCCGAAGACGGTCATCGCCAAGGGCGGCATGGACCTGCCCGGGCCGGACGCGGTCGACGTCCTCTTCGACGGCTCCGAGGCCACCGTCCTCCGCGCCCCGAAGATCGGCGAGAACCGCGTCAGCGGAGCCGGCTGCACCTTCGCCGCCGCCATCACCGCCGAACTCGCCAAGGGCGCCGACGTCGCCACGGCCGCCGCCACCGCCAAGGCCATGGTCCGCGCCGGCATCGAGGCCCGCATCTCGGCGAACACCCCGTTCGACTCCGTGCTCGCGGTCGCGCCCCGCGCCTGAGAACGCCGGCGGGGCCGGGCTGCACCGCCCGGCCCCGCCGCTTCCCTGTGCCTACCGCCGCAGCCGGCGGTAGGTGCGGACCGACAGCGGCAGGAACACCGCGACCAGCACCGCCGGCCAGGCCACGGCCAGGGCCGGGGCGTTCTCGGCGAACCAGGTTCCGCCGCCCACGACGGGGGCGCCGAGCAACTCGCGCACCGCGGTGGCGGTGGCGGAGACGGGGTTGGCCTCGGCCAGTGTTCCCAGCCACCGCGGCATCGTCGCCGTGTCGATGAAGACGCTGGAGAAGAAGAGCACCGGCCACACGAGGATGTACACCGGGCTCAGCGCCTCCGGGCCGCCGGCTTTGAGCCCGACGAAGATGCCGAGCCAGAGCATGGCGGCGCGCAGCAGGAGCAGCAGGCCCAGGGCGATCGCGGCGCCGGCCGGCCCGGCCTCCGGACGCCAGCCGAAGAGCAGGCCCGCTCCGGTGACCAGGGTGAGCGACACGGCCGAGTCGGCCAGGTCGGCGGCGCACCGCCCGCCGACCACCGCGATGCCGCTCATCGGCAGGGAGCGGAACCGGTCCGTGACGCCGCGGGCCGCGTCGTTGCAGACCGCGGTCGAGGTCTGCTCCAGGCCGAGGAAGACCGTCATGGCCAGCACGCCGGGCATGACGAAGTCCAGGTAGCTTCCTCCGACGGCCTCCTGGAGGGCGCCGCCCATCAGGCCGAGGAAGAGGGCCATCAGGATCACCGGCCACACCCAGCCGAAGAGCCGCGCGAGCGGAGCGCGCCCCCAGTGCTGGATGTCGCGGCGGGTGATGGTCCAGGTGTCCAGTACGGCGCGGACGACCGGGTTGGTGGAGCCGTCCGGGGCGGGCGCGCGGTGGGCGTGCGGCGCGGTTCCGGTCCGCGGGGGCGCGGTCGGCGACGCGGTCATCGGCGGGCTCCTTCTCGGCTGGCTGCGGGGCCGCCGGTGGCGGCGCCGGATTCCTCGGTGGTGACCGCGCTGTCCCCGGTGACCTGGATGAAGACCTCGTCCAGACTCGGGGTGCGGACGGCGATGTCGGCCACCGGCAGCCCGGCATCGCGCAGCGCAGCGACGGCACCGACCAGCGCGCCCGCGCGGTCGGGCAGCGGCACCAGCAGCTTTCCGTCCTCGGTGCCGACCGGCCCGCTGGCCCAGTCGGCGAGGACCGCCGCGCAGGAGGCCGCCGTCTCTCCGGCGGCGGGCGTGACCACGAGCCAGTCGTCGCCGACACGGGCCTTGAGTTCCGCCGGGGTGCCCTCGGCGGCCACCCGCCCCCGGCCGAGCAGGCTGACGCGGTCGGCGAGCTGGTCGGCCTCCTCCAGGTACTGGGTGGTCAGGAGGACGGTGGTCCCGGTGCGCACCAGTTCCCGGATGGCGTCCCAGACCTCCTGGCGGATGCCGGGGTCGAGCCCGGTGGTGGGCTCGTCGACGAACAGCACTTCGGGCGCGGTGATCAGTCCGGCGGCGAGGTCCACCCGCCGGCGCATCCCCCCGGAGTAGGTCGAGACCGGGCGGTCGGCCGCCGCGGCCAGGTCGAACCGGTCCAGCAGGTCGCCCGCCAGGCGCGCGGCCGTGGCCGCGCGGAAGCCGTTGAGCCGGGCGAACAGGGTGAGGTTCTGGCGCCCGGTGAGGATGTCGTCGACGGCCGCGTGCTGGCCGACGAGCCCGATGCGCCGGCGGACCTCACGGGGGCGCCGCCCGGCGTCGTGCCCGGCGACGACGACCCGGCCGGCATCCGGTTCGACGAGGGTGGTCATGACCCGCACCGCAGTCGTCTTCCCGGCGCCGTTGGGCCCGAGCAGCCCGTGCACGCTGCCCCGCGCGACCCTCAGGTCGAGCCCGTCCAGGGCGGTGTTCGCTGGCGCCCTCCTCCCCGCGCCGTAGCGCTTGACCACGCCCTCCGCGGCGATCGCCGTCTCGCTGTCGCGCACACGGCCTCCCTTCCCGCCCAGCTGTCCGAGCTGTCCGAGCTGTACAGAGCCTCGACAGCGCACTGCGTGCGCTTCGTACGGCACTATATACACCGTTTCGTACGGCGTAAATTTCAGCCTACGGTAGGCTCGCCGACGTACGCACATGCGTTTTCCGGTGATCCGGGTCACACGACGCTGAACAGGGGGAGGGGCCGGTGTCCAAGCCCAAGGGGGCGCCCGAGGTGGTGCGCAGCATCTACCTGCTGTGGGGGCGGCATCCGGCGCCGAGCCGGTCCGGGCTCGACGTGGGCGCGATCGTCGCCGCCGGCATCGAACTGGCCGACGCCGAGGGGCTCTCCGCGACATCGATGCGCCGGATCGCCGAACGCCTCTCCACCAGCCCGATGTCGCTCTACTCCCACGTGCCCGGGAAGGACGACCTCACGGCGCTGATGGTGGACTCGGTCCTGGCCGGCCTCTACAGCGACACCGAGGAGCCGCGCCGCGCCGGGGACTGGCGGGCGGGGCTGCACCTGGTCGCCGAGCGCAACCTCGCCCTCTACGCGCGGCACCCGTGGCTGCTCGACGTGGAGGAGACGCGGACCTATCTGGGCCCCAACATGACCCTGAAGTACGAGGCCGAGCTCGGGCCGCTGGACGGCTCCGCCCTCAGCGATGTGGAGGCGGACGCGGCCCTGTCTCTGGTCCTCGAACTGGTGGCCGGATCGGCCCGCACCCGGCGGGAGGCGTCAGCCGCCCAGGAGGGCTCCGGCGTGAGCGACGCGGAGCACTGGGCGATGGCCGTCCCCGCGCTGGAGCAGGTCACCGAAGGGCTCCGGCTGCCCCGCGCCGACCGGGTGGGGTCGGCCGTCGGATCGTCGTTCGCCGCACCGGGCAGCGCCGACTTCACGCTCGACTTCGGCCTGCGCATGCTCCTCGACGGCCTCGCCCACCGCCTCGGCGAGAGCCCCTCCGCTCCCTGACCAGCCGCCGCCCGACGGCCGGCCGGTACGTCCGCGGCCGGCGGGGGTCAGCCGTGGACGCGGTCCTCCCGGTCGGGGACCGGGGAGCCGTCCTCGCGCAGCAGCGGCTCCCGGCCGCCCCCGGGAGAGGTCGCGCCGGACGTGGCGCACCGGTACGGCTCGCGCTGCGGCAGCGGATCGATGAACATGGGGTTCACCAGCCAGTTGCCGTCCTCGTTGTCGTAGGCGCGGCACATGATCTCGTCCTTGTTCCGGTTGAGGACGAGGTGCGCTCCGGTCGCGTCGGCGACGAAGGAGACGTCGGTGTCGGCATCGCCGCCGCCGATGGCGATGCGCTGCTGCGGGGCCTGGCGCTCCCAGGCGGCCGGGCCGTCTACGCCGAAGATCTCCTGGTTGACGAAGCACCGCTTGCCGTCGATGTAGGGGATCACCTCGCCGCGGCCGCCGTCGGCGCCGCCGCACCCCTCGTTGCGCGGCGTGATGCGGCCGCCGTCCAGCTCGGAGCGGATGGCCACGGTCCGGTCGGCCGGCACGCCCGCGCCCGCCGCCCAGACTTCGGTGATGGGTGCGACGCCCGCCGACACCACCCACACCTCGAAGCCGGACCGCTCCAGCACGCCGGCCAGGTCGCGCATCTGCGGGTAGTACCGGATCCAGCCGGGCACCGTGTGCGTTCCGACGCGGTCCTGGGCCCCCTCGGGCCGCGCCAGGGCCCGGTGCCGCGCCTGCTGCGCGATGCGGCTGACCTCGGCGGGGGTGTGCCCGGTGAACAGCTGGCCGGCCCAGGCGTACTCGGGCACGGTGCGCCGGTGGTTCCACTCGCCGCCGAACGCCGGCTCGCCGTCCATGGTGGCGCCCTCCAACCGGATCTCCAGGATCTCGTCGGCGCAGTCGGCATCCTGCGAGGTGGGCAGCGGCTCCCCGGCCGGGACTCCGGTGCCGCACGCCCGGGTGAGGGCCTTTGCGGCGGAGCCGGTCAGCCAGGGACTGAGGTCGCTCCACCGCTCCGGCCGGAGAATCTCGTCGTGCTGCAGCGCCCACACCAGGGTGGCGTCGGTGGTGTCGTTCTTGACCATGGTGTTGTCCCAGTCGAACGCCGCCACGGGGCGCCCGCCCGCGCTCCCGCCGCCGGGAACCCCGGAGACCGGCTGCCGGCCGCAGAGACCGAGTCGGTCGATCGTCCGCTGCAGCTGCTCGCGGTTGTCGCCGTACCAGTCGAGCTGATCGGACAGCCGCGCACACGCACCCACCCGGTCCGCCGGCCCGGCAGCGTGCGCCGGCCCGGCGGGCACCACACCAGCCGCAACCGCCGCAACCGCCAGTGCCGCCACGGCGGCCTTTGCACCCCGAACCCCCACGGCTCCCCCTCCCGAACGGCACCGAGAACGGATCCAATCTCCCCCGTCTCCACCCCGACCAGGCGCAACGACGCGCCCTTCCGCACGCGCCGCCTAGCGGCGGGCCGGCGGATCACGGTCAAGCGCCGCCAGGAAGCGCTCGACCAGGGGACTCGCGTCGTCCTTGCGCCAAGCGACAGCGACGCGGGTACGCGCGGCATCAGGCTCGATCCCGCGGAAGGCGACGCCGCCGAGGCGGATACGGCGGACGCTCTCCGGAGCCAGTGCCACCCCCAGGCCCGTTTCCACGAGTGCGCAGACGGTCTGCCATTCGACGGCGTGCTGGGCCACCCCCGGCGTGAAGCCGGCCGCTGCGCACAGGCCGGTGATCTGGTCGTACAGAGAGGGGCCGGCGGCGCGGGGCAGGATCACGAACGGGCAGTCCGCCAGTTCCTCGACCCGGACGGCCTGCTGTACCGCCAGCGGGTGCGCGGCGGGCAGAACGGCGACGAAACGCTCGTCCAGCACCGTCTCGAATTCCAGTTCCGCGTCTGCGGATGGCGGCTCGCGCAGCAGGCCGATGTCGATCGCCCTTTCGCGCAGCGCGTCCAACTGGGGCGCGGTCGTCATTTCCCGGATGTCCAAATCAACGTTGGGAGACCGCTCCCGGAAGGTGCGCAGCAGGCCGGGGAGGACTGTGAGGGAGAGCGAGGCGGCGAAGCCGATCCGCAGGCGGCCCGACCTCCCGCTGCCGGCCTCGCGGGCCGCGGCCAGACCCTCCGCAAGGCCGCTGAGGGCATGCCGGGCAGCGGGGAGGAGCGCCCGTCCCGCCGAGGTGAGGCCGATACGCCCGGGCTCACGACTGAAGAGCGGGTACCCGATCCTGTCCTCCAGCCGGCGGATCTGCTGGCTCAGCGGGGGCTGGGCGATTCCCAGACGCGCGGCGGCGCGGCCGAAGTGGAGTTCTTCGGCGAGAACAGCGAAAGCGTGCAGCTGCGGAAGGGGTACTTCGGGGCGATCCATATCCTAAGAGATATCATCTGATTCATAAGACTGTATTAGACATATCAGCACTGGGCCACCTAGCGTTCGGTGCATGAGAGAGCGACGTTCCATCTTCAGCGGCTCGACGTTCGAGGAGCAGATCGGATATGCCCGCGCGGTGGTCGACAGCGACTGGGTCCATGTCTCCGGAACGACGGGGTTCGACTACACCGCCATGACGATCTCCGACGACGTGGTGGAGCAGGCCGAACAGTGCCTGCGCAACATCGAGACCGCCCTGGCGGAGGCGGAGTGCACCTTCGCCGACGTCGTGCGGGTGCGCTATCTGCTGCCCGATCGGACCGACTTCGAGCCCTGCTGGCCGGTACTGCGCAGCGCCTTCGGCGAGGTGCGGCCGGCCGCCACCATGCTCGTGTGCGGCCTCGCCGACCCCCGCATGAAGATTGAGATCGAGGTGGACGCCAGGCCCAGCAGCGCATGAAACCCGCCCGATCCGGCCCGGTCGGCAGGCATGCCAGCACACAGTGGGCGAGCAGCCGCCCGCACGACGCACCGGGCGGCTCGGAGCCCGTCCCCTCTGCTCTGCCGACGGTGATCGCCACCGGCTCGCCGCCGCTGGAGCCGGCAAACAGCACCGTCCGCACCGGCCGCGAACCGGGTCGCGGGCGCGAGGAATCGCTGAATCTCCGCGGTCGAGCAGAACCGCACCCGCCCGATGGTCCTCAATCAGCTTCGCCAGTGGGTCCGCTGTCTCCTGCCCTGTGCACCGCCCTGCAGGGAGAAGGGGTGCGCTCTGCCGCACCGCAAGGCGCCAAGCGGTGGGCGCAGCCGGGCGCCGGCATCGAGAGCGGCAGCCGTTCCCAGGGCCGGGACGGAGGCAGGCAGGGGCCGGTGTGCCCTGCCTTCCGCGTCTCGGCGCTCTGCTCCGCCGCCGGTGCGGCGCGTGAGGGGGGCGGGGGCGGAATGGCACTCTGGGTCACCAAAGGTGACTCTGGGGAGGACGCGGCGTGTCTGACGAGGGCGTGGAGGGGGCCGGAAACGCCGTTCCGGAGGAGATGCCGAGTCCGGCGCGGGAGCGGCCGGTGCGGGGGCGGGCGGCGCGGTGGCTGCTGGCGGACCGGCTGCACCCGAGCGGGCCCGCCGCGGGGCACCGGGAGGGGCGGCGCACCTACCCGTGGTGGACGGTGGTCTGCCTGACCGGCGTCGACTACTTCTCCACCCTGTCCTACCTGCCCGCCATCGCCGCGGTGGCGGCGGGCGCGGTCGCGCCGCTCGCCACCGCGTGCGTCGCCGTCCTCACCCTGGTCGGCGTGCTGCCCATGTACCGGCACATCGCCCGCAAGAGCCCGCGCGGGCAGGGGTCGATCGCGATGCTGGACCACCTGCTGCCGTTCTGGCAGGGCAAGCTGTTCGTGCTGGTCCTGCTCGGGTTCACGGTGACCGCGTGGCTGGTGACCATCACCCTGTCCGCCGCCGACGCCACCGTCCACCTGCTGGAGAACCCCTACGCGCCGGCCGCGCTGAGCGGCCAGGCCGTGCCGGTCACCATCGGCATGCTGCTCATCCTCGGCGGGGTGTTCCTGCTGGGGTTCCGCGAGGCGATCGTCGTCGCCGTGCCCCTCGTCCTCGTCTTCCTCGGCCTGAACGCGGTGATCGTGGCCGAGGGCATCCGGGAGATCGCGGCCGACCCCGCGGCGCTGTCGCAGTGGACCAGCCGGCTCGGCACCCACGGCATCGGCGGGGCCGCGGCGGTCTCGGTACTGGCCTTCCCGCTGCTCGCACTGGGCCTCTCCGGGTTCGAGACCGGCGTCTCGATGATGCCGCTGGTCCGCTCCGAGGGCGGTACGCGCGCCGAGCGGCTGGCGTCGCGCATCCGCAACACGCGGCGGATGCTGACGACGGCGGCGCTCATCATGTGCGTCTTCCTCATCTCCACCAGCCTGGTCACCACGGTGCTGATCCCGCCGGCCGAGTTCCAACCGGGCGGCGCGGCGAACGGCCGCGCCCTCGCCTACCTCGCCCACGCGCACATCGGCGAGGCGTTCGGCACGGTGTACGACGTCAGCAGCATCCTGGTGCTGTGGTTCGCCGGCGCCTCCGCGATGGCGGGCCTGATCAACATGGTGCCGCGGTACCTCCCGGCGTTCGGGATGGCGCCGGAGTGGGCGCGCGCGGCCCGGCCGGTGGTGCTGGTGCACACCGCGCTGGCCGTCATCGTGACGGCGAGCTTCAGTGCCGGCGTCGGCGCGCAGTCCGGCGCGTACGCGACCGGCATCCTCGCGATGATGGTGTCGGCCGCGGTCGCCGTGACGGTGTCCTTCGCCCGCGCACGCCGCCGGGCCGCCGCTGCGGCGGGCGGCGTGCTGTTCACGGTGTTCGTCTACGCGCTGGCGGCCAACGCGGTCCAGCGCCCCGACGGGATGGCGATCGCCGCGGCGTTCATCGGGGGGATCGTCGCCATCTCGCTCGTGTCCCGGGTGTCGCGCACCACCGAGCTCCGGGTCACCCGGATCACCTACGACCGGCCGGCGCGGCAGTTCGTCTCCGAGGCGGCCGAGGCGGGCCCGCTGCAGGTCATCGCGCACCGGCCGGAGAGCTGTACCGGCGCCGAGTACGCGCGGCGCATCGCCCGGCAGCGCGAGGCGAGCCCGGTGCCGGTCGGCCCGCTGCTGCTCCTGGAGGTGACGGTGGCCGACCCGTCGGAGTTCAGCGAGACGCTGCACATCCGCGGCTTCGACGTCGAGGGGCACCGGGTGCTGCGCACGGTCGGCCCGGCGGCGCCGAACTCCATCGCCGCGCTGCTGCTGTCGCTGCGCGACGCGACCGGAACGCGCCCGCACTGCCACTTCGAGTGGAGCGGGGAGAACCCGCTCGGCCAGCTCGTCCGCTACCTCCTGCTGGGCCGCGGCGACACGGCGCTGCTGGTGCACGAGATCATCCGGGAGAACGAGGCCGACCTGCAGCGCCGGCCGCACGTGCACGTCGGCGGCTGAGCGGCCGTCGGCGGGCACCGCCACCGCAGGCCGCGCACGCAGCTGTCCCGCCGCGCGGAGGAACGGCCCCGGGTGGCGGGACAGCAGATGCCGGATGGCGCGGGTCTCGCGGCCGGCGGCGGGCGCCGCCGGCCGCGAGGGGTCAGCTGCTCTCGGTCGGGGCCGCTCCGGGCCCGGTGCCCGCGTCCCCTTCGCCGTCGCCGGCGGACTCCGGCGGGACGACCGGCTTCAGCAGGGCCCAGCCGCCCATGAACGCCGCGAAGGCGAGCATGCCCAGACCGGACCAGAGGTTGACGTTGAATCCGTCGGCCGCAGCGATGTCGTCCGCCGAGGGCGCGAACCCGAGCACCGTGAGCACGGCACCGTAGATCGCGAACAGCAGGGCGATGATCATCCGGATGTCGGCGAGGATCGGCGCCGCCCCGCGGGTCTTCTGAGTGGTGCTCATCTGAGGGCCTCCTTCACCCGAAGACGATGTTGAGGGCGATGGTGATGACGAGGACGATGCCCGCCAGCAGCCACGGCCTGCGGTACCAGCCGGAGTCCTCGCCGGTGGTGGACGCCTTCAGCGACTCGCGCGGGGTGAGCGAGTAGACGAGTCCGACGAGTTCGCGGTCCGGCTTCGGCTTGGTCATCAGCGAGACGACGACGCTCACCACGATGTCGACGACGAAGGCCGCGCCGGCACCGACGAAGCTCGCGCCCTGGCCGGGCAGGTCGAGCACGCCCAGCTCCGCCATCAGGAAGACGCCCACCGCGCTCAGCGTGCCCAGCACCAGGCCGAGCCAGCCCGCCGTCGGGGTCATCCGCTTCCAGAACATACCCAGGATGAACGTGGCGAACAGCGGCGCGTTGAAGAAGGAGAAGAGCTGCTGGAGGTAGTCCATCAGGTTCTCGTAGCCCGCGGCGATGAACGCCGTGCCGACCGCGCCGACCGTCGCACCGACGGTGACCCACGGCCCCATCTTCAGGTAGTACCGGTCGGGCCGGTTCTTGACGATGTAGGACTGCCAGATGTCGTAGGTGAACACCGTGTTGAAGGCGCTCAGGTTGGCCGCCATGCCGGCCATGAACGACGCGAGCAGACCGGCGAGTGCGACGCCGAGCAGGCCGTTGGGCAGCAGGTCGCGCATCAGGAGCAGGATCGCGTCGTTATAGGTGACGCCGGAGTTCTCGCCCGCCTTGAGCGCCACCATCTCGGAGACCGAGACGCCGGCGATCATGCCGGGCACGACCACGATGAACGGGATCAGCAGCTTCGGGAAGGCGCCGATGATCGGCGTGCGCTGGGCGGCCGACATGCTCTTGGACGCCATGGCGCGCTGGACCTCGACGAAGTTGGTCGTCCAGTAGCCGAAGGCCAGCACGAAGCCGAGGCCGAAGACGATGCCGAGGATGCTGAGGAAGTTGTCGGTGAAGCCGCTCAGCTGGTTGCCGGGCCAGGCCGAGAGCTGCTCGGAGCCGCCGGGGCTGGCGGTGACCTTGGTGACCAGGCCGTCCCAGCCGCCGACCCGGTGCAGGCCGACCAGCGTCAGCGGCAGCAGCGCCGCGACGATGACGAAGAACTGCAGCACCTCGTTGTAGATGGCCGCCGAGAGGCCGCCCAGCGCGGTGTAGGTCAGCACGATGACCGAGGCCAGGATCAGCGACAGCCACAGCGGCCAGCCCAGCAGCACGTTGACGATGCTCGCCAGCAGGAACAGGTTGACGCCGGCGATGAGGATCTGCGCGGCGGCGAAGCTGATGCCGTTGACGAGGTGGGCCGGCTTGCCGAACCGGAAGAGCATGAACTCCGGCACGCTGCGGACCTTGGAGCCGTAGTAGAACGGCATCATCACCAGGGCCAGGAACAGCATGGCCGGCACGGCGCCGATCCAGAAGTAGTGCATCGTCGGCATGCCGTACATGGCGCCGTTCGCCGACATGCCGATGATCTCGATGGCGCCCAGGTTGGCGGCGATGAACGCCAGGCCGGTGACCCAGGCGGGCAGCGAGCGCCCCGACAGGAAGAAGTCGAGGCTGTTGGAGACTGAGCGCCGCGCCATGAAGCCGACACCCAGGACAAACACGAAATACAGCGCCAGCAGGGCATAGTCGACCGCGGCGGCGTCGAGCCTGAGCTGGTCTTGTGCGACAGCCACGTCCGTCGTCCTCTCGGGGGTTCTCACGAGCATTCACATGGTCTTCACATGGTGGACCCACTGTCAACACATCCCACCAAATCTCCACAGAAGACCTCGGGTAGGATGAACAGAAACCAACAAAAAGTACCGGCGCCCCGGGCGGTCGGCCAGGCGACCCGCGCGGCGCCATCGGATTGCTCCACACCGCTGTGAGCTCAAATAACGGTGAGTGGAACGGGAGCGGGGGGCCGGACGTTGGATGCATGGTGCCGATCCGGCATCATCGGGGGCAGCTGTGACGCCACCGGAGTGACCACACGTTCAAACACATTCCACCATCAGGGCGCCACCCTGGCGGGGGCGGAGCGGAGGGGCCGATGCTTGCCGCGCAGCGCCGCGAGCACATCCGTGAACTGATCCGGCGGAACGGCGCCGTGCGCGTCAACGACCTTGTCGCCGCCCTCGAGGTGTCCGACATGACCGTCCGCCGCGATCTGGACGCCCTTGAGGGCCGCGGCGAGCTGCGAAAGGTCCACGGCGGAGCGGTCGCGCCGTCCGGCGGCAGCACCGAGGAGCCGGCCTATGAGGCCAAGGCGACCCGGCAGGTCGCCGAGAAGCACGCCATCGGGCGGGCCGCCGCCGCCCTCGTCGAACCGGGCAGCGCCATCGGCATCACGGCGGGCACCACGCCCAGCATCGCCGCGGAGTACCTGCGCGACATCCCCGGGCTGACCGTCGTCACCAACTCGCTGCACGTCGCCGAGGTCTTCCACCGCTCCACCCGCAGCGACCAGACGGTGGCGCTCACCGGCGGCTTCCGCACCCCCTCCGACGCCCTGGTCGGGCCGATCGCGCTGACCGCACTGCGCGACCTCCACCTGGACGTGCTCCTGCTCGGCGTCTACGGCATGCACGAGCGGACCGGCTTCACCACCCCCAACCTGATGGAGTCCGAGACCAACCGGGCCTTCGTCGACTCCGCCCGCACGCTGATCGTGCCCGTGGACCACACCAAGTGGGGCACCGTCGGAATCTCCACGATGGCGCCGCTGGACCGGTGCGACGTGCTGGTCTCCGACGACGGCCTCGACGGCCCGGCGCGGGAGGCGCTGGCCGAGCACGCCGGCGAGCTGGTGATCGCCCCAACGGAGGAGGACGAGTGAAGAGGACGTCGGCGCGACTGGCGGACGGCCGGGAGATCATCTACTTCGACGAGGACGACGGCGCCTCCCGCAGCGCTGCCGATACCCGCGACCTGCCGCCGCACGACCCTGCGCCGGAGACCCGGTACGACCCGCTGCTCGGCGAGTGGGTGGTGATGGCGGCGCAGCGGCAGAGCCGCACGCACCAGCCGCCGAGCGACGCGTGCCCGCTGTGCCCGTCGACTCCGGAGCGCGCCACCGAGGTGCCGGAGTACGCCTACGACGTGGCCGCGTTCGAGAACCGCTTCCCGTCACTGGCGGCGGGCGGCCCCGAGCCGGAGGGAGACGTCTTCGAACTGGAGCCGTCCCGCCGCGCCGCCCAGGGCCGCTGCGAGGTCCTCTGCTTCTCCTCGGACCACACCGCCTCGTTCGCGGACCTGCCGCTGGCCCGCATCCGCACCATCGTCGACGCCTGGGCCGACCGCACCGCGGAGATCTCCCGGGTACCAGGCGTCGAGCAGGTGTTCTGCTTTGAGAACCGGGGCGCCGAGATCGGGGTGACGCTGCCGCACCCGCACGGCCAGATCTACGGCTACCCGTTCATCACGCCGCGCACCCGCCGCGTGCTGGACAGCGCCGCGGAGTACCAGCGCCGCACCGGCGGCGACCTGCTCGCCGACAACCTGGCCGCCGAGCGGAAGGCCGGGCTGCGCATCGTCGCCGAGACGCAGCACTGGACCGCCTTCGTGCCGGCCGCTGCCCGCTGGCCGGTCGAGGTGCACCTCTACCCCAAGCGCAAGGTGGCCGACATTCCAGCGCTGACCGGCGAGGAGCGCGACGACTTCGCCGCGCTCTACCGTGACGTGCTGCGCCGCGGCGACCGCCTCTTCGACCGCCCGCTGCCCTACATCGCGGCCTGGCACCAGGCCCCGGTGCACACCGGCCGCGACCTGTCCTACCTGCACCTGGAGCTGTTCTCGGTGCGGCGGGCGCCGAACAAGCTCAAATACCTGGCCGGTTCGGAGTCCGGCATGGGCGTCTTCGTCAGCGATGTGCTGCCCGAGGACGTCGCCGCGCGCCTGCGGGACGCCGCCGAGTGAGCCGCGGCGGCTCCCGGGCAGCGCACACAGCCCGACGGGCGGCTCCCCGCCCGGCACCAGCGGAAGGGACAGCAGGGTGAAGATCCTCGTCAGCGGCGGCGCCGGCTATGTCGGCGGCATCGTCGCCGCAGTGCTGCTCGAGCACGGGCACGCCGTGACCGTGCTCGACGACCTCTCCACCGGGCACGCCGGCGGCGTCCCCGCCGGGGCCGGGTTCATCGCCGCGCCGACCGAGGACGCCGCCGGCGCACTCGACCCGTCCTACGACGCGGTGATGCACTTCGCGGCGCGCTCCCTGGTCGGCGCGTCCGTGCAGGACCCCGCGCCCTACTGGCACACCAACGTCGGCGGCACCCTAGCGCTGCTGGAGGCGGCGCGCACGCACGGCATCGGCCGGTTCGTGTTCTCCTCCACCGCGGCGGTGTACGGCGCACCGGCCGAGATGCCGATCCGCGAGGAGACGCCGGCCGTGCCGGCCAACCCCTACGGGGCCAGCAAGCTGGCCGTCGACCACATGCTGGCCGGCTGGTCGGCGGCGTACGGGCTGGGCGCGGTGAGCCTGCGCTATTTCAACGTGGCGGGCGCGCACGGCTCCCTGGGCGAGCGGCACGACCCGGAGACGCACCTCATCCCGAACCTGCTCCGCGCGGCCGCCGAGGGCGGCAGCGCACAGGTCAACGGCACCGACTACGCCACCCCGGACGGCACCGCGGTCCGCGACTACCTGCACGTGCTCGACCTCGCCGACGCGCACGTGCGCGCCCTGGAGCGGATCGAGCCCGGCCGGCACCGGGTCTACAACCTGGGTACCGGGAGCGGATACTCCGTCCGGGAGGTCCTGGGCGCGGTGCGGCGGGTGACCGGCCGTCCGCTCCCGGCGGAGGAGCGCCCGCGCCGCGCGGGCGACCCGCCGGTGCTGATCGCCGCCAACGACCGGGCCCGGGAGGAACTCGGCTGGCGCCCCGAGCGCACGCTCGACGCCATGGTCGGCGACGCCTGGGCGTTCGTCCAGGACAGCGCGGCAGGCAGCGGCGCCGCGCCCGGCGAAGAGGCCGCGGGAGCCCCGCAGGGAGGACCGGCATGACCGAAGCCCACCACACCGCGGCAGCAGCGGCAGCGCCCGATCCCGGCGGCGCGGCGGATGCAGCGGCCGCAGCGTTCCGGGACGCGTTCGGCCGCGCCCCGGACGGCGTCTGGGCCGCCCCCGGGCGGATCAACCTCATCGGCGAGCACACCGACTACAACGACGGCTTCGTGCTGCCGTTCGCACTGCCGCACACACTGACCGCCGCGGCCGGGCTGCGCTCGGACGGCACACTGCGGCTGCACTCCGTCCAGACCGGCGACACGGTGGAGGCCGACATCGCCGCGCTCGCCCCGGGCTCGGTGCCGGGTTGGGCGGCCTACCCGGCCGGGACCGTGTGGGCGCTGCGCGAGCAGGGGCTGCCGCTCGGCGGCCTCGACCTGCTCATCGACTCGACGATCCCCACCGGAGCGGGGCTGTCCTCCTCGGCCGCGCTGACCTGCGCCACCGCACTCGCCGCGACCGAGCTGGCCGCCCCCGGCTCCGAGCAGGCGGCGGACCGGTGGTCGCTGGCGCGCACCGCGCAGCGCGCGGAGAACGACTATGTCGGCATGCCGTGCGGCCTGCTCGACCAGTCGGCGGTGCTGTTCTCCACCGAGGGCCACGCCCTGTTCCTCGACGTCCGGGACTTCCATGCCGAGCAGGTGCCGTTCGACGCGGCGGCGCACGGACTGACGCTGCTGACCATCGACACGCGAGCGCCGCACCAGCTGGTCGACGGGGCCTACGCGCGGCGGCGCGCGGTCTGCGAGCAGGCAGCGGCCGTGCTCGGTGTGCCGGCGCTGCGCGACATCGACCCGGCCGGGCTGGACGACGCCCTGGCGCGGCTCGACGACGACGAGCAGCGCCGCCGCGTGCGGCACGTCGTCACCGAGAACGCGCGGGTGCTGCGCACCGCCGACCTGCTCCGCGCCGGCCGGGTGCGCGAGATCGGCCCGCTGCTCACCGCGTCCGGCGCCTCGCTGCGCGACGACTACGAGGTCACGGTGCCCGAGGTCGACACGGCGGTCGACGCGGCGCTGGCGGCCGGCGCCCTGGGCGCCCGGATCACCGGCGGCGGCTTCGGCGGCTGCGTCATCGCCCTCGTCGACACCGAGCGGGCCGACCGCGTCTCCCGGGCCGTCGCCGACGCCTACGCCGCAGCGGGCTTCGCGCCCCCGGCCGCCTTCACCGCCCTTCCCTCCGAGGGCGCGCGCGCCCTCGGCTGACCCCGGAACCGTGCGCGGGGCGGGCCGGGTGCCGGGCCCGCTCCTTGACCGCCCGGCGCCGCCGTGCGGACCGGCGGTGCGCTGGCCCCCTGACGCAGCGGCCTCCCCCGGCCGCGTTCCGGGCGGCAGCAGGGCCCGGGCGCGTGCGTCCGGGGGGGGGAGGCGGGGGCTCAGTGCTTCTTCGTCACCCGCGGGTGCGCGGCCAGGAGCAGCCCCGAAGCGCGGTGCAGGGCGGCGCGGTCCTCGTCCGGCAGCACCGCGAACAGCGCGTCCTGCGCGGCGGCGATGGCGCGGCCCGCCTCCTCGATCCGGAGCAGGCCCGCCTCCGTGGGCGCAACGATGTAGCGGCGCCGGTCCCGGGGGTTGCGCTGCCGGGCGGCGAGCCCCAGCGACTCCAGCTCGTCCACGACCCCGACCATCACGTTGGGATCGAACCCGAGCGCCGAGGCCAGGTCCTGCTGGGACGGGGAGTCCATGGCGGCGGCCGTCGCCAGGACGTTGAAAAGCCGGGGGGATATCCCCACGGGCTCCAGTGCGCGCTCTCCCGCGGCGTGGACGAGCTCCCCCAGCTTGATCAGCCGGAACCCCGTCTCGTCCGCCAACGCACCACCCGGCCCGGCCTGCTCTGCGCCGCTCTCTGCCATCCGCACATCATAGATCCGCGAAACGATATGTCTTCCATATGATCTTAGCTCGCTATAGTCTCCGATCGTTAGAATCGTAGAGCGATAGGGAATCAGCGATGGCCAGCCGACCGGCGCGCCCACCCGGCAGACGCGACGACCGCACCCTCCTGTGGCGGCTGGGCGCCTTCACCGCCCGGCGGCGCGGCCTGGTGGTCGCCCTCTCCGGCCTGTTCTTCCTGATCGCGGTGGGCTACGGCGCGGGCGCGCTCAACGCGCTCAGCCTGTCCCGGCTCGAAGGCCCCGCGGGCAGCGAGGCCGCGCAGGCGCGCCAGACCATGCAGGACGAGCTCGGCACCGGGGCCCCCAGCGTCACGCTGCTGGCCACCGCCGAGAACGGGGATGTGGACAGTGCCGCGGCCGCGGAAGCCGGCCGCGCCCTCACCGCGGAACTGGCCGCCGTCCCCGAGGTCTCCGACGCGTCCTCCTACTGGACGGCCGACTCGGCGCCCGCCCTCCGCTCCCCGGACGGGACCCAGGCGCTCGTGCTCGCCCACATCCCGGGCGACGCCGACACCACCCGCGGGGTGCTCGCCGAGATCGGCCCCCGGTTCACCGCCTCCGACGGAGCGCTCTCCGTCGAGGTGACCGGCCGTGAAGAGGTCTTCCGCCAGATCGGCGAGGAGTCGTCGGCCGACTTCATCCGCGCCGAGATGATCGTGTTCCCCGCCGTCTTCGTCCTCCTGCTGCTCATGCTCCGCCGCCTCTCGGCCGCCGCGATCCCGATGGCGGTCGGGCTCGCGGCGATCGGCGGGACCATGGCGGCGCTGCGCGCGGCCGCCCTGCTCACCGAGGTGTCCACCTTCGCGCTCAACCTGGTCCTGGTGCTCGGGATCGGGCTGGGGGTCGACTACGGGCTGGTCATGATCGCCCGGTTCCGCGAGGAGCGGGGCCGCGGGCGCCCGGTCGCCGAAGCCGTGGCGGCCACCGTGGCCGCCTCGGGCCGGACGGTCGTGTTCAGCGGTGTCACGGTGCTCGCCTCGCTGGCCGCCCTCCTCGTCTTCCCGCTGCCGTTCATGCGCTCCTTCGCCTACGGCGGGGTGGCCGTGGTCCTGTTCGGGATCCTCGCCGCCCTCGTCCTGCTCCCCGCTCTGCTCGCGTTCGCGGGGGACCGCGTGCTGCGCCGTCCGGGCACCGGCGCCCCGCCGGCGCCGGGCCGCTCGGAGGGAGGCGCGGAGGGCGGCGCCGGGCGGTTCTGGCACGGCCTCGCGCTGCGGTCCATGCGCCGTCCGGTCCTCTTCGGCGGAGCCGCCCTCGCGCTTCTGCTGGCCCTGGGCGCGCCAATCCTCGACGTGCGGTTCGGCGCTTCCGACGAGCGCATCCTGCCGCCGGACTCGGCGGTCCGCGCCACGGAGGACGCGCTCCGCGACGGCTTCGACACCGAGGCGCCGGACGCGATCCAGGTGGTCACCACCGGCGGCGCACCGCCGCGGGAGGAGGTCGCCGACCACGCCGCCGAGCTCTCCCGGATCGAGGGCATCGCCCAGGTCGACTCGCCGGCCGGGCGGTTCGCCGACGGCGAGCGCACCGGGGACGGCGGGGCGGCGGCGGAACGGCTCTCCGCGGACGGGGCCGCACTCTTCGAGGCGGTCCCCACCGAGCGCCGGATGGACGCGGGCGCGGAGACACTGGTGCAGGAGGTCCGCGCGGTGGAGGCGCCCTTCGCGACCGCGGTCGGCGGCACACCCGCCGAGTTCCTCGACTACCGCGATGCCGTCCTGGACCACCTGCTACTGGCCGTGGCCCTGGTCTTCGCGGCTACGTACACGGTGCTCTTCCTGCTTACCGGGAGCGTGCTCCTCCCGCTGAAGGCGACCGTGCTCAACCTCCTGAGCCTGTCGGTCCTGTTCGGCGCGCTCGTGGCGGTCTTCCAGGAGGGCTTCCTGGCGGGACCGCTCGGGTTCACCCCGACCGGGTTCCTCGACACCAGCATCCCGGTGCTGATGTTCTGCATCGTCTACGGGCTGTCGATGGACTACGAGGTGTTCATCCTCGCCCGCATGAAGGAGGAGTACCGGCGCACCGGCGACACCGCCGCCGCCGTCGCCGCCGGGCTGGAGCGGACCGGCCCGCTAGTGACCGCGGCCGCCGCCGTCCTGGCCCTGTCGTTCGCCACCTACGCCGGGTCGGGGGTGGTGTTCCTCAAGATGCTCGGCGTGGGCACCGCGCTCGTGATCGCCGTCGACGCGACCGTCGTGCGCGGCGTGCTGGTGCCCGCGCTGATGCGGATCGCGGGCCCGGCCAACTGGTGGGCGCCCGCACCGCTGCGCGCTCTGCACTCCCGGTTCGGCCTCACCGACGAGCCCCGGTCCGGCGCCGCATCGCGGGAGCGTCCCGTTCCGGACCCCGCAGCGGAAACGCCGGCGCTGCACGGATCAGCTGCGGCAGCGGGCCGAGCAGGCCGGGCAGACGGACCGCAGGGTCCTGGGGCATAGTGGAGTCGAGGCTCCGTCTCCGATCCTGCGAGGGCGGCTATGGGTTCCACCGACGACTCCGTCCGGCATCCGCCCGGCGGTCCGGTCGAGGAGGCGGCGCTGCTGCTGTCCGACGCCGAGCGGGACGCTGCGCTGGGGCGGCTGACCGCAGCGCGGCACGAGGGTCGCATCACGGTCGACGAGCACGCCGAGCGGATCGATGCGGCTGCGGCGGCCCGCACCCGCGGCGACCTCTCGCCGCTCCTCGGCGACCTGCCCGAGCCGGAGCCGGCCGCCGCGCCCGCCGCTCCCGCTCCGGACGGCGGCGCCCCCGCCCCGCGCACCGGCTCCGCCCCCGCGGTGCGCAACTACGCCGCGGTGACAGTGGTGATGTTCGTCATGATGGGCATTCCGGCCATCATCGCCGGCGGACTCTTCGGGCTCGGCGGATGGCTCTTCCTGGTGGGGATGTGGGGCCTGCCGATGATCGGCACCGCGATCGCCCGCCGCCGCGGCGAACCCTCCTGACCTGCGCACACCTGTCCTGTTGAGACCGCGGACGGAGCGCCGCCCCCTGCGTGTGCACCGTCCGCGGCTGCGCCGGGGACGCGTGTTTACGGAGGGGCCCAGGGATAGGCACAGGCAAAGTGCGGGTAAAAGAGAGGGATGACCCCTGGATCCCGGCAGAGACGGCGGGGCCGCCTCGGGGCGGCCGCCGCCGCACTGGCCTTCTCCGCAGTCCTCGTCCCCCTACCCGAGTCCCCCGCATCTGCGCCCGCCGAAGCGGCGCAGGTCCCCTCCGCCCAGGCGCCCGCAGCGCAGGCCCCCGCCGCGGTGCCGCAGGCCGCATCCGATGACCTCCTCCGCAACGGCGACAAGGGCGCCAAGGTGAAAGAGGTCCAGCAGCAGCTGATCGACCTCGGCTACTGGATCGGCGAGGCCGACGGCCAGTTCGGCACGGACACGGTGCTCGCCGTGCAGGCGCTGCAGAAGGCCGCCGGCATCGACACCGACGGCGTCGTCGGCCCGGCCACCCGCGCCGAGATCGCGGACGGTACCCGGCCCTCGGCCGAGTCCTCCTCCGGCGAGGTGGTCGAGATCGACCTCGACAGCCAGCTGCTCATGGTGGTCTCCGACGGCGACGTGGAGCAGGTCTTCAGCACCTCCACCGGATCCGGCGAGACCTACGAGTCGGAGGGCCGCGAGTCGGTGGCCACCACCCCGACCGGCTCCTACCAGGTCTTCCGTGAGGTGGACTCCTGGGACCCCGGCCCCCTCGGCGCGCTGTACCGCCCGAAGTACTTCAACGGCGGCATCGCGGTCCACGGCTACACGTCGGTGCCCACCTACCCGGCCTCGCACGGCTGCGCCCGAGTGGGCCTCAACGCGATGGACTGGCTGTGGGACAGCGGCAAGCTCGAGGTCTACGACACCGTCCTCGTCCACTGACCGACACCGGCACCGCCGGACCTGCACCGCGAACGCCGCCCCGGGCCGCTGCCCGGGGCGGCGTTTCCGCGTCTGCCCCCAAGAGCAGGCCGGGTGGACACCTGTCCTGCTGCGCGGAGCCCTGGCACGCCCCTCGCTGCGTTCTCCTCTTTCGACAGGGAAACCCGCCCCGACTCACTCGCCGGCCGTGCGATCGGTGCACCAGGACACTGCTCGCGGCAAACGCCCCCTCCCGACACGCCCTAGCCCGCTTCAGCCACCGTCAGCAGGCCGCAGCCGTACGCCTTCCCGCGGCCGATGCCCTCGCAGAGGGAGGCGGCGAAGCGCTCCGCGTCGGTGACGACGAGGCGTCCTTCAAACCGCGCCGCGGTCAGGCTGATCGGGTTGCGGCGCTGCGCACCGCCCACCCCGTGGAGGTTCTTCGCCCCGCGCAGGTCGGGCAGCGTGGTGACCCCGGCGTCGGGACCGCCGGCCGGAGCGGCCGGGATGACATAGCCGTGCTGCCGTCCGCGGCCGACCAGCCAGGCGAGCTGGTCGGCGGGCTCGCGCAGCGCGACGCGGCGCCCCCGCCCGAGGGGCCTGCCCGCACCGGCGGCGGCGCCGCCGGCGACGGCCGCAGCGGGTGCGGCGGTAGGGGCGAGGCTTTTCGCGGGCGCAGCCACCAGCTGGAAGGACAGGATGCGGCCGGGGCCGGCCGCGTCGAGAAGCGGCCCGAGCGGATCGACCCGCGGAGCTTCGGCGAGGTACCCGTCGGGCAGCAGCGCCCAGTCCGGCGCGGACCTGCTCTGCACGAGGAGCACGGGACCGCCGCGGCCGCCGCCCTCCAGCCGCCACAGCACGCCGTGCTCCTGCCGCGCGGGCGCCCCGCTGAGCACCTCCGGGAAGACCGACAGCAGCGTCCGGTGCATGTCGTGCACGTTCGCCCGGTCCCGCCGGAACGCGCGCGACGCGGTGTCGACCGCCAGCCTGCTCAGGTACACGGGCCACCTCGGGGGGTCGGAGACGGATCCTGTCCTCCATTGTGGCGAAAAGGCCCGTGCCGCACCGCCCTGATCCCCATCCCGCCCGCGGTTCCGGCTCCCCCGTCAGGCCCGCAGCCGGCCGATCCGGCGCAGCTCGCGTCCGTACTGGTTCTGCGGGAGGAGCGGCTCAAGCCGCAGGAAGAACTCCTCGGCCGCGTCGAGCAGCGCGCGGACGAACTGCTCCTCGCCCGCGCGAACGGTACGCCGCTGCGGCCCCGAATCCAGCTGCGCAACCAGCAGGCCGCCCTTGACCCGCCGGAACTCCAGCGGCAGCGGCTGGTCGGGGAAGAGGGTCCGCGCGGTGCAGGACGTCCGCAACTCCTCCAGCATCGTGAGGATGTAGGCCCAGAGCTGGTCCACGAGGTCCCATTCGGCGTCGCCGATCAGCACCCGGCCGTCCACCGCCACCTCGATCACCCCGTCGATGTAGCGGGGATCCTCGACCCTGCCGTCCCACTCCGCCAGATCCGCGAACGCGCCGCAGGGCTGCTTGATCCGGGTCGCACTGCGGATCGTGCTCTGCCGCTCCATCGGGCCATACAACACCGGTCCGCGGGCGGACGGCTACAGGGCGCCGGGCGGCGCCGTCCAGGCGGACCACAGCGCGGCGTAGCGACCCCGTTGTTCGAGGAGGGCAGCGTGGGTGCCCTGCTCGGCGATGCGGCCCTCGTGGAGGACGACGATGCGGTCGGCCTCGACGGCCTGGGTGAGGCGGTGCGCGACGATGAGCGCGGTCCGGCCCTTCACCGCGGCGCGGGCGGACTCTTCGAGGCCGCGGGCGCCGGCGCTGCCCGCCTCCGCGCCGGCCTCGTCGAGGATGGCCACGGCGGGGTCGGCCAGGACCAGGCGGGCCAGGGCGAGCTGCTGCGCCTGGAACGCGGTGAGCCGGGCACCGCCCTCGCCGACCACGGTGTGCAGGCCCTCAGGCAGCGCCTGGACCCAGTCCAGCGCACCGACCACCGCCAGCGCGTCGGCGACCGCGCCGTCGCCGGCGCCGGGCCGGCCGAGCCGGACGTCGTCGGCCAGCGGGCCCGCGAAGACGTGCGCCTCCTGGCTGATCAGTGCCTGATGCCGGCGGAGCACGTCCGGGTCGATCTCCCCGGCCGGCACGCCGCCGAAGAGGACCCGTCCGCTGGCCGGCACGATCACCCCGGCGACGGCGGAGGCGAGCGTCGTCTTCCCGGCGCCGCTCGCACCCACCAGAGCGACGTGCTCGCCGGGGGCCACTGACAGGTCGATGCCGTCGAGCACCGCGGGCGCGCCGGGGCGGTCGCCGTAGGTGTGTCCGACGCCGCGCAGCTCGATGCCGGCGTCGGCGGGCACCCGCGGCTCGGCGGGGGGCGGGTCCTCCGGCAGCAGCGTCACCCCGGCCATCCGGGCGAGGCTGGCGCCGGCGGACTGGATGTCGTTGAACGTGGTCATGAGCGTGCCGAACGGCCCGAACAGGCGGTGGAAGAGCAGCGCGGCCGCAGTGGCGGCGCCGATCGTCACCGATTCGGCGCCGACCAGGACGAAGCCGACCGCGATGACCGCGGCCAGGCCGACGCACTCCGCGCCGTTCATGCCGCCGATGAACCGGCTGAACAGCCGGAACACCCGGATGGCGGCCTCCTTGGCGGCGTTGGAGCGGCCGTCGATCAGCGCCGAGCGCTCGCCGTGCAGGGCGTAGGCGTGCACGGTCTCGGCACCGTGCAACGTGCTGACCAGGGCCTGCGCGCGGTCACCCATGAGCCGGCGCTCTTCGGCGTAGACCGGAGCGGAGCGCGGCAGGTACCAGCGCAGCGACAGGATGTAGACCGGCATCGCGCACGCTCCGGCGAGGCCGAGCCGCCAGTCCAGCGCGGCCATTCCGGCCAGGGCGATGACCACGGCGACCAGCGCGGACAGCACCTGCGGCGCCTTCTCCCGGAGCACGTCGGCGACCTCGGAGACGTCGTCGGCCACCCGGGACAGCAGGTCGCCGCTGCTCAGCCGGGACAGCGTCGGCGCGGGCAGCCGGAGGGCCCGGTCGACCACGGCCTCGCGCAGCCGGGCGAGCGCCGTCTCCCCCACCCGCGCCACCAGCACGGCCTCCACCGTGGCGAGCACGCCGCCGAGCACCGCCGCCCCGCCGATCGCCGCGGCGAGCAGCACGATCCGGCGGGTCTCCGCGCCGGCCATGACCTCGTCCACGAGTACGCCGAGGATCCACGGCGCGGACAGGATGCAGATGTTGGCGGCGATGCTGAGCGCAACGGCGGCCGCGGCGGTACCGCGGACGGTGCGCAGCGCACCGAGGGCGACGCGGGCGGTGCGCCCGGCCGAGGCGACGGGCAGCGTGACGTGGGCGGCCGGCGCGCTGGATGCGGCGGAGTCGTCGGCGGTCACCGCAGCACCGCCGCGGCGTAGTCGTGCCGGGCGGCGGCCAGCTCAGCGTGGGTGCCCTCGGCGGCCGCGCAGCCGCCGGCGATCAGGACGACCCGGTCGGCGCGGGCCAGCAGGGCCGGGCTGGCGGTGATGACGAGCGTCGCCCGGTCTGCTGCGCCGGCACCGTGCCGCAGCGCGCGGATGCCGTCGGCGACGGCCTCCTCGGTGACGGCGTCCACCGCGGTCGTCGGGTCGTTCAGGACGAGCGCGGGCGGGTCGGCGGCCAGCGCGCGGGCGAGCCCGATGCGCTGCCGCTGCCCGCCGGAGAGCGTGGTGCCGCGGTCGGTGAGCGGCGCGTCGAGCCCGTCCGGCAGGCCGCGCACGACGTCGTCGGCGGCGCCGGCCCGCAACGCGGGCCCCGGGTCGGGGCCTGCGCCCGCGGCATCGGAGCCGGCCGGGGCGGCGGAGGCGCGGTGGGCCGCGAGCACGTTGCTGCGCACCGTCCCTTCGAAGAGGTCGACGTCGTGGGGTTCGGCGAGCAGGTCGGCAGGCCGGTCGAGGGTGCCGGCCCCGGGCCGGTGCACCCGCCCGGCGAGCAGATCGTCCAGCGCACGCGCATCGGCGGCGTCGAGGCAGACGGCGCCCACCAGTTCGCCGGGGCGGACCTCCAAGTCGAGCCCCGCGAGTGTCTGGTGGTGCACGCCGGCCAGCCGGATGCTCGGCTGCGCCCGGACGCTGTCCGACGGGGACGGGGCACCGGGCGCTGCGGCGGCGCTCTCGGGCCCGGCGCTGCCGGCCTGCGCGGTTTCCGGCAGGGAGAAGGGTGCGTCCAGAACCCGCACGAGGCGGCCGGCGGACGCACGCGCCACGGACAGCCCCATCGCGCAGAGGCCGAGGGTGCGGACCGGTTCGGTGAGGAACTGGGCCAGCCCGACGACGGTCACCAGCTCGCCGACGGAGATCCGGCCCTCCAGCGCGGCGACGCCGGCGAATCCGGCGACCCCGGCCAGGAGCAGGCCGCCGCCCGCGAAGGTCGCGCCGTGGTAGACGCCGGCGGGCAGCGCCGCGTGCAGCGAGGCGCGCAGGGAGCGGGCGCTGGAGATGCGGTACCGCTCTGCGGCGGCCTCTTCCGCACCGACCCCGCGCAGCGCGGGGAGCCCGCGCACGAGGTCGGCGGCGAGACCGGCGGTGCGGGCGACCGCCGCCTGCTGGGCGGTGGAGCGGCGGGTCAGCGCGGGGCCGGCGAGCTGGATCGCGGCCACGATGAGCGGCACGGCGACGAGGACGCCCCCGCCGAGCCACGGGTCGATTCCGATGAGCACGGCCGCGGCGACCGCCATGGCCACCGTGTAGGCGAGGGCTGCCGGGACGAAGTGCAGCATCCTGGCGAGCTTGTCGGCATCGGAGGTGGCGACGGTGAGCACCTCACCGGAGCGCAGCCCGGTGGCGGCCCGCCGGGGGTGCACGGCGCGGGCGGACGCCTCGATGCGCAGCAGGTGCGACTCCAGCTCGATCGCCTTGACCAGGGAGCGCGCGCCGAACCGCCAGGACATCGTGAGCACGGTGAACAGCAGGGCCAGGCCGGCGAGGGAGGCGAGCAGCGCGCCGGGGTCGCCCGTGGCGACGGCCCGGTCGATGATGACGCCGATGGCCACGGGCACCAGCGCTTCGGCGGCCTGGTGCCCGGAGGTGCCGAGGATGCCGACGGCGAGGCGTCCGCGGTTGCGCACGAGCGCCCGGCGCATGAGGCGGCCGGCGCCCGGACCCGGTTCGGACACGGCACCCCCAGCTGACGCAGCGAACTCAGGTGAGCCTATCCTGACCCCTCGCTGCGCAGGCCGCCCGCCCTACTGCGAACGGCGTCCGCCCCACGGACCGCCGCTGGCGCGGCACCTCCGGCGAGCGGAGCCCGCCGCCGAGAAGCAGCCGGACCAAGGAAACGGCCCCCGCTGCGGCGGGGGCCGTAGGGCGGGGACGGCGCCGACCGCTGAGTTCGGCGCCGCCCCCTGCACTGCTGGCGGCCTCTCCGGGCCGCCGTTACCGCTGTCGTCAGTCGATCGCGACGGCGCCGGAGTTGTCGCAGGAGGCGCCGGACAGGCCGAGGATGGCGATCGAGTTGCCGCAGGCGTTCACCGGCACCTGAACGGTGGTGTCGAGCTGGTTACCGCCCAGGATGGAGCCGTTGCCCGAGGTGTGCGGGCCGTCGGAGGCGAACGCCGCCGGAGCGCCGAACATGAGCACACCGGCGGAAGCGGCGGCGACGGCACCAGCGGCGATCATCTTCTTCATCATGGGAATCGTCCTCGTCTCCGGGCGCACGCAGGCGCCCATGAATCGACTATCGGTACTCGCACGAACACTCCTCGTGTTCGCCGGTTCCCATTGAGCCACACCGGGCCCATTGATGTCGGCATTTCACGGAAAATTAGATTCGCCGCGTGTTTCTCATGTTTCGCGGGACCCCGGTCGACCGCAGCCCGCACCCAGGGTTGCCCCTTCCCCATCCCGGGGATGACCATTCCCGCATCGGTCGCCGCCGCGCTTCCGCCGCGCGGTCCGGGCGCAGCGGAAGCCCGGCGGCCCGATGGCGCCGGCACGGCGCACGGCACACAGCTCAGGCGGCTTCGCCGCCGGTCCCTCTGCCCCACCCCACCGCCCTGGCACGCCCCTCGCGGCGTTCTCCTCAATCGAGGAGGAGAACCCACCCTGGCTCATTCGCCGGCCTAGCGGCGGGTGCACCGCCGACACCGCTCGCGACAAGCGCCACCCCACACGCCCTCGACCGCACAGAGCGCCGGCGATGCCGTCCTTTGCGGTGAATCTGCGGAATTCGGCCGCGTGTCAGAGGGGCTGAGTACGATGTGGCACCCGGCATACCCCGGCACGAGGAAGGCGCTGCGTTGGCCGACGGACTGGAACAGACACTCGAGCGGCATCGCGGCGAGCTCACCGGGCACTGCTACCGGATGCTGGGGTCGGCGTTCGAAGCCGACGATGCCGTGCAGGAGACACTGGTGCGGGCGTGGAAGGCGCACGACCGGTTCGAAGGCCGCTCGGCCCTGCGCTCCTGGCTCTACCGGATCGCCACCAATGTCTGCCTCGACATGCTGCAGGGGCGGCAGAAGCGGGCGCGCCCGGTCGACCTGGGCCCGGCGGGGACCGCGGCCGGCCCGCTGGGCGCGCCGCTGCCCGAGACCACCTGGGTCCAGCCCATTCCGGACGCCCGCGTACTCGCCCCCGACGCCGATCCCGCCGACGCCGTGGTGGAGCGGGAGACCATCCGGCTGGCGTTCATCGCCGCACTGCAGCACCTGCCGCCGAAGCAGCGGGCCGTGCTCCTGCTGCGCGACGTGCTCCGCTGGCGGGCGGCGGAGGCGGCGGAGCTGCTGGACACCTCGGTGGCCTCGGTCAACAGCGCCCTGCAGCGCGCCCGCGGCACCCTGGCCGAGCACGGCGCCGAGGTGGGGGCCGGTACCGCCGGCCCCGCCGGTACCGCCGCGGCCGGCGCGGCCGGCGCGGCCGCCGGTCTGGACGAGGAGCACCGGGACCTGCTGGTCCGCTACGTGGACACCTTCGAGCGGTACGACATCGAGGCGTTCGTCACCCTGCTGCGCGACGACGCCGCGATGACCATGCCCCCGTTCGCCCTCTGGCTGCGCGGCCACGACGACATCGCCGCCTGGATGCTGGGGACCGGCGAGAAGTGCCGCGGCTCGCGGCTGGTGCCGACGTCCGCCAACGGCGCTCCCGCCTTCGGCCACTACCACCCGGCCGAGGACGGCCGCGGGCACGAGCCGTGGGCGCTGCAGGTGCTCGACATCGCCGACGGCGCCATCACGGCCGTGCACTACTACCTGGACACCCCGGCGGTCTTCCCGCTGTTCGGCCTGCCTCCGCGGCTGGAGCCGCAGGACTGACCCCGGGCTGGGCAGGTGCCGCGCTCCCGGTGCCCGCCGGCAGCGCTGGAGGACGGCCCCGCCGGACCCCGCCGGCACGGCGCGCCCCGGGCGGCCCGCCGGCGGGGTCCGCTGCGCCGCGCACGCTGCCGCTGCTCCGGGATGAGCGGGGCGCCCTGATGGCGTTGCACGCGGCGGCGGCTGCACCACCCGGTGGGGCCGCCCCTCGGCGGCGCTATCGTGCCGGGCGGGCTGCACATGGGCTGCGGCCCCGCCGCGGCGCGCTGCGCCGCCTGCCCCCTGCCGGCGCGCGCCGCGCGCTGACCGCCGATCCCGAAGAGCCCACCCGGAGGGAACCCCATGCCGACGGCCGACCTGCTGAACTCCTGGTTCGCCGAAAACAGCGGAGCCCTGCTCTCCGGCGCAGTGAACATCGTGCTCGTACTCGTGCTGGCCGCCGTGGCCCGCGCCGTCGTGGGCCGCCTCATCACCGCGCTGACCAAGCGCTACACCGCCTCCCAGGAGCGGCTCCGCCAGACCGCCGGCGGGAAGCGGCTGGCCGCTCCGGCCGGATCGCTGGCGGCGGAGCGGCAGCGGGCCCGCGCCGAGACCATCGGGGCGGTGCTCCGCAGCTGCGCGTCCTTCGTGATCTTCGGCATCGCGCTGTTCATGGTGCTCGGCGAGATCGGCATCGACCTCGCGCCGCTGCTGGCCAGCGCGGGTGTGCTCGGCCTGGCGATCGGTTTCGGCGCACAGGGCCTGGTCAAGGACTTCGTCTCCGGTATGGCGCTGATGCTGGAGGACCAGTTCGGGGTCGGCGACACCGTCGACCTGGGCGAGGCGATCGGCACCGTGGAGGACGTCGGCCTGCGCATCACCAAGGTCCGGGACGCCAACGGCGGGCTCTGGTTCGTGCGCAACGGCGAGATCCTGCGGGTCTGCAACATGAACCAGGACTGGGCCGCGGCAGTGGTGGACCTGCCGGTCGCGGCCTCGGTCGACCCGGACCGGGCCGAGGCGACCGTGCAGCGCGCCGCCGATGAGTTCGCCGCCTCCGGCGGTTTCGACGAGGTGCTGATGGAGCCGCCGGCGGTGTCCGGGGTGGTCGACATCTCCGGCGGGGTGATGACGGTCCGGGTGACCGTGAAGACCCTGCCCGGCCGGCAGGCCGGTGCGGCCACGGCGCTGCGCACCCGGATCAAGCGCGCGCTGGACGAGGACGGCATCGCGATGTCGCCCTCCGCCTGACCCCGCGCGGGCGGCCCCGGTCCCGCCGCGGCCGCCCGTGGCCTGGTCCGGCCGCGCCCCTCCGCGCGCCCGCCCGCGACGCCGGGCGGGCGCACGCGTGTTCAGGCCGATGCGCTGCACCGCCGCTGCGGCTGCCGGCCCGTCCCGGGCCGCCGGGCACCCGGGGGTGACGCCGGTGCCGCCCGGCGGAACGGATCTGTCGCCCGGCGGATCTCGACACAGTGGCACTACCGAGTAGTAACATGGACTTGTTACCCACCAGTAGTCGATCGCCGGGATTACGCACGGCGGCCACGACAGACAGCGGAGCGCGCGCATGACGCACTACAAGAGCAACCTCCGTGACCTCGAGTTCAACCTCTTTGAGGTCTTCAAGCGCCAGGACGTGCTGGGCACCGGCCCGTTCGCGGAGCTCGACGAGGACACGGCCCGCACCATCCTGGACGAGGTCAACCGCCTCGCGACCGGGGTCGTGGCCGAGTCCTTCGAGGACGCCGACCGCAATCCGCCGGTGTTCGACCCCGCGACCGGCACGGTCTCCATGCCGGAGAGCCTGAAGAAGTCCTACAAGGCCTACATGGACGCCGGCTGGTACAACCTCGACCTGCCGCCCGAGCTCGGTGGCCTCGGCGCGCCGCGCTCCCTGGTCTGGGCCGCGGCCGAGCTCATCCTCGGCGCCAACCCCGCGGTGCACATGTACTCCGCCGGCCCGGGCTTCGCCAGCATCCTGTTCGCCGAGGGCAACGAGAAGCAGAAGGAGTTCGCCCGCCAGGCGATCGAGCGCGGCTGGGGCGCCACCATGGTGCTCACCGAGCCCGACGCGGGCTCCGATGTCGGCGCCGGCCGCACCAAGGCGGTCGACCAGGGCGACGGCACCTGGCACCTGGAGGGCGTGAAGCGCTTCATCACCTCCGCCGAGCACGACATGTCGGAGAACATCTTCCACCTGGCGCTGGCCCGCCCCGAGGGCGCCGGCCCCGGCACCAAGGGCCTCTCCCTCTACCTCGTGCCGAAGTACCTCGTCAACGAGGACGGCTCGCTCGGCGAGCGCAACGGCGCCTACGTGACCAACGTCGAGCACAAGATGGGCCTCAAGGCCTCCACCACGTGCGAGCTGACGTTCGGCGAGAAGCACCCCGCGATCGGGTACCTCGTCGGCGACAAGCACGACGGCATCCGGCAGATGTTCCTCGTCATCGAGTACGCCCGGATGATGGTCGGGACCAAGGCCATCGCGACCCTGTCGACCGGCTACCTGAACGCGCTGGAGTACGCCAAGGAGCGCGTGCAGGGCAACGACCTGGCCGGCGGGAAGAACTCGCCCAAGGTCACCATCACCCACCACCCGGACGTGCGCCGCAGCCTGATGACGCAGAAGTCCTACGTGGAGGCGATGCGCGCCCTGGTGCTGTTCACCGCCACCCAGCAGGACGCCATCCAGCAGGCCGAGGCGGCCGGCGAGGACACCGCCGAGCTCTCGGCGCTGAACGACCTGCTGCTGCCGATCGTGAAGGGCGTCGGCTCGGAGCGCTCCTACGCGCTGCTGGCGGAATCCCTGCAGACCCTGGGCGGCTCCGGCTTCCTGCAGGAGTACCCGATCGAGCAGTACATCCGGGACGCCAAGATCGACACCCTCTACGAGGGCACCACCGCGATCCAGGCGCAGGACTTCTTCTTCCGCAAGATCGTGAAGAACGGCGGCGCCGCCGTCGGCGCGCTCGCCGCGCAGATCAAGGAGTTCGCCGCCTCCGAGGCCGGCAACGGCCAGCTCAAGGAGGAGCGGGCCGCACTCGGCGAGGCCGTGGGCCACGTGGAGAAGATCGTCGAGAAGATGATCGGCGACACCATGGCCGCCGCGGAGAAGCCCGAGGAGGTCTACAAGGTCGGCCTCAACTCGACCCGCCTGCTGATGGCCTTCGGCGACGTCGTGCTCGGCTGGCTGCTGCTGCGCCAGGCCGAGGTGGCGCTGGAGCGGATCAGCGGCGCGGACGCCGCCGACGCCGACTTCTACGCCGGCAAGATCGCCGCCGCGCGGTTCTTCTCCGCCCAGGTGCTGCCGAAGATCGCCGCCGAGCGCGCCATCGCCGAGGCACAGGACGCCGCGCTGATGGAGGTTCCGGAAGCGGCCTTCTGACCGGACCGGCCGCCGCGGGCGGCGCGCGCCCCGCGCCGGGCACGCGCCGCCCGACCTGCGATCCGATCACCACCCGCGGGGCGGGGCGGTCTTCCGCCCCGCCCCGCGAGTGTTCCGGCCCCACCGGGCGCCCGGATTCCGGTCCCCAACGGCGCGGGCCCGGCGCGGGGGCCGTGGAATACTGCCGAGCGAACCGGGGCCAGCAGCGGACCAGAGCAGCGCCCACGACCGACCTTCGGAGGCTCACATGGGCATCGGACTCGGCATCTTCCTGATGATCATCGGGGCGGTGCTCAACTTCGGCATCACGGCCGAAGTGAGCGGCCTCGACCTCAACGCGATCGGCATGATCCTCATGCTGGCCGGCCTCGCGGTCGTCGTCATCACCGTCGTGCTCATGGTGGTGCGGCGGGACCGCACCCGCCAGAGCGGGCTGCACAACGACCCCGACGTCCTCTGAGCCGGCGGCGGTTCCGGAGTTCCCGCCGCAGGCCCCGCCCGGCCGCCTCGTGCGCCCCGCGGCTGCGGGCGAGCGGGATCGGTGCGGCCGTTGAGCACGGCGCGCCGGCCGGTGCGGCCGTCGGCGCTGCCGGACTCCCGCGGCGCGCCGGGCCGGGAAGAACCGGTCCGGATCGGTCCGCAGCGAGCCGGCGGGGCCGGGCCGGCGTCCCGCCCCCGCGGGGACCGGCGGCGCTATCGGTGCGGGTACCGGCGCAGCAGCAGGATGAGCAGCACCCCGGCCGCCAGCGTCGTCGCGGTCACCGGCACGAACGCCGCCGCGTAGCTCCCGCCGGCCTCCAGGATCACCCCCGCGAGCACGGTGCCCAGCACCGTGGTGGTGAACCCGCTCATGTTCACCAGCCCGGAGGCGACGCCGGTCCGCTCCGGCGGCACGCCGTCGCGCGCGAAGTCGAAGGAGAGCGCCGGCGCCATCACCGAGCAGGCCGCGCTCACCGCGATCACGCCCACCACGAGCGGCACCGGCGGCCCACCCGGCCACGCGACCATCGCCAGCCAGCTGAGCCCGAGCAGCGGGGTGAGGACCAGCGCCGTCGGCCGCCGCACCGACGGTGCACGGCCCACGATTGCGCCGAGCATCGGCGAGATCCACAGCACCCCGGCGCCCAGTGCGGTGAGCAGGGTGCCGGCCACCGCCGCATCCAGCCCCAGCCCCTCCACCAGGAAGGGGTAGCCCCACAGGACGCTCAGCATCGTGTAGGGCGCCATCAGCGCCGCGTGCTGCGCCATGCCGACCTGGGGGCCGCGGGCGCGCAGTGCCTCCTTCAGGCTCGCGCCGACCGACACGGGCTGGTGGCCGCTGGGCGCGGGCATCCCGGCCGGGCGGTCGCGGACCACCAGCAGGACGAGCAGCACCATGAGCACCGTGGTGCCGCCCGCGGTGAGGAAGGCCCCGGTCCAGCCGAGGGTGTCCAGCGCGAAGGCGAGCGGGACCACGCTCGACACCTGCCCCAGGCCGCCGGCCACGCCGGTGAGCGCACTGACCAGGGCGTAGCGGCGGCGCGGGAACCAGAGTGCGCCGAGCCGGATGACGTTGAGGAAGGTGACGGCGTCGCCGATGCCGATGAGCACGCGCGCGGCGATCGCGGCCCCGGTGTTCGGGGCGAGCGCGAAGAGCACCACGCCGGCGGCCATCGCGCAGAGCCCGAGCAGCAGCGAGCGGCGCGGCCCCCAGCGGTCGGCCATCAGCCCGGCAGGCACCTGCAGCACGACGTAGACGAGCAGCTGCAGCATCGGCAGCAGCGAGAGCACGGCGGGGCCCACGTTGAAGCGCTCCTGCGCCTCGAGCGCGGCGACGCCCATACCGTTCCGGTGGAACATGGCGAGGAAGTAGACGCTGACGCCGATGAGCCACACGGCCCAGGCGCGCGCTCCACCGAGCGGCTCAGCGGGCGCGGGAGGCACCGGAGCCGCACCGCCTCCCGGCGGATCATCGGACGACTCAGGGCGCACGGAAGGCGCCGCTGCGGCCGCAGTGCGCTCCTCCGCGCCGGCGGCCGCGGCGGAAGCCGCCTGGGCTGCCGATGGGGCATCGGACGCCGCGGGCTCCGCGGACGAGGGCTGCGGCGGGGTCCGGCGGGTCACGCGTCCACCCCCAGCGTCTGAGCGGCGGTATCCAGGTGGCCGTGCACGGCCGCCTCTGCCGCGGCCGGGTCCCCCCGGCGCACGGCGTCCAGGATCGCGGCGTGCTCGTCGGCGCTGCGGCTCATCCGCTCCGGGGTGCGCGTGCCCTCCTCCATCATCCGCAGCTGGCGGTCGCGCAGCCGGTCGTAGAGGTCGGTGAGGATCGCGTTCCCGCTCGCGGCGATGACCAGCGTGTGGAAGTCGCGGTCGGCGGCGGTGAACGCGGGCCGGTCCGGACCGCCGGCCAGCGCGGTGCGCATGGCGTCCAGCCGCTCGGCGAGCCGCTCGGCGAGCGCTGCCCGCTCGGATTCGGCCAGCGCCGCAGCACGCCCGGCCGTGTGCGCCTCGACGAGGCGGCGGGTCTCCACCACGTCGCGCACCTCGCGCTGCGACACGGGCACCACGAGGGCGCCGCGCTTGGGGTAGAGGCGCACGAGGCCCTCCGACTCCAACCGCAGCAGCGCGGCGCGCACCGGGGTGCGGGAGACTCCGACGGCCGCGGCGATATCGCTCTCGCTGAGGAGGTCGCCGCCGGCATAGCGGCGGGTGAGGATCGCGTCCTTGGCGTGCTGGTAGGCGCGCTCCGCTGCGCTTCCCGCAGCGCCGGCCGCGCTGCCGTCCGCGCCGCTCTGCGTAGGTCCGATTCTGGTATCCATCTTGTATCCATGATGGCATCCGAGGCGGATCACTCCGACCGCAGCCCGGCTGCACACCGCCGCACCCGCCCGGCCCCTCCCTGCTTCTCCTTCTCCCTCGCGCGCGCGTTGCGCGCGCGAGGGAGGCGCGGGGATCAGAAAGCCGGGGAAAGGCCGAACCATCCGCTCGCGGCACGCATCCGAGCCAGTACCTGCACCACTCCGGGCACCGCCGAAGCACCGGGGTTCCGGGCGCACCTCTATCCCCATGAGCCACAGCCGGTTCCCGGTCCGCCGATTTTTTTCCCGCGATTCCGCCGACACCCCCCGCTCCGCCCCTCCCGCTCGGGGCCGAGCCCCCGCCCGCAGCGGCCGCCCGGCTCTACCGGCCGGGAATGCCCGGCGGCCGAGCGCATCCCCGCGCCAGCCGGCGCGGCCCGGACGGCGCCGAAACGGCACTTCGGAGGGCACGCCACAGACCCCAAGGGTTCGTCGGGCGCCGACCACCCCCGGGCCAACGCGCGGCAAAGCGCGCGCCAACGCGGCGTGCCGGGACCATCGCCCCCTCCACAGATCGCAACCGGTCGGCTACGATCGGCGAAACCGTCGCAACGGCAGGCGATTCCGCAATCACGCAACGCAGCGAATTCGGGTGACAGGTCCGACATGCCACCGGGACCCTTCAGGGGCGGATCAGGCATTCAGGCCGTCGACCACCCGTTCGCTTCATCCGCTGCGACCTGCACTGACATGTAGGAACCCGGACATTCCCACACGGGCCGGTTGTGACATGCGCCACTTTTGAAGACCTCGACCCCTAGGGGCGCGATGCTGCTACTATCCGGAGCGCAAAGAATAACCGCGAGGTAACGACGAGGTCGTTCCGCGCTGAGCTTTGTGGAGATCGCGGGTCATGGACCGCCCCCGGGCGGTGCACGGCCGGGATCAGGCCGCGCTGCGTGGCCGCATCAGTAGAGAGCGGCACCCCACCGCGGCAACCGACATTTCGGGAGACGTCGTTGAGTCACTGGCGGTTGAACAACCCGAGGGCGAACCGGGTGAAAACGGCCCTGGCCAACCGGGTCAAGCACCGGCCGCGCCACGCGTTCTGCGCTGAGCGCGCGATTGTTGCCCTCTGGGAGGAGCTGGTCTCCTCCGCAGTGCGCCCGATGTACCGGGCCGGCACCAGTGAGATGGCCGTCATCTCGGTCATGCGCGGCATGAACGTGTGGTGCCGGGACGGCCAGTACATCTGGAGCGACTACCTCGGCGACACGATCACGCACCCCGCCAGCGACCCGGCGGGCGCAGCGGCCATGCTGCACCCGTCCTCCCTCGGCTCCCGCCGCCGCCCGTTAGAGCGCGGCCGCCACCATTCCGGGGACCTCACCGCCGCCTGACCCGCACAGCCGCCTCCGCAGCCCACCCGGCGCCGCGTCGCCGCCCCGAGCGTGCCAGCGCGCGCACTGCAGCACGCCCCTGCGCCGCCCCGCGCACTGGCCTGTCCGCCGGCGGGCCCGGTAGGCGACACGGCTGCGCGGCCGCGCACTGCCGGCGGCCGCCCGGCACGGCCGCGACTGCCCTCCGCGAGCGATCGCGGTGCAGCGCGGCGGCGTCCCCGCCCGTTGCCGGACGCACTCCCCGACGCCGCCGCACGCACTGCGCCCCCGCTCCCCTCTCCCGCTGCGGAACCCCCTCCGCAGGCTCTCCCCGTACCGCCACCGGACCACCGCCGGCCTTGCTGTGCGCGCCGCGCGGAACGCCCGCTGCGGCCGCGGAGCGCCGCCTCTCCCCCCGTCGAGAGGCGGTGCTCCGTTTGGTTGTCCACTCCGACTCACCCAAGGGCGATTCGGTTCCCCTCCCGCGCAACATCGGCCGGATCGTGCCACACGGGTCCGACACGGCGCGCCCCCTTGCAGCGCGAAGCGCTGAGAGCCCCGCTCCGGGCCCGGGAAGCCCGCGCGGCACAACTGGCCGCCCCGCGGCCTCTGCGGCGGCTGGCGCCGGACTCACGGGCGCGTGCCGGCCCGGCGCCCCGCGGCAGCCCGGCCGCCGCCGCACCGGCCGGTGCGGCGGCGGCCCACGAAGGGCTGGAGCCGGGGCGGCCCTTGCCGGTCCAGGATCCGCCCCACCCCCTTCAGCAGCCCTTCGGCGCCCTTTCGGGGACTGCGCGGCCGGCCGATTCGCCCCGGCCGCCCTGCAGGGCCCGCGGGCGCCAGCCCGCTTCCGCCTCGGCAGGGCGCAGCCCGACGCGACTGCATACTGTCGCGTAACTCCGCGCGCGAGCCCCCCGGGCCACTGCCGCCCCACCAGAGCCCCCACTCCCGTCTGATCAGGTTTGACACCCCTCGGGGTCATCCGGACGCAGAAGGCGCACATGTCCGGATCGGCTACGCAAAGCCACAGTTCATCGATGGTTTACCGGCGAGACTGGCCGGATCCTGCCACGGGGACTCCTTGACGCCGCACGGTTTCGCAGGGTGAACACAGTGCTCACGCATCGCACCGGACCCGCGACGCGGTTACTCGCTGTGAAGACCCTGTTGCTCATGCAAAGCGCGTGGCTACAGTCCCCAACGTTGTGACGAGATGCGTCACGGGAGGCCGCGCCACCCCCACCGGCACGCGGCCCCACTTCCCCCGAGGAGGGTGCACGTGAAGCACGTTTCTGCCAAGCGGACGGCCATCGGCGTCGCTACCGCGAGCCTGCTGGCCGTCCCCACCGCGCTGCTCGGCACCGCCACCGCGGGCGCCGATGAGCTGGCCCCGCTCCACACGAGCGAAGCAGCCGTCGCCGGAGAATGGATCGTCGTCCTGGAGGACGGCGTCCAGGCGGAATCGCTGAAGAGCAGTGACATCGGCATCGCCGCGGACCAGGTGAACCACACCTACACCGAGGTCGTCGACGGCTACAGCGCCTCGCTGAGCAACTCCGAGGTCCAGGACATCCGCTCCGAGCCCGGCGTCGCCTACGTCGAGCAGGTCGGCACCGTCGAGGCGTCCGTCCCGTGGGGCCTCGACCGGATCGACCAGGAGGACCTGCCGCTGGACGACACCTACGCGCCCACGGCGACCGGTGCGGGCACGTCCTCCTACATCATCGACACCGGCATCGACGCCTCGCACCCGGACTTCGGCGACCGCGCGTCCTCCGCCTTCGACGCCACCGGCGGCGACGGCGATGACGGCAACGGCCACGGCACGCACGTGGCCGGCACCATCGGCGGCGAGTCCTACGGCGCGGCCCCCGAGACCAGCCTGTACGGCGTGAAGGTCCTGGACGACAACGGCAGCGGCACCAACGACGACGTCATCGCCGGCATCGACTGGGTGGCCGAGAACGCCGAGTCCAGCTCGGTCGCCAACCTGTCGCTCGGCGGCCCGGCCTCACAGGCCATCGACGACGCCGTCAACAACCTTTCCAGCGCCGGCGTGTTCGTCGCCGTCGCGGCCGGCAACGAGGCCCAGGACGCCGGCAACGTGTCGCCGGCCCGCGCCGAGGGCGTCACCACGGTGGCCGCCTCGGACGACGCCGACGGCTCCGCGGAGTTCACCAACTACGGCGAGTCCGTCGACATCTACGCCCCCGGTGTGGACATCGAGTCGACCGTCCCGGGCGGCGGCACCGACGTCCTGAGCGGCACCTCCATGGCGAGCCCGCACGTCGCCGGCGCCGGCGCACTGGTCAAGGAGGCCAACGGCGACGGGGACCAGGAGACGGTGCAGAGCTACCTGACCGACAACGCCTCGGCCGACAAGATCGAGGGCGCCCCCTCCGGCACCCCGAACCTGCTGCTGAACGTCTCCGGCCTGTAGGTCTCCCCGCCCACCGGCAGCCTGAGTCGAGGACGGGGCCCGCGGAGCACTCCGCGGGCCCCGTTCGTGCCGCTGGCCTGCTGGCTCCCGCCCGCGGCGCCCAGCGGGCTGGGCCCCTAAACGCGCCCTAGCCGCAGCCCTCGAACTGGGGCACCGACGTGACCAGGTCGAGGTTGGTGTCTCCGAACCAGTTGTCCAGGAGCTTCTCCGCGGTGCCGTCCTGGTACATCAGGGTGACGGCCCGGTTGACCTCCTCGCAGCCGGCCACGTCCTCCTTGGCCATCCCGATCCCGTACTTCTCATTGGTGAAGGGCTCGTTCACCAGCCGGAACTCGTCGGGGGCGGCAGCCAGGTACCCGGCCAGGATGAGGTCGTCGGTGGAGACCGCGTCCACGTCGCCATCGGACAGCTGGTCGATGCAGTCGCTGTAGGAGTCGCCCTCGACGGCTTCGGCGTCGACCCCGCGCTCCTCCACGATCCGGTTGGCGGAGTTGGAGCCGGCGCCCTGGCAGATCCGCTGCCCGTCCAGGTCGTCGACGCCCTGCACGCCCGTGTCGTCACCGGGCACCAGGATGTCCTGGTGCGCCACGTAGTAGGGGCCCGCGAAGCCGATCTCGGTCTTGCGCTCCTCGGTGATCGAATAACTCGCCAGAACCAGGTCGACCTCGCCGCTGAGGATGGCCTCCTCGCGCTCTTCCGACGTGACGCCGACGAACTCGACGTCTTCCCCGGCCACCCCCAGGTGCTCGGCGATGGCGCGGGCGACGTCCACGTCGAATCCCTCGAACTCGCCCTCGTTGTCCACCAGCCCGAGGCCCGGCTGGTCGGCTTTGACCCCCACCACGAGGGAGTCCGCGCCGATCAGCGACTCGGACTCGCCGAACGCCGCAGCGCAGCCGCCCGCCGCGAGCGGGAGCAGCAGGAGCGCTCCGGCCGCGGCCGGGACCGCCCGCGGCACACCCGTGCGCCGGCCGGTCGTGGACGCCCGGCGGGTCCCGGGGCGCGGCCCCGGCTGCGGTGCGGACAGGGGCAGGGGAGCGGGCCGCGCAGTGCGGCCCCGCGGGAAACGGCTCATCGGTACTCCGCCAATCGGGGGTAGGCACCGGCGACGACAAGGGCGCCGAGGAGGGCCACCGCTCCCGGCAGCAGCCAGGGCCAGGAGGCCAGCCCGCGGTCGCCGGAGGCCACCGCGCCGTCATAGGCCGCGGTGTGCTGGTCGCGCAGGTCGCCCAGGGCCGCCACGTATCCGACATAGGCCTCATCGACCTCTTCCAGCTGCGAGTCGGCGGCTTCGCCGGCGCCGTCCTGCTCGGCGATCCGCCGCAGCTCCGCATCGGCGCGCAGGTAGCCGGCGTAGGCGTCGACGACGCCGTCGACACGGCCGCCGGATCCGGTGCTCTCCGCCCGCTCGGCCTCCCTGCCGAGCAGCCCGAGCAGCTCGGCGCCGCTGCCGGCCCGGGCAGCCGAGGTCACCTCGTCGGTGTAGGCGGCGAGGTCGTCGCCCTCGACGAAGGCGACGGAGCGCGCGCTCTCCAGGAAGACCTGCGCGTAGGTGTCGGCACGTTCGCCGTCCAGCAGGAACCGGCTCTCGTCGCCGCGCATGCCGCTGCTGATCGCCTCGGCGCGGGCCAGGCCCAGGATGGAGTCGAGCCCGTCCTCCTTGGCGGTGCGCATGCGCTCCGCCGCCAGCAGCAGCGACCCGGTGGCGCCGGCGCTGAGCAGCAGGGCGATGGCCGCCGCCGCGGCGACCGGGGGGCTGATGCGGCGGCGGAACCGGGTGGCGACGCAGTGGTGGTTCCACAGCAGGGCGCCCACGGCGAGCAGCCCGGCGGCGCCGGTCGCCGCGGCGCCGGCCAGCACCGCCGTGCGCTTCTCCTCGTAGGTGGCGCGGACCGTGGCGCCGCTCTCCAGGGTCAGGTTGTAGGACTTGGGCAGCAGCTCCAGCCGCATCAGGTCGGTGGCTTCGCGGTAGGTGGCGACGGCCTCGTCCGGCGGGTCGTCCCCGCCGTCCTCGCGCGCGCTGCTCCGCGCCTCGGTGACGAGCCGCTCGTAGGTGCCCAGGCCTTCGACGACCTCTTCGACGTTGCGCTGCTCGGCCTGGTTGTCCCCTGCGAGCTGTGCCGCCTGCACCAGCGCGGCCGACGCCTGAACCCGCCGCTCGTCGTAGACCTCGGCGGCGGAGTCGTCCTCCGCGCCTCCGGTTTCCTCGCCGACCAGCAGCAGGTCGGCGGAGTGGGCGTCCATGTCGCTCAGGGCCAGGTAGAGCGAGGCCGATGCCGCGACCTTCTTCCCGGCGCCGTGCCCGATCACGCTGATCCCCTCCCGGGCCTGGCCGAAGGCGCCCGAGGCGACCGCGAACAGCAGCGCCGCGGCCGCAAGCGCGGCGGCCGCGGAGAGCCGGATCCGCCCGGGGGTGGTGCGCCCCATCCAGCCGACCGCGCGCCCGGCCGCCCGGGTGGTGCGGGACGCTCCCGCGGCGAGCCGGCCGAACCGCTCGGAGCCCGCCTGCTCCCCGGCCCGGTCCGGGGCGGCCGGCCGCCCCTGGGCGAACGCCTGGGTCTGGGCCGCATCCGCCGGCTCCGGTCCCGCCCCGGCGGCCGGCGCGGACTGACCGTGCGGCGGTGTCGGCGCCGGCGGCGGTGTCTGCTGCGCCACGGCTACCCCCTCTGCAGCGTGATGACGGTCCAGGCGCCGAGGTAGATCCGGTCGCCGTCGTGCACCGGGTACTCCCGGTGCGGGTCGATGGGCTCGTCCGCCCCGTTGATCGAGGTGCCGTTGGTCGCGCCGAGGTCGACGAGTGCCCAGGCGCCGCCGGGCCGGGCGAGCAGCACGGCGTGCCGGTGCGAGACCGCGACGTCCTCCGGCGGCCCGCCCAGGTCGATCTCGGGCTGGATGCCGCGGCGGCGGCTGCGCCGGCCGATGTGCACCTCGGGCCGGTTCAGCGGCACGTGCCGCCGCGGCGTCTGAGCGGGGAAGTCGAGGCTGTTCGGATCGAGCATGCCCCGGTCGGCCATCGACTGGAAGAACGCCGGGTCGGCGGTGATGACGGCCCGCCACAGCCCCGGTACCGACGGGCGGCTCAGCCCGGTCCCACCGCTGTCCGGGCTCGGCGCGACCGGTGCGGAGCGCTGCGGCGCGGCCGGCCCCTGCTGGCCGGGCGGGGCCGCCGGTGCGGGCCCCGCCGGCGCCGGCCCGGGCGGCGG
>NZ_BAAGXT010000037.1:0-61767 GCF_054779695.1 Nocardiopsis coralliicola | reverse complement strand
GGCCAAAACAAACATGGCATCATAAAGTATTGAACACGCGCTGTTGAGTTCTCAAGAAACAACCGCTCACCGCATACAAGCCACCGAAAAACAATCTTCCGAAGCTCTTCCGCCGGGACGGCGTTTTGTTCCGCTGTTGTGTCTCCACATTAGCAGGGGCTCCGCTGCGGCGCCAAATCGGCGCTTTTTCCGCAACCCCCACCGGATCAAGCAATTCCCCGAACCGGTGTCCGCGAATTGCTGTCCGCACGAAAGTGCACACCGGAGTATGCCACGCGAAAGACAGTGCCGCGAACAAGATCAGGAAGTCATGCTCCAGAACCCAGCCCCGCCCACCCGCGCAGAGCACGGTGTGTTCGGTCCGGCTGGAAGTGAAGGACGCCGCCGCGCGGTCCCGGCCTCAAGGGCCGGCCGCTTGTGGCGACTCGAACGACTATAGCCCCCTGGTTCGGGTGCGGAGTACGGTTCGCGCGGTTGCGCGGATCACAAGTCGATCACCAGGCGCTGACGTGCGGCGATGGCGGGCGGTCCGGGCCCTCTGCGGCAGCGGAGCCCCGCAGTAGAGTCGGCGCGTGCGTATCTGGGGCTTCACGAGCAGCCGGGGCGAGATCCCCGGCGGTGTACTGCTGCGCCCGCGCGTCCACTGGCGCCGGGAGGACGGGCGCGACCTGCCCGCGCTGGTGTGGACGCCGCGCGGGACCTGGCGGATGCTGTCGTCCGGTGTTCTCGGCGGCGGCCTGGGCACCCGCTCCTTCGTGGTCAATGCACAGGTGGACGGGGACTACCGGCGCACCGATCCGGCAACCCACCTCGCCTCCCTCGCGCGCGGTGCGCGCGCCCGCGGCGCGGGGGTGGGGCTGATGACCGCCGCCGACGTCACGCGGGCCCGCCTCTCCGGCGACGGCGGGGTGGAGGCGCTGGCGACCGCCGGCGTGGGGCGCCCCACCTGGGCCGCCGACGACGAGGAGCTGGACGAGGCGCGGCTCGCCTATCCCTTGTCCGGTCCGGCACCGGGGACCGTCAACACGATCGTTGCGGTGCCCGTGCCGCTCACCGACTCCGCCCTGGTGAACCTCGTGGCGACGGTGACGGAGGCGAAGGTGCAGGCGCTGATGGAGGCGGGGTTCGCCTGTACGGGGACCGCTTCCGACGCCGTCTGCGTCGCCTGCCCGGACACCGATGCGCGCTCGGCCCCCGATCCGTTCGGGGGCCCGCGCTCGCGCTGGGGCGGGCGCGCCGCGCGCGCCGTGCGGGCGGCCGTGTTGGAGGGCGCGCTCGATGACGGCGGCGGCCGCTAGGGCGTGTTCGGCGAACACCTGTCCCGCTGCGCGTCGCCCTGGCACACCCCTCGCCGCTCTCCCCGGGGAAAGCCGCCCTGGCTTCCTCGCTCGCGGGCTGCGCGACGGGTGCACCTCAGGCACCGCTCGCTGCGAACGCCATCCACCACCCACGCCCCCGGCCGACGCGCGACGGCCTCCGCCCTGCGGGCGGAGGCCGTCTCTCTCTGATGCTGCTCCGGACGCGCGCGGAGCGGCCCTGATCAGATCAGGGTGCTCCAGTAGGTCCAGAACGCCTGTCCGATGGCGGCGATGATGAGGACGTACCAGACGGTCAGCACCACGGTGTGGTTGCGGACCAGCACCCCCGCCGGACGGCGCAGCGCCGCGGGGAGGGGGAGCCGTCCGGTGCGGATGTTGTCGAGCGTCACGTAGGTGAAGATCGGCAGCATCACCGTCCAGACCACCATGCAGTAGGGGCAGAGGGCGCTGATGGAGTAGAGGCTCTGGAAGATCAGGTAGTGCACGAAGACGACACCGAAGACGGTGCCGGCCTGCAGCCCCATCCAGAACCACCGCTGGAACGCCGCTCCCGCGAGCATCGCCGCACCGATCGCGGCCACGACCGCGAAGGCGCCGATCCCCAGCAGCGGGTTGGGGAAGCCGAAGACCTCCGCCGTCGGCGTGTCCATCACCGTCCCGCAGCTGATCACCGGGTTGATGCTGCACGTGGGCACGTACGCGCTGTCCCGCAGGCTGTTGACCTTCTCCACGGCCAGCGCGAGCGCCGCGAGCGTGCCGAGCGCACCGCCGATGAGCAGGATCCAGGGGAGCGCCCGGCCGATGATCGGCGTCGGTGCTGCTTCCCCGTCCCCGCCCTGGTCCGCCGCGTGTCCGCCCGCGGCGGCGGTCACTGGTCCATCTCCTTCTCGATCAGGTCGCCGAGCTGCTTCGCCGTGGGCTGCGACGAGGTCGGCAGCCCGTTGACGTAGATGCTCGGGGTGCCCTGGACGCCGGCCTGCATGCCGTCGTCCATGTCGGCCTGCACCCGCTGCTGGACCTCTTCGGACTCCATGTCCTCGGTGAACTGCTCCACGTCGAGGCCGAGCTCCTCGGCGTAGCCGACGAAGACGTCCGGGGTGGGCTCGGAAGCGCCGGACCACTCCTGCTGGGTCTCGAAGAGCTTGGCGTACATCTCCTCGAAGGAGTCCTGGCGGGCGGCTGCCTCGGCGGCGGCCGCAGTGGTGCGGGCGTTGACGTGCCCGTCGAGCGGGAAGTAGCGGACGACGAAGTTGATCTGGTCGCCGTAGGTGTCCCGCATCTCCTCCATCACGGGGTACTGCGCGCCGCAGGCGGGGCACTCGAAGTCGAGGTATTCGACCACGGTGACCGCGGCGTCCTCGTTGCGCTCCAGGTAGTGGCTGTCTTCGGAGACGAGCAGCTCCTGGGAGACGCGCTGCTGCTCGCCCTCGCCGCCGCCGGTCGCGGAGCGGACGATCGAGAAGACGCCGAACCCGAGGGCCAGTACGAGTAGGAGTCCGAGGGTGATGCTGAGGTTTCTGGTCATGTTCTCACCGGTGTCCGTGTCGAGCGTGTCGGAAGGAAGGGGGGTTTCGGGTTCCGTTCCGGCGCTCTAGATCCGCAGGATGCACAGCGAGGTGAGCAGGCGGACTCCGGCGGGCCGCCAGGTGGGCGCGGACACACGGGTCCCCGCGACCCGGAACGGCGGTGGCGGGGCCCACAGCGCGACGGCCAGGCCGGCGGCGAAGAGGAACATCAGTGCCAGGGCGGTGCCGGCGGAGCGGTCGAGCCCGGGCGTGGCGCCGCTGTCGGAGCCGGGATGGCTGAGGACGGCGGCCATGAGGAGCGCGGCGTCGCAGTCGTGCGCGGCCCCGGTCGCAAGCGGCGCATCGCCGCCGGCGGTTCCCTCGGGGCTCGGCGGGGCGGCGGGCGCCTCTGCCGCGGCCGCCGCGGTGACCGGTGCCGCACTCGCGGCGGACTGCTCCGCCGCGGAGGCCGCGGCGGCCAGGCAGACGATGCAGACGCAGTGCAGCGCAAGCACGACGGCCAGGGCGAGCACCCATACCGGGCGCGCCCTGCCCTCTCTGCGCAACAGTGCGGTCACGGCCGAAAGGGTACCGGTCCGCTCCGGGAAACCGATTTTGGTATGCCGAAGCTCACCGTGGACTGCGGCCCCGGCGTGCTGGAATAATCCGCGATGGGATATCTTTCCAGGAAGCAATACTCCGGCAAGACACTTGGGGGTCAACCGCCATGAGCGTGAAGCTGAGCGTCATCTACTACTCGTCCACCGGCACCATCTCGGCGATCGCGAAGGAGATCGCGGAGGTCGCGGAGAAGGAGGGCGCCGAGGTCCGCCTGCGCAAGGCCGCAGAGCTCGCGCCGGAAGCGGCGATCCAGAGCAACCCGGCGTGGGCGGCCAACATCGAGGCGACGGCGGACGTCGCCGAGGCCGCTCCCGACGACATCGTGTGGGCGGACGCGGTCGTGTTCGGCTCGCCGACGCGGTACGGCAACATCGCCGCGCAGCTGAAGCAGTTCATCGACACGCTCGGCCCGCAGTGGGCGCAGGGCCTGCTGGCCGACAAGGTCTACAGCGGCTTCACGTCCTCCTCCACCCTGCACGGGGGCCAGGAGTCGACGCTGCTCGCGCTGTCGAACAGCTTCTACCACTTCGGCGGCATCATCGTGCCGCCCGGCTACACCGACGCGTCGAAGTTCGCCGACGGCAACCCCTACGGCACCTCGCACGTCGACGGCCAGGGCAGCAACCCGGTGGACGACACCACCCGCACGGCCGCCCAGATCCAGGCCCAGCGCGTGGTCCGCGTCGCCGCCGCCCTCAAGGAGAGCGGCAGCCTCTGATCACTCCGCTGATCCCGACGGGGGCGCCGCGACCGCTGCGGCGCCCCCGTCGCGCTGTTGACCGGGTGCCCTCATCCCCATGTCGACACGGGGATATGCGGGTAGGGCGATTCGGCGGCTGCAGGCGCATTCCCGTGCGGGCGGCGGCTGCTACTCGGCGAAGAGCTGCAGCGCGGCCGCCTTGGCCGTATCGGTGGCGTGCGGTACGCCGGCGCTGGCCACCGCAACTGTGGCGCCCTCGAAGAGGATGAAGAGGAGGTCGCCGGCCGCGCCGGGGCGAGGCAGGCCCGCTTCCGCGGCGCACCCGCGGAACAGGGACCGCGTCCACTCCTTCTGTGCCCGCACGACGTCCAGCCCGGGGTGGGCGGGGTCGGTCAGCTCCACGCCAGCGTTGACCATGGCGCAGCCGCGCCGGGCCTCGTCGCCGAGCCACCCGCCGAGCGTGTCGAAGGCGGTGCCGACCCGCTCCGCTGGAGAGGTGCACCCCTCCAATCGCTCCGCCAGTGTGCCGCGCCAGCGCCGGTCCCGCGCCGCCAGGTACGCGGCGACGAGGCGGTCCTTGGAACCGAACCGGTCGTAGATCGTCTTCTTGGTGACCGCCGCTTCCTCGGCCACCCGGTCCATTCCCACCGCGTTGATGCCCTCCGCGTAGAAGAGCCGCGATGCTGCCGCCAGCACCTTGCGCGCCGCCGGAGTGAGTGTCGGCGGCAGGTCCACTGCAACGTCGTCCATGGGGACCGGCCTCCTTCCATCGCGCCCGAGTATACCGGTTGGTATAGGGAGGCGCGCTGGCGCGGATCTCCGCTCCCGGCCGGGGCCGGCGCCGCCGCGCGCTAACCCGGTTCGCCGGGCGGTTCGAGCGGCGCGGGATAGCCCGCCGGCGGCGGGTCGAGCGTCCACGGGGTGTGCACGGCACGGCCGGCGATACCGCCGAGCTCGGGGACGTAGCGCCGCACGTAGGCGCCGTCCGGGTCGAAGCGGTGGGCCTGCCGGATCAGGTTCGCCCGCCGGTTCGGCCGCGTATCGTTCCCGGTCCCCGCCACCCACTGCCAGTTGCCGTACTCGTCGGCCACGTCCCCGTCGAGCAGGAGGGTGCCGAAGTGGCGGCCGCCGCGGCGCCAGTCGATGCCGAGCCGCCGCGTCAGGTACCAGGCGGCGATCATCCGGGCGCGGTTGTGCATGAACCCCTCGTGCCGGAGCTGGCGCATGCCCGCGTCGACGATGGGGACGCCGGTGCGCCCTTCGCACCACGCGGCGAACGCCTCGGGGTCGTCCCGCCACGTCTGGCCGCGGGGCCGGTAGTCGTCGTCGGCGATCGACCGGACGGCGGCTGTGACCTGGTGGTGGAAGTCGCGCCAGGCGAGTTGGCGGACATACGGCGCACCGCCCTCCCGCTGCCGGGCGGCAGCGGCGAGTTCGAGCGGGGAGAGGCAGCCGAACCGGAGGTCGGCGCTGAGCCGCGAGGTCGCGTCCGCCGCGAGCAGGTCGCGCGCTGCGTCGTAGCGGGCCAGGCCTCCGTCGAGCCACGCGGCCATCCGCCGCCGCGCCGCGGGCTCCCCTCCTTCGGGCACGGCGGGGGAGAGGATGCCGGTCCCGGTGCCGAGCTCCGGCCGGCCCGGCAGCGGGCCGCAGCGCAGTCCGCGCGGAACCGGGACGGCCTCGGGGGCCGGGAGTACGCGGCGCCAGGCGTGCTTCTCCCACGCATGCCAGTAGGGCGTGAACACCCGGTAGTGGGTCCCGCCGGAGGGGGCTACCGCGCCGGGCGGCACCACCGTGACGCCGGGCAGCCCGCGCACGCGCAGGCCGGCGGCTGCGGCGCCGCGCTCGAGGTGCTCCCGCCGCGAGCGGGCCAGCCGGCTCACGTCGTCCGAGAGGAAGACGGTCTGCGCACCGGACTCGCGGGCGGCACTGAGCACCTCGGCGACGGTGTCGCCGCGGCGGACCGCCAGGTCGCCGCCGCGCTCCCGCAGCTCTGCGCGGAGCGCGGAAAGGGCCTCGCCGAGATGGCGGTTGCGGTTGCGCGCGCTGCTCCGGAGGATCCGCGGATCCAGCACGAAGAGCGGAACCACCTCGTCCGCGCCGTCGAGCGCCGCAGCCAGCGCCGGATGGTCGTGGACGCGCAGGTCCCTGGTGAACAGGACTACGGCGCGATGTCGCTCAGCCATCCAACCCCCCGTTCCGGGAGCCCGGACGGCACCCTTCGGCCTTCCTATCGATTCGGGCCGGTCCGCGCGCGCTGATCCCGCGGAATCAGCGGAGGACGTTCAACGGCGCACAACGAGGGGAGGCCGATGGAAGCGCCGGGAAGAGCTGGGGGCCCGCCCCGGCCGTGTCCTCCGCATTCGCGGCTGGCCGGAGCGGACCCCGCGGACGGGCTACTTGCCGCCGTGGCTCCAGTTGCCGGACTCGCTGACGGTCCACTCGGACGCGACACCGTCCGGACCGGCCATGCGGTGGCCCTCGACGTAGTACACGTCGCCGTTCTCCGTCACACCGGTGTAGACCCCGTGCACGCCCGCGCCGTCCGGACCGGCCATCGTGCCGCCCGTCGAGAACGAGTCGGCCATCGCGGTACCGGACAGGCTGAAGGCCAGCGCGGGTGCGGCGACACCAACGGTCAGAGCCCAGGCGGCCTTCTTCGAGATGCTCACAGTCAATCCCCTTTGATTGCGGATTACCAGTCCACCAAAAAGGCGAACCGGGAAGAGGGGAACACCATTCAGCGCCCCCTCGATCGCAGTCTTCCAGTGAATTTTTCGAGGTCAACGCAGCGATCGGTGACGATTATCATCCAATCCTTTTCCGCGGCCGCTACGAACACGCAGCCCCTTTGGGGGCGCATTTCGGCATTCCTCCCACCGAACCGAACGCACAATACCCGCCGCCGCTGCGCACCCTTATTTTTCCCTGAACCGCCCGCACGATCGCCCCGTACGCTGAACGCACGCCTGGGCCCACTGCGAACACTGCACTGCCCACCCCGGGCTGCACGAACACTCAGACGTACATGAGCAATCGCCGAAAAATCTCAAATCATCACCGCAGCCCCCGATTGAATTCCCTATACAATCCGGACCGGACGAATCACCCTGGATACATTCATCCCCGCGGCGACCTGCAGAGAAAAATCGAACTACGCAGTCAATCCGATACGCAATCCACCGAAGACAGTGATTTTCTCTGGCACAGGGGTTGCGCCAGGGGTCGCGAATTCGCCAAAATCCCCGGCGGCGTGGAATGCGGGCCCCACCCCCCACTGGCCCGCACGGCGCAACCGGAGCACACGTATGCCCCCCATATCCCCCCACCCGCCCGATGCCGTCCGCCTGGATGACCCAGCGGTACTGGCTGACCCGCCGGCGCTCTGGGACGACCTCCTTGAGCGCTATCCCGAGGGACTCGCCCCCGTCTACCTCTCCGAGGGGGTACCGGCCTGGCTGATGCTCACGGTGGAGGTCCACCAGCAGGTTCTGCAGTCGCCGGACACGTTCGCCCGCGACGTCGTGCACTGGCGCGACTTCAACAACGGCACCATCCCCGCCGCTTCGCCGGTGCGCGCCATCTACACGCGGCGCCGCAACCTGTGGAACCGCGACGGCGCCGAGCACCGCCACTACCGCGACATCGTCGTGCGGGCGCTGGCCGGCATCTCGCAGGAGCGGGTCCTGGGCCACGTCGAAGAGGTCGTGGACCGCGTCATCGACACGTTCTGCACCGAGGGCCGGGCCGACCTGGTGACGCGCTACAGCGGGATCGTCCCGCTGCTGGTGCTCTGCCGCCTGTACGGCATGGACGCGCAGGAAGGCGTCGCCGTCTGCGCCTACCAGCGGCGGGTGTGGGACGGGGCCGGGGACGCGCTGCACGCGCACGCGCAGCTCCAGCGCCGGATGACCGACCTCATCACCCGCCGCAGGGCGGAGCCGGGCCCCGACCTCGCGTCCGCGCTCATCGCCGAAGGGCTGGACGACGAGGAGGTGCGCGACCACCTCACCTTCATCACGGCTGCGGCGCACGAACCCGCGGCGCACACCGTCGCCCACGCCCTGCGGCTGCTGCTGGACCGCAAGAGCCGGCTCGTCCAGCTGCACTCCGGGCGCACGGTCGGCGAGGCGGTCAACACGAGCCTCTGGCACTCGCCGCCGATCAACACGCTCATCGGCCGCTTCGCGGTCCACGACACCGAGGTCGGCGGATTCGCCATCGCCGCCGGCGACTGCCTGGTGCAGGGGTTCGGGCCGGCGCAGCAGGAGCTGCGGCGCAACCCGCAGCTGGACACCGACAGCAACCGCTCCTACCTCGTCTTCGGCCTCGGGCCGCACGGCTGCCCGACCTCCGGCCGCGACCTCGCCCTGACCATCGCCGAGACCGCAGTGCAGCGGATCGACCTGCGCATGCCGGACATGGTGCTCGCCGACGAGACCCGGCCGACGGGCGCCTCGGCGCTCCTCAGCGGCGTGGAATCGCTGCGCGTTGCCTTCAGCCCTACCGACCGCCGCCACGAAGGAGCCCCGTGGGAACTCAGCGCATCGCCATCGACCCCCGAGAAGCCGACCGGGCAGCGCTCACCCGCGCGCTCCACGCCGCGGGGCCGGTGGCTGAAGTGGATCTGGCCGGGATAGGGGCGTTCGCGGTCACCCACCACGAAACGCTGCGCACCGTGCTCACCGACCGCACCGACACCTTCGTGCGCGGCAACGCGCAGCAGAACTGGCGGGCGCTGCGCGAGGGCGAGGTCGAACCGTCCAGCCCGCTGGCGCGGCTGGTCGGCGGCGGGATCGGCAGCCTGCTGACCGCGCACGGAGCGGACCACGCGCGCCTGCGCAAACCCATGCAGACGCACTTCACCCGGCGCCGGGTGGAGGGGCTGCGGCCGCGGGTGGAGGAGATGGCCGCGGAGCTGCTCGACCGCGTGCCGGACTCGGGCCCGGCCGACATCAAGGCCCGGTTCGCCTGGCCGCTGACGGTCGGCGTGCTGGTGGAGCTGATGGGGCTCTCCGCGGAGGAGGCGCCTGTCCTCGGCGACATCGCGCGGCGGCTCTTCGAACTGACCGACCCCGCCGTGTTCAGCGACGCCCCCGCCTTCCTCGGCGCACTGGTGCAGCGGCGCAGGGACGACCCGTCCGACGACCTGGTCGGCGCGCTCGTCGCGGGGGACGATGCGGCGGCGCCGGAGGACCGCCTCGGCGACGCACAACTCGTCGCCAACCTCTTCCTACTCGTCGTCGCCGGGTTCGAGACCACGATGGGCACCCTGACCACCGGCGTCCGCGCGCTGCTCGACCATCCGGACCAGCTCTCCCGGGTCACCGGGGGAGAGGTGGCGTGGAGCACCGCAATCGAAGAGGTCCTGCGCCGGCACACTTCGGTCAGCCTCCTGCCGACCGTCTTCAGCGCCCGGGACACCGAACTCGCCGGTGTCGCCGTACCGGAGGGCTCACTGCTGCTGCTCGGCTACGGGCCCGCGGGCCTGGACGCCGCGGCGTGGGAGGACCCCGAGGTGTTCGATGTCGCGCGCGACACCCGCGGCCACGTCGCCTTCGGCCACGGGGCGCACCTGTGCCTGGGCGCCCCGCTGGCGCGGCTGGAGCTGGAGGTCGCGCTGCAGGCCCTGTTCACCCGCTTCCCCGATCTGGCGTTGGATCCCGGCGGCGACTCGGAGACGCCGGTGGCGAGCTGGATGATGAGCCACCCGCAGGAGCTCTGGGTGCTGCCGAAGGGCAGAAGCTGACCTGCGGACGGCGCTGCTGACGAAAGGCCCGGACACCCGGGCCGCGCAGCTCCGGAATGCGGCTCCGGCGCCGGAGCCACTAGGCTGCCCCGGCGCCGGGCCCGGCGCCCGAGGAAGGGGGGCCGGGCCCGGTGCGTCTCGATCGGCGCCGCTTCCGGAGCAGGTGTTCAGGCGCCGAACGCGGTCAGCGAGCCCGAGTCGTCAAACGCTGCGCCGGGTGCCCATGCGATCTCCCACCGGTTGCCTTCCGGGTCGGCGATGTATCCGGAGCGTCCGCCCCAGTCCCGGTCGCGCGGCTCGGCGACGGCATGGGCTCCGGCTCTGATGGCGGCGGCGAATGCGCGGTCCACATCCTGTGGACGGTCGACGTTGCAGGCGAGGGTGGTGCCCGACCACCCCGCCGGGGGCGCCGCGCCGTCCGCAGCCTCCGCCGCGAGCGCACCCACTGGGTAGAGGGCCAGAAGCACCCCGCCCAACGGGAACCCCGCCCACTTGTCGCTGCTCCCCGGCGCCTCGTCCCAGCCCAGGGCCCGGTAGAAGCGCCGCAAGGACGGCAGGTCGCGCGCGCCGAGGGTGACCACGGTCAGTCGTGCAGGGATTTCACTCATACCGCAACCCTAAGAAGCGGAGGCGGCGCGCAGGCGGTCCAGCACGGCATCCCGCGACAAGTCGACACGGCGACAGGCCGATTCGCCGACGGGGCGGCAACCGGAAACCGGCCGCTGGGGACCGGGAACCGTCCGCGCCGCGGGGTGCCGCCTCTTCCACGGCCCCCGCGCGCGAACCGAACAGGGAGGCTGCCGCCGGCCCCTTGTCACGCCCCGCGGGCGGAGACACCCGCCAGGATGAGGTCGAGGACCTGGTCGAAGTAGGTGCCCTCGACCGCGAGGACCTCGGCGCCGGAGGCGGCGGCCGCCCGGGCGCCGTCGTGGGCGGCAGCATCGCCGGCCTTCATCGCCTGCATCGTGACGGCGGCCGCTGCCGCGCCGAGGAGCTGGTTCGAGACCGCGCGGATCGCCACGGCCATCTCTTCCTCGGTGCCGCCGCGCTCGGCGAGCGCCTCGACGATGCGCCGGGAGAGCGCCACCGCGTTGGGGCCGACGAGGGGCCGCGAGCCGGCGAACTGCGCCGCCCAGCTGTGCGCGGTCAGCGCTGAGTAGAAGCGGTGCGCGGTCGCCTTGACCGCGGCGTCCCAGGGGACGTCGGGCCCCGGGAGCTCGGCCGCCGCGCCGGCGAGGATCGCGTCCACGGCCAGGTCGATCAGGTCCTCGCGCCGCTCCACGTACCAGTACAGGCTGGTCGCGTGCACGCCGAGCTCGGCGGCGACCTTGCGCATGGTCAGCGCGCCGGAGCCGTCCCGGTCGAGCAGCGCGATGACGCCCTCGACGATCCGCTCGCGGCTGAGCGCCGGCTGAGCGCGCCGGCCGCGCGCGGGCCGGTCGAAGACGCTCCCGGCGCCGTGTCCGGCCGCTTTCTTCGCGGTGCCCCGCGCGGCCTTCCGGGTGCCGGATCCGGCGGCGGGCCCGGGCTCCGCGGCGGATCCGCCGTCCGGGCTCGCGTCATTTTTCGGCGGGGCGCCCGACTCGGGGCGCTGGTCAGCGGGGTGCTCAGCTCGTGCGTCGTCCATGCGTCCCAGAATACTCGCAATCCTACGTTGTATGTCGCTATCCAACGGTGTATGTTTTCGGCATGGCCAACGACACCGCGGCTCGCCCGCAGCCCCCCGCACCCTCCGCCCCCGCGACTCCCGCCGACCCCTCCCGGACCACGGTCCTGCCGGCCCGCGGCCTCGCCCCCTACTTCCTCATCACCTTCGCCTTCTCCTGGACCGTCTGGTGGCTCGGCTCCTTCCCGCAGGCCCAGGCCCTCGGCCCGATGCCCTTCGTGGTCGTCGGCTCGTTCGGCCCGATGGTCGGCGCGGTCCTGGTGACCCTCGCCAACCACGGCCCCTCCGGCGTCGGTGCGCTGTTCCGCCGCCTCTCGCCGTTCCGCGGCGGCCTGGTGCCCTACCTGATCGGATTCCTGGTCGTCGCCGCGATCGCCGCGTCGGCGGCGGGGCCGGTCCTGCTCGAAGGCGCCGGCATCGACCAGCCCGCACTGCAGGCCGCGCTCGCAACGGCCCCGATCCAGTTCCTGGTGATCGCCCTGGCCGGCGGCGGCAACGAAGAGCTGGGCTGGCGCGGCTTCGCCCAGCCCCGCCTTCAGGGCGCCCTGCCGCCCCTAGCCGCCAACGTGGTACTCGGCCTGATCTGGGCCGTCTGGCACGCCCCGGTGTTCCACATGGCCGGCACCATGCAGTCGGAGATGTACTTCCCGGCCTACACGCTGCTCTGCGTCGCGCTCACCGTCGTCCTCGGCCACGTGTTCAACGCCTCCCGCGGCGGCGTCTTCGCCGCGGTGGTCGTGCACGCCGCCATCAACACGGTCTCCGGCCTCAAGGGCGCCGCGGTCTTCGACCCGGCAGGCCCGACCGAGGTCGCCGCGGTCGGCCTGGTCGCCCTCCTCCTCTTCGCCGTCACCAAGGGCCGCCTCGCCCCCCGCCGCCCGAACCCGCACAACGCGCCCGCCTGACCCCCGATACGCACCGACAGCGAAGGGGCCCCGCGGCTGAGCCGCGGGGCCCCTTCGCTGTGCCGCGCCATCTGCCGGGCCGGGTCAGTCCGATGCGCCGCGGAGCTGGACGGCGGGCGGCTCCGGTGCCGTGCGCAGCCGGGTCCGCACGGCGAAGGCCAGCAGGCCGAGGCCCAGCAGGGCGAGGACCGGTTGCGCGGGGGCGAACCAGTTCAGCGCACCGGCGGTCCCCACTGCGGCCAGGACCAGCGTGTTGCAGACCGGGCAGGCGATGGCGAACCAGGCGAGCAGCCCGCCGCCGAGTCCCTGGCGGCGCGGGACGGCGCACGCCCCAGCCCCGCCCGGGCCCGCGTAGGTCGCCATCAGCACGCCGCCGAGCACCGCGGTGGCAGCCCAGACCGGATAGGACCACCAGGTCGGCTCGATCTCGCGAGTGAAGAGCCCGTTGGGGATGAGGACCGCGGGGATCCCCAGGACGACCAGCAGCAGGACCGCCCCGCCGACCGCCACCGCCCACTGCCGCCGCGTCCATCTGCGCATTCCCGACTCCCTTCCACCGGGGCGGGCGGCACCCGCCGTTCTTCTATGTAGAGTAGAGGAACTTCTATTAGGGATAGAAAAGGGGGGCTTTCAGTGCGGAACACGGCGCGGCCCGATGGCGGCGGACCGCTCTGGTGGATCGTCGGGGCGGTGGTGACCGTCATCCTGGCAGTCGGAGCGGTCGGCCTGTACCGGGCCGGCGGGGAGGGCGGCGCACCTTCCGGCGGCGCGGGGCCCGCCGGCGGAGTCACACCCGAGCTGCGGGAGCTCGGTGAGACGCTGGCGCGCCGCGACGCCGAGGACCCGATGGCGCTGGGGCCGGCGGACGCCCCCGTCGTCCTCGTGGCCTACTCCGACTACCAGTGCCCGTTCTGCGCGAAGTGGGTCGCCGAGACGCAGCCCGAGCTCGTGGAGCGCTATGTCGACAAGGGCGACCTGCGCATCGAGTGGCGGGAGTTCCCCTACCTGGGCGCGGAGTCGGAACTGCTGTCGATCGGCGCCCACGCGGCGGCCGCACAGGACCGCTTCTGGGAGTACCACCGCGATGTGTACGCGGCGCAGGAGGAGCTGAAGGAGGCCGGGTCGGACCTCGAACCCCAGCTGGTCGAGCACGCCGACGGAGCGGGCCTGGACCCCGACCGGTTCCAGAGCGACCTCGGCGACCCCGAACTCGCTTCGGCCGTCGACGAGGAGTTCCGCGAAGGGCAGCAGCTCGGGGTCTCCGGGACTCCGGCGTTCTTCATCAACGGGCAGCCGGTCATGGGGGCCCAGCCGATCGGTGTCTTCACCGACGCGATCGACACCGCGCTGGCCGAGGCGGAGGGCTGACCATGGACGTCGGCTACGCCGCCGCCCTGGTCGGCGGCCTACTCGCCCTGCTGAGCCCGTGCAGCGCCCTGCTGCTGCCGTCGTTCTTCGCCTACGCCTTCCGCGACCCCGGGCGCCTGCTGCTGCGCACCGGCGTCTTCTTCGCCGGGCTGTGCACCACGCTCGTCCCGCTGGGGGCCGGCTCGGCCGCCGTGAGCACCCTCTTCTACGGCCACCGCGGCGCGCTCATCACCGTGGCCGGCGTGCTGATCATCGCCCTGGGCGCGGTGCAGATCCTCGGCATCGGGTTCGCCTGGGGGCCGGCGGCCCGGCTGCAGAACCGGTTCGCCGGCGGGCGCGGCGCAGCGTCGGTGTTCGGCCTGGGCGCCGTCTACGGCCTGGCCGGCTTCTGCTCCGGCCCCATCCTCGGCGCGGTGCTCACCGTGGCGGCGACCGGAACACCGGCCCGCGGGGCGCTGCTGCTCGCCTGCTACGCGCTGGGCATGGCGCTGCCCCTGTTCGGCCTGGCGCTGCTGTGGGACCGCTTCGACCTGGGCCGCAAGACGTGGCTGCGGGGGAGGAGCTTCCAGGTGGGCCGGTTCCAGGTGCACTCCGGCAACCTCGCCTCCGGGCTGATCTTCATCGGCATCGGGGTGCTCTTCCTCGCCTTCGACGGCACCGCGTCGCTGGGCGTGCCCGGGATGGGCTGGGCCGAAGAGGCCGCCTACCTCGCCCAGGGCGCCCTGCTCGGGCTGGGCCCCTACCTCGACGCCGTCCTGCTCGCGCTGGGGGCGGCGGTGGCAGCCGCGGTCGTGCTGCACCGCTGGGCGCGCCGCCGCGCGAGAGCGCAGGAGGAGGCGGAGGTGCACGATGACCGCGGCGCGTGACCGGCGGCGCCGCCTCTCCGGGCAGGCCGCCGCAGCCGCCCTGCTGCTCCTCGCCGCGGCCTGCGGGCGGGACGTCGGAGCTGCGGACGACGCCGAACCGCGGTCCGCGCCGCCGGAGGCCGCGCCCGGCGTCGAACCGTCGGCCGTCCCGCCCGCACTGCACCCCGAACCGCTCTGGCGGGCTCCGTTCTCCTCCGCGCCCAAAGCGGCCGGCGACGGCTACGTGGGCCTGGTCATGCCCGCGGAAGGCGAGCACGACCTGCGCTTCCTCGGCGTGGACGCCGACGGCACCACCCGCTGGGAGACGCCCCGCAACCCGAGCTGCACCGGGTTCGCCGTCACCCGCATCGGCGGCCGGGACCTGGTCGTGCTGCTGGACAGCGATGCCGACCCGGACCGCGGCGCGGCCGCAACCCGCACCACCGCCGCGGCCTACGACCCGGCCGACGGCACCAAGGCCTGGGGCCCGGTCGACGTGCCCGGCACGCTCACCGGGCCGGGGCTCGTCTTCGGTGCGATCGAGCACACCATCATCAGCGCGCGCAGCGGCCCGAAGCTGGCGCTGACCGCGGAGACCGGCCGCGCCGCAGCGGACGAGGAGGACGGGGACCTGGAGATCCTGCACGAGCACGGCGGGGCCCTCCTGGTGCGGGACGGCGACCGGCTGGAGGCCCGGAACACGGCGGACGGCCGCGCGCTGTGGGACAGCGGCGGCCTGCGGGTGCCGGACCCGCCGGCCGGGGCGGCACCGGTCGTCTCCTATGGCCCGCGGCCGGAGTCCGACTCCAGCGCGGCCGTGCTGCTGGAGTGGGCCGACGGCGAGCGCGGGGAGGTGTACGCCTACACGCTGCACGACCTGCGGAGCGGCGAGCAGCTCGCAGGACTGGCCGCCGGCCGCGAGCCCGTCCTGGTCGGCGACGAAGGCGGCGACCGCTCCCTCGTGCACGGCCTGGACGCCGCGGGGGAGGAGGTGCTGGCGGCCTTCGGCGGCACGGGTGCCGAGCCGCTGTGGTCCCGCGATCCCCCGGCCGGCGAGTTCCGGCTGGAGCGCATCGCCGGCGGCGCGGTCTACGGGTCGGCCGGGCCGGACACGGTCGCGCTCGAGGCCGCGACAGGCCGCGGACTGGGCTCGGGGCCGTGGTCGGCCCCGGTCGCCGCGACAGCGGACAGCGCCCTGCTGCCGGTCGAAGACCCGGGCCCGGGGGAAGTGTTCGCGGCGCTGCCGCCTGCCCGATGACCGGCCCGCAGCGCAACCGAGATCTGCTATACAGCATAGAAATAGACGCGAGCGGTGGGAGGCGCGAGGCAGCGATGGGCCGTCGGGGGCAGGAGCGTCCGGGACTGGGTCCGCTGGAGTCGGCGGTTCTGGAAGCACTGTGGTCCGCCGAGGCGGCACTGAGCGTGCGCGACGTGATCACGGCGCTTTCCGGTCGCGAGCCCGCCTACACCACCATCTCCACCGTGCTGGAGAACCTCCGCCGCAAGGGGTGGGTGGACCGGGAGCGGACCGGGCGGGTCTGGTTCTACCGCCCGCTGCACGAGCGCAGCGACTACGCGGCACGCCTCATGCACGGGGCGCTGGTCGACAGCGGTGATCCGCGCGCCACGCTGCTGCGCTTCATCGACGACATGTCCGACGCGGACGCCGCCACCCTGCGTGCCCTGCTGGCCGACGTCCCGCGGGAGGAGTAGCCGTGCTCGCTGCCCTGGTGTGGCTCGCCGCTGCCGCAGCCCTCAGCACCGCCGGGCCGGCCGCGCTGCGTGCTCTGGGCGGCGGCGCTTCGCTCGGGCCCCGCGCGATGCTCGCCGCGTGGCTGGCGGCAACGGCTGCCTGGCTCCTGTCCTGGGCCGCGTTCCTCCTGCTGGTGGCGATCGAGGCCCTCGGCCCCGGGCTCAAGGGGTTCCTCACCGCATGCGTCACTCTGGCGCAGGCGATCCACCGCAACGGCGGCGCGCTGCTGCTTCCCGTCCTCGCTGCCGCGGCCGCCGGCCTGCTGCTGCGGTTCACCTGGGTTTCCGTGCGGCGCGCGATCCGCTCTGCGCAGTGGCGCCGCAGCCACGTGAGCGGCCTGGACGCCGCCGGCCGGACCGCGGTGGTCGAAGGCCACCGGGTGCACCTGGTTCCGCGCAGCCGCCCCGAGGTCTACTGCCTCCCCGGGGACCGGGCCTGCGTCGTCGTGACCCAGGGGGCAGTGGACGCGCTCACGCCGCGGGAGCTCCGCGCGGTGCTCGCCCACGAGCGCGCCCACCTCACCGGCCGCCACCACGCCATGGTCGGCTGGGTCCGGCTGCTGAACACCGCCTTTCCCGGCGTGCCCCTCCTCGCGGCCGCCGAGGAGGAGACCGCCGTCCTGGTCGAGTGGGCCGCCGACGACCGGGCCGTCCGCGCCGCCGGCCCCGCCGCCCTCGCCCACGCCCTCGGCGCCATGGCCGGCGCGCGCACGGCCGCCCCTGAGGCGACCCTGGGCGTCCTCGGCGCCTGCCCCGTCCAGCGCGTCCGGCGCCTGCTCACTCCGCTTCCGGCCCCGCGCCACCGCACCCTCCGCAGGATCATGGCCGCAGCAGCCGTCTGCGCGGCCGCCGCGCCCCTGGTCCTCCTGCTCACCACCACCATCGCAGGCGCCGCCCTGACGCAGTGCACCTGCAGCCTCTGAGGCTGCTGCCCGGACCGTCCGGCAGTCCGGCAGCCCTGTCTCCATGGCGGCACGGCTGCATGGCGCCACGTCGACATGGCGCTCTCTCTACCTGCGGCGCACGCCTCTCGCGGAGGTCGGTGGCGGCGGAACCGTGCATGGTGCGCCACCCCGCCCGCGGTTCTCCCCCGGCCCGGAGGACGCGGACCGGCGACCCGTCCCCCGATGGCCCGCAGTAGCCGGCGGCGCTCGGCGGCCGCGGCCGAAGGGCACCGCGGGGCCAGGCGCGGTTGCGCTGCTCAGGGGCAGCAATCCAGAAAGTGCCCGGAACAGGGACCCCGGCGGCGCACGTGTGGCGCACGGGCATGAAAAAAGGCCCCCGTGTGGGAGCCTTTTCGCTGGTGGGCGTACCAGGACTTGAACCTGGGGCCTCATCCTTATCAGGGATGCGCTCTAACCGACTGAGCTATACGCCCGCGTTCCGAGTGGAACTCTACCGCATCCCGGGGGAGCGGCGAACCGGGTTGAACCGGCGGGGAGGGGGTCCCTCCGCTGCCACCAGTGTAGCGGCTGTGCGGAGGGGTTGGTCCGGCCGGCGGACCGGCCGGACCGGCTTCTACTCTGCCTCGGAGAGGGTGACGTCGATGCCGCCGACGAGGTCCGCGGCGAGGTTGTAGAGCATCGCCGAAACCGTAGCCAAGGCGGTGATCAGCACGATGTTCAGCGCGCCGATCAGACCCGTGTAGCCCAGCACCCGGGCCGGGGAGAACCAGGCGGCCGGGTTGATCGGGATCTCGCCGCCCTCGCCTTCGCCGCCCTCGGTGAGCGCCGTCAGCATGTCCGCCAGGGCGTCGAAGACACCGAGGCCGGAGAGGATCGCGTAGATCACCGCGACAGCGACGAAGAGCACGATGAAGCACACCAGCGAGATGACGAAGCTGAACTTCATCACCGACCAGGGCTCGATCCGGCTCAGGCTCAGGTGGGCCTTGCGCGCCGACTTGGCCGCGCCCACCGGCGACTGCTGCGCCGCACGGGCGGCCTCCGAGGCCGTGCCGCTCTGACCCGGCTGGTCGTGCCGCGGTATCGACATGGACGACTCCCCCTGCGCCTTGGCCCCCTTCGGGGCGCTCCCCGCCACCATGCTCGGGCCGGACCCGCTCGGACGCGACGGCGCGCTGGCCGACCCGGCGGCACCCGATGCGGCCGCGCCCGTGGCCTTCCCCGCGGTCGCCTTCGCCGAACCGGCACCGGCCGGTCCTGCCCCGGCCGCGGAGCTCTTCTCCGCCGCCGTCCCCGCTGCCCGAGTCGGGGACGTCCCGGCGCTGGGCGCTGCCGCACTGCCGCCGGGCTTCTCCGCGGGCTCCGCCTTCTCGCCGGCCTCGCCGGACGAGGCGCTGCCCGCGGTCTCGGCCTCCGCTGCATCGCCCGCCGGGGCGGTCCCCTGCTCCGCAGCCGCCGGGCCCGCCGCGGCCGAGCCCGCGCCCGCCCCGCTCTTGCTGCCCTTGGTGCTCTTCTGGCCGGACTTCCCCGAGGTCCGGCTGCCTGCTGCCCGGCTCTTGGCCCCCGTGCTCCGGCTCTTCGCCGCGGAGCCCTTGGCGCCGGAGGCCTTGGCGGCAGTGCCGGCGCCGGCGCCCTCCCCGTCTTCGGTGTCCCCGGAGCTGCTGCCGGCGCCGGGTTCCGGGGCGCTCTCGGGCGCAGCGCCGGAGGAGTCGGTGGAATCCCCGTCGGCGGACGCGTCCGCCCCGGAGCCGGCCTCCTGGGCCGCCTCGGTGCCGGACTCCTCCGCGGCCGAACCCGCAGGCGCTTCTGCGGAGGGGTCGTCCGAGGAGGTCGTCACATCTGAGTCCTGCTTCGTCTTGTCAGACATAGCCACGTTACCGCTGGACTTTCCATCGACGGGTGAAAATGTGGGCGACCGGTGCGGGGGAGGGGACCGGGAGAGGTGTGCGGAGGGGCACTCGCCCCTCCGCACACCACGGTAATAGCCGAACGGGGGTCAGGACTCCCCGCCCGAGCCGCCGGCGTCGCCGCCGGAGGCTTCCGCCCCGTCCGCATCGGGCTCAGCCGCGCTGGCGCCGACACCGCCGGCGTCCGCGGTTTCTTCGGCGGCCTCGGTGTCGGCCCCGTCGTCTTCGGGGTCGTCCGCCTCGGCGTTGCGGGCGATGGCCACCACGTGGTTGTTCTTGCCGAGGTTGACCAGCCGGACGCCCATCGTGGCGCGGCCGGACTGCTTGATCTCCGCGCTGCGGGTGCGGATCACGCCGCCCACCGAGGTGATCGCGAAGACCTCGTCCTCCTCCGGGTGGACCATGGCGGCGCCGACGAGTTCGCCGCGGGCCTCCACGACCTTGGCGGTGAGAACGCCCTTGCCGCCGCGGTTCTGCACCGGGTACTGGTCGGACGGCGTGCGCTTGGCGTAGCCGCCCGCCGTGGCGACGAGCACGTCCACCGGACCGTCGTCCTGGCGGATGGCGTCCATGCTCAGCAGGTGCGCGTCCTCGGTGAACCGCATACCGATGACACCGCTGGTCGCCCTCCCCATCGGCCGCAGCGACTCGTCCGACGCCTGGAACCTGATGGCCTGCGCGTCGCTGCTGATGAGCAGCAGGTCGTCGGTGGGGAACACCAGCCGGGCGGAGATGAGCTCGTCGTCGTCGCGGAGGTTGATCGCGATGATCCCCGCCGAGCGCGCCGAGTCGAAGTCCTGCAGCCGGGACTTCTTCACCAGGCCCTCGCGCGTGGCCAGGACCAGATACGGCGCGGCATCGTAGTCGCGCAGCGCCATGACCTGGGCGATCTCTTCGTCGGGCTGGAACTCCATCATGTTGGCGACGTGCTGGCCGCGGGCGTCGCGCGCGGCCTCCGGCAGCTCGTAGGCCTTCGTCCGGTACACGCGGCCCTTGTTCGTGAAGAACAGGATCCAGTTGTGCGTGGTGGTGACGAAGAAGTGCTGGACGATGTCGTCCTGCTTGAGCTGCGCGCCGCGCACGCCCTTGCCGCCGCGCTTCTGGGCGCGGTAGCCGTCCAGGCGGGTCCGCTTCGCGTAGCCGCCGCGGGTGATGGTGACCGCGACGTCCTCCTCGGCGATGAAGTCCTCCATCCGCATGTCGCCCTCGAAGGGGACGATCTGCGTCCGGCGGTCATTGCCGTACTTCTCGACGATCTCGCCGAGCTCCGCGCGGATGATGGAGCGCTGCCGCTCCGGCGAGGCGAGGATGTCGTTGTAGTCCTCGATCTGCGCCATGAGCTCGTCGTACTCGGCGGTGAGCTGCTGCCGCTCGAGGGCGGCCAGCTTGCGCAGCTGCATGTCGAGGATCGCCCGCGCCTGGACGTCGTCGATCTCCAGCATCTCCATCAGGCCGGTCTTCGCGGCGTCCGCGGAGGCCGACGCGCGGATGAGTGCGATGACGTCGTCGATGCGGTCGATGGCGCGCAGCAGCGCACGCAGGATGTGGGCCCGCTCCTCGGCCTTGCGCAGCAGGTAGCGGGTGCGGCGGACGATCACCTCGACCTGGTGCACGACCCAGTACCGGATGAGCTGGTCCAGCCGGAGGGTCCGCGGCACCCCGTCGACCAGGGCGAGCATGTTCGCGCCGAACGTCTCCTGCAGCTGGGTGTGCTTGTACAGGTTGTTCAGCACGACCTTCGCGACGGCGTCCCGCTTCAGGACGATGACGAGGCGCTGGCCGGTGCGGCCGCTCGTCTCGTCCTTCACGTCGGCGATGCCGCTGACCTTGCCGTCCTTGACGAGCTCGGCGATCTTCAGCGCGAGGTTGTCCGGGTTGACCTGGTAGGGCAGCTCGGTGACGACCAGCACCTGCCGGCCGCGGGAGTCCTCGTCGACCTCGACGACGGCGCGCATGGTGATGGAGCCGCGCCCGGTGCGGTAGGCCTCCTCGATGCCGCGGCGGCCGACGATCCGGCCGCTGGTCGGGAAGTCCGGGCCCTTGACCCGCTCGATGAGGGCTTCGAGAAGCTCCTCGTCCTCGGCCTCGGGGTTGTCCAGGTACCACTCGACGCCCCGCGCGACCTCGCGCAGGTTGTGCGGCGGGATGTTGGTGGCCATCCCGACCGCGATCCCGGACGAGCCGTTGACCAGCAGGTTGGGGAAGCGGGCCGGGAGGACCTCGGGCTCGGCGGACCGGCCGTCGTAGTTCGGCCGGAAGTCGACCGTGTCCTTCTCGATGTCCCGCAGCATCTCCATGGCGAGCGGCGCGAGCTTGCACTCGGTGTAGCGCATCGCCGCCGCCGGGTCGTTGCCCGGCGAGCCGAAGTTGCCGTTGCCGTCGACCAGCGGCATCCGCATCGACCACCCCTGGGCGAGGCGGACGAGGGTGTCGTAGATCGCCGAGTCGCCGTGCGGGTGGTAGTTGCCCATGACGTCGCCGACGACGCGGGCGCACTTGAAGTAGCCGCGGTCGGGGCGGTAGCCGCCGTCGTACATCGCGTAGAGGACGCGCTGGTGGACGGGCTTCAGGCCGTCGCGGACATCGGGCAGGGCGCGGCCGACGATGACCGACATCGCGTAGTCGAGGTAGCTGCGCTGCATCTCGACCTGGATGTCGACGGGCTCGACGCGCTGGGCGAGCCCGCCGCCCTCCTCCGGGGGTTCCGGCGGCTGTGGGGTATTCGCATCCGTCACTGGATGTCGAACCTTTCTGGTGAGTCCTGCAAGGCGGGCGCGGTCGGCTCCGGTCCGCGCGGGGCCGGGGTCGGCACCGGGGTCAGATGTCCAGGAACCGCACGTCGCGGGCGTTGCGCTGGATGAAGGAGCGCCGGGATTCGACGTCCTCGCCCATGAGCACGCTGAACAGCTCGTCGGCCTGTGCGGCGTCGTCCAGGGTCACCTGCATGAGCAGCCGGTTCGCGGGGTCCATCGTGGTCTCCCAGAGCTCGTCGGCGTTCATCTCGCCGAGGCCCTTGAACCGCTGCACGAAGTCGCGGGGGCGCGGGTCGCGCTTGCCGGCGGCGATGCCGCGCTCGATCGCCTCGTCGCGCTCCCGGTCGGAGAAGACGTAGTCGGCGTCGCTGCCGCGGGTGTCCCACTTGATCTTGTACAGCGGCGGCATCGCCAGGTAGACGTGGCCGGCCTCGACGAGGGGCTTCATGAACCGGAAGAGCAGCGTCAGCAGCAGGGTCCGGATGTGCTGGCCGTCGACGTCGGCGTCCGCCATCAGGATGATCTTGTGGTACCGCAGCTTGGTGATGTCGAAGTCGTCGTGGATCCCCGTGCCCAGGGCGGTGATGATCGCCTGGACCTCGTTGTTCTTGAGGATCCGGTCGATGCGGGCCTTCTCCACGTTGAGGATTTTGCCGCGGATCGGCAGGATCGCCTGGTAGAGCGGATCGCGCCCGCCCTTGGCGGAACCGCCGGCCGAGTCTCCCTCGACGATGTAGACCTCGGACTTCTCCGGCTCCGTCGACTGGCAGTCGGAGAGCTTGCCCGGCAGGGACGTGGACTCCAGCAGCGTCTTGCGCCGGGTCAGGTCGCGCGCCTGGCGGGCGGCGATGCGCGCCCGCGCCGCCTGGCTCGCCTTGGTGACGATGTCCTTGGCCTCGCCGGGGTTGCGCTCGAACCAGTCGCGCAGGTGCTCGTTGGCGACCCGCTGCACGAACGACTTCGCCTCGGTGTTGCCCAGCTTGGTCTTGGTCTGCCCCTCGAACTGGGGGTCGGCCAGCTTCACCGAGATGATCGCGGTGAGGCCCTCCCGGACGTCGTCCCCGGTGAGGTTGTCGTCCTTCTCGCGCAGCAGCCGCTGCTCGCGCGCGTAGCGGTTCACCACCGTGGTCAGCGCGGAGCGGAAGCCCTCCTCGTGCGTGCCGCCCTCCGCCGTGTTGATGGTGTTGGCGAAGGTGTGCACCGACGACGTGAAGGACTGGTTCCACTGCATCGCGATCTCGACCGCGATGCCCTCGCCCTCCTCCTCGAAGTCGATGACCGAGACGTGCGAGGGCTCCTTCTTGGCGTTGATGTGCCGGACGAAGTCGACCAGGCCGTCCTTGTAGTGGTACGTCTGCACCACCGGGCCGTCGGGGGTGAACTCCGGCCGCTCGTCCCGCAGGGTGATGGACAGCCCCTTGTTCAGGAACGCCATCTCCTGCTGGCGGCGGGCCAGCGTCTCGAAGCTGTAGGTGGTGGTCTCGAAGATGCCCGGGTCCGCCCAGAAGGTGATCCGGGTGCCCGTCTCCGAGGTCTCCTCGCCCTTGGCGATGTCGCCGGTCGGGCGGGTCATCTCGTAGTCCTGGCGCCACACGTGGCCGTCCCTGCGGACCTCGGCCTCGAGCCGGGTCGACAGCGCGTTGACGACGGAGACGCCGACGCCGTGCAGGCCGCCGGAGACCGCGTAGGACTTGCTGTCGAACTTGCCGCCCGCGTGCAGCGTGGAAAGCACGAGCTCCAGCGCCGGGCGCTTCTCCACCGGGTGGAGGTCGACGGGGATGCCGCGGCCGTTGTCGTCGACGCGCACACCGCCGTCGGCGAGGAGCGTCACCTCGATGGCGTCGGCGTAGCCCGCCATGGCCTCGTCGACCGAGTTGTCCACGACCTCGGATACGAGGTGGTGCAAGCCCCGCTCACCGGTGGATCCGATGTACATGCCGGGGCGTTTACGGACCGCCTCGAGTCCTTCCAGAACCGTGATAGATCGAGCATCGTAGGCCAAGTGGGTACACCCTCCTGCTGGGGGACGCCTCCCACCGGCGGCCGCGCCCGGGAAGCGGGGAGGGCGGCCGGCAGCGTCAGCACCGTTATGCGCGGGCCGACTCGGGGGCCGTCCCGACCGCTTGGCGCTCCACCGACCGGACCCCGTTCACGGCCGTGGTCCCGCCACCCGTCACTGGGGGGCCGTACCGGCGAAAGCGTCCGAAGAACCGCTCCCATGATACCGCGCGCGCGGCGCGAAGGTGGCATTGGCGGCGCTGTGCCGCCCGACAGCGGGCTAACAGACCGGCCGATGACTCCCTACACGCGCCCCGGCGCCGCGTCATGTCCGCGCGTGATTCAGGCGCGTCCGGCGCCCATCGGCGGGTGTGCCGGGCGGCACCGGAATCCGAATCGGCTCCGGGGCCCACCGCACCACCGACCGCGAGGGTCCCCCTACGGTGCGGATTCATCGGGGGTTCATCCGTCCGCCACCGGCCGGAGCTGCGCAGACGCTGCCGCGGTCGCGCTGCGGGCCCTTCCCCGCGGTGCTACCGCAGAGCCGTTCCACCACCGCGCGTTCGGGTGCCGCCGCCGGCCGCGGCGGAGACCGGTGCCCGAGCGGTCTGGCACGGGGCCGGCTCCCGCAGCTGCCCGGGACGACCCCTCGACGCGACTGTGCGACCGGTTCCGGACGGCGCGACGGCCGTTCCGTTCCGCGCCGCGTACCGATGCGCCCGCTCCCGCGGGAACGGGTCCCCGGCAGCCGCCGCGCGCCCGGAGCCGACCGGCGGCCGCGGCGGAGCTCCCGGGTCAGCGGGCCCGCAACCGCCCGGTTGAGCGTCCGCGGCCCGGCCCGCGGACGGTGATGGTCTGGACGGCGCCGTGCCCCAGCTCCTCGTTGATCCGGCGCAGCAGGTCGCGGACCATCGCCCGGGCATGCGCTGCCATGGTGGCGGAGTCGGCCGCGACGACCAGCTCGCCGCCCTCGAAGGAGACCGGCTGCAGGTGCTGGGCGTTGAAGTCGCCCACGATCTCGTTCCACCGGCCGAACAGGCCGCCCACGGCCACCTCGTCCTGCCAGCCGTGCTCGATCAGCCAGGCGCGCACTGCGTCGCCGAACATTTGCGGATCGCGGCGGGACCGGACTCGGGCTCCGGAGCGCCGCCGGGGTGCGGCGCGGCCCGTTCCGCCGCGTTCCCGCGCCGCCGCCCGGGCCCGGGCCAGTTCCTGGCGGGCCAGCTCGGCACCAGACGGCACCGGACCGTCACCGGCCTCCGGTCCGCCCGCGGCAGCGTTCGCGTCGTCGGTCATGCCTCGCCCTCCCCGCCGGCACCACTGCCGGAAGCGGCATCAGAGGTCTCGGCCTCCCGGCCGAAGCCACCGTCGGGGTCGGAGTCGGGAAACGGCTCGCCCTCTCCGGCGACCGCTCCGGTGCGCACCCGGAAGCGGGCGCCGCGCAGCTCCTCGGGCACGTCGTCGGCGACCGCAGCGCTCACCAGGACCTGTTCGGCGTGCCGGACGTGGTCGGCTAGGCGGCGGCGGCGCTCCGCGTCGAGCTCGGAGAAGACGTCGTCGAGCAGGAGTACCGGGTCGTCGCCGTCGGCGCGCAGCAGCTCGAACGCAGACAGGCGCAGAGCGAGCGCATAGGACCAGCATTCGCCCTGGCTCGCATAGCCCTTGGCGGGCAACCCGTCCAGTTCGAGCAGGAGTTCGTCCCGGTGCGGGCCGACCAGGCTGACGCCGCGCGCCAGCTCCTGATGGCGGGCCTCCTCCATGGCCGAGCGCATCCCGGCGGCGATGCGGTCCCGGTCCTCCGTGTCGGGCACCGGCCCGTCGGGATCGGCCGAATTGCGGTACCGCAGCACCGTGGCGGCGCTGCCGGCGGTGAGTTCTCCGTAGGCCTTGGCGACGAGCGGCTGCAGCTCGGCGACGAGCGCCAGCCGTGCCGCGAGCAGTTCGGCGCCGGCCTCGGCCAGGTGGTCGTTCCACACGTCCAGCGTCGACAGGTCGACTTCCTGGCGCTTGAGGTAGCGGGCCGACGCCGACTTCAGCAGTGCGTTGCGCTGCTTGAGCACGCGGTCGTAGTCAGAGCGGACGCCGGCCAGCCGCGGCGTGCGGGTGACGAGCAGGTCATCGAGGAAGCGCCGGCGGTCGCCGGGGTCGCCCTTGACGAGTGCCAGGTCTTCCGGCGCGAAGAGGACGGTGCGGAGGATGCCCAGTGCCTCACGGGGGCGAGTGGCGGCGGCGCGGTTCAGCCGGGCCCGGTTGGCCCGCCCGGGGTTGATCTCCAGCTCGATGACGGCCCGCTGCTCACCGCGCACCACGGCGCACCGGACGATGGCGCGCTCGGCCCCGCGCCGCACCAGCGGCGTGTCCGAAGAGACGCGATGGCTGCCCTGCGTGGCGACGTACCCGATCGCCTCGATGAGGTTGGTCTTGCCCTGCCCGTTGGGGCCGAGGAACGTACTGATCCCCGGCTCGAGTTCAAGGTGGGCCTGGGGGTAGGAGCGGAAGTCGGCCAGCTGCAGATGCGATACGTACACGGCTCGTCCTCTCCGTCCCTGGGCTCTCTGCGCCGGCTGCTCCGCCTCGGCCGCCCCTGCGCAGCCGCGCCGTGCTCGGTCCCGCCGGCGGCGGGTTTCACGTGAAACCCGCCCCGCGCCAGGGGAGGGAGCCCGCTTCGCAGCCTGCCAGCGGGGTGGCGCCGGACCTCCCGCGCCACCCCGCATCGGGCACGGCGTGTCTGCATCGGCGCTGCCCCGAAACCGGTCCCGCAGAGACCTCCGGGCCGGGCGCCGGACCGGATGCGTCAGCTGCGCGGGGTGCGCGCCGGGTCGTCGGTGGTGCGGGTGACGGCGTGGCCGCCGAACTGGTTGCGCAGCGCCGCGATCACCTTCATCGCCGGGCTGTCCTCCTGCCGGGAGGCGAACCGGGCGTAGAGGGCGGCGGTGATGGCCGGCGCGGGCACGGCGTGGTCGACGGCGGCCTGCACGGTCCACCGCCCCTCGCCGGAGTCCTGGGCGTAGCCGCGCAGCTGGTCGAGGTTGGGGTCCTCTTCGAGCGCGCGGCTGAGCAGGTCCAGCAGCCAGGAGCGGACCACAGTGCCTTCCCGCCAGCTCTCGAACGTGCCCGGCACGTCGTCGACGATGTCGGAGGCGGCCATCAGCTCGAATCCCTCGGCAAACGCCTGCATCATGCCGTATTCGATGCCGTTGTGGACCATCTTCACGAAATGCCCGGCACCGACGCCGCCGGCGTGCACGTAACCGCCGCCGTCATCCGGGGTGAGCGCGTCGAACACCGGCTTGACCCGCTCGACGTCGGCCGGCGCCCCGCCGACCATGATGCCGTAGCCGTTCTGCCGCCCCCAGACGCCGCCGCTGACGCCGGCGTCGAGATAGCGGATGCCCTTCTCCTTGAGGCCGTCCGCGTTCTTGCGGTCCTGGACGTAGTGGGAGTTGCCGCCCTCCACGATCAGGTCGCCGGACTCGAGCAGCTCCGCCAGCGAGGCGATCACCCCGAGGGTCGGGTCGCCCGCGGGGACCATCAGCCAGACCGTGCGCGGGGGCTCCAGCGCCTGCACCAGGTCCGCGAGGCTGTCGACGTCGCGCTCGGCGGGGTTGAAGTCGAAGCCGACGACCTCGTGCCCCTTGTCGCGCAGCCGGGCGGCCATGTTGCCGCCCATCTTGCCCAAGCCGACCAGGCCCAGTTTCATTCTGCTTCTCCCCCTAGAAATGGTCACTCGGCACCCGCGCCGCCCGGGGTTCCGCGGCGGCCGCGGAACCGGTGGCGCACCGTGCGTGCAGCAGCCGCGCCTGCCGGACGTGTGCGGCGGGTCCCGTGCTGCGGATCATGCTCAGCCGGACAGCCGCACCGGCATGATCAGGTAGCGGTAGTCGGATCCGGCGGTGTCGTCGGCGGGCTTACCGGAGATGATGGCCGGCTTGGTGGACGTGGTGAACTGCAGCCGGGCGATGTCGGAGTCGACGGCGCCGAGCCCGTCCAGCAGGAACCCGGAGTTGAACGCGATCTGGATCTCGTCGCCCTCCAGGGAGGCGTCCAGGACCTCGACGGCCTGCGCCTCGTCGCCGGTGCCGGCCTCCAGCACGACCCGGCCCTCGCTGAAGGCCAGGCGCAGCGGGGTGTTCCGCTCGGCGACGAGCGAAACGCGCTTGACGGCCTCGATGAACTCCGACTTCTGCACCTCGGCGAGGGAGTTGAACGAATCCGGCAGCAGCGCCCGGTACTTGGGGAACTCGCCGTCCAGCAGCCGGGTGGTGGTGCGGCGGCCGCCGCCCTCGAAGCCGATCATGCCGTCGCCGTCCTCGCCGTTGGCGAGCGCGATGGAGACCTCCGCGCCGGAGGTGAGCGACTTGGCGGTGTCTGCGAGCGTCTTCGCGGGCACGAGGGCCACCGCGGACAGCTCGGGGTTCTCCGGCTTCCACTCGAGCTCGCGCACCGCGAGGCGGTACCGGTCGGTGGAGGCGAGGGTGACGGTGCCGCCCTCGATCTCGACCCGGACGCCGGTCAGCATCGGCAGCGTGTCGTCGCGGCCGGCGGCGACGGCCACCTGGCTCACCGCGGAGGCGAAGACGTCGGAGCCGATGGTGCCCGTGGGGCCGGGCATGTCCGGCAGGGTGGGGTAGTCCTCCACAGGCAGTGTGAGGAGTGTGAACGTGGCACTCCCGCAGGAGACCACGACCTTGGCGCCGTCGGTGCTGATCTCCACAGTCTGTGGAGGGAGGTTCCGGGTGATCTCGGCGAGCAGGCGCCCGGAGACCAGCGTGGTGCCGGGCTCTTCCACATCGATGTCGACCGAGACCTGGGCGGAGACCTCGTAATCGAAGGCCGAGAGCCGCAGGCGCGCGGAACCGCCGGTCTCCTCGGCGCTGAGCAGCATCCCTGCGAGCACCGGCACCGACGGCCGTGCGGGCAGGCTGCGCGCCGTCCAGGCGACGGCGTCGGCGAGCACATCGCGTTCGACCCGGAACTTCACGATCCGACTCACTCTCTTCGCAGGGGTCCTGGGACTCGCAGCCCCGTGTACGTCTGGGCCCGGCTTCGGGGGGTCTGGCCGACCGCGCGGGGCCCGGGGCCGGGAGCCGGAGGCGGGCTGCGGGCGGCGGAGCGTGCCGCGGGCTCTTGAGGTGGTCCCCACGGTACCCGCATTCACCCGGAGCCGCTGCCTGCCACACCTGATCCACGAGCAGCGGCGCACCGGTCAGGCCACGGCCGGAAGCGCTCCGGAGCGGTCATCCACAGAATCGGGCCCAACCTGTTTTCGAAGCAGAATGAGCTCTCTTAGGGGGAGCAGTAATAGTAGGGGCTGTGGATACTGTGGATAAGGGTCCTTCCCCCAGGTCAAGACCTCTTTTTTATCCACCGCGCTTGTGGGTATCGGGTGTGGAGAACCGCGGGTGCCTGTGGAGGCCGGAAGAGCGTGCACAGGTTGTCCCCCGGTTATCCACCGCCCGTCCACCGGTTGTCCCCAGTTTTCCCACAGGCGGTCCACCGGGGCTCAGGACCCCGCGGCGGGCTCCGTCAACAGGAAGGCGCCGTTCATCCTCAGGTTGCCCACAGGAAAACGGAGTTGTCCTCAGGGTTGTCCACCGGATATCCACAGATTTTGCGGCTCCCCTGGGGATAACCCGACGTTGCGGGAGCGCCGGACGGAGAAAAAAATCGGTCCGGCGTCGCCAATGGCCGGGTCCGGTCGGGAATCGCCGGGCCCGTGCACCCGCGCCGAATCTGTGCACATGCGGTGGACAGCGGTGCGGGACGGCGGGTCAGCCGTTGCGGGACTCCTGCTTGATCCGGTTGGTGAGTTCGGTGACCTGGTTGTAGATCGACCGCCGCTCCGCCATCAGCGACCGGATCTTCCGGTCGGCGTGCATCACCGTGGTGTGGTCGCGCCCGCCGAACTGCTGGCCGATCTTGGGCAGGGACAGGTCGGTCAGCTCACGGCAGAGGTACATGGCGATCTGCCGGGCGGTGACCAGGACCCGGGAGCGCGAGGTGCCGCACAGGTCCTCGGTGGTGAGACCGAAGTAGGACGCGGTCTGCGCCATGATCGCCGACGCGGTGATCTCCGGGCCCTCGTCGTCGGGGATGAGGTCCTTCAGCACGATCCCGGTGAGGTGCAGGTCGACCGACTGCCGGTTGAGGCTGGCGAACGCGGTCACCCGGATCAGCGCGCCCTCGAGCTCGCGGATGTTCGTGGAGATCTTGCTGGCGATGAACTCCAGCACCTCCGGGGGAGCGGCAAGCCCCTCCTGGGCGGCCTTCTTGCGGAGGATCGCGATGCGCGTCTCCAGCTCGGGCGGCTGGACGTCGGTGATGAGCCCCCACTCGAACCGGTTGCGCAGCCGGTCCTCCAGCGTGACCAGCTGCTTCGGCGGCCGGTCGCTGGAGATGACGATCTGCTTGTTGGAGTTGTGGAGCGTGTTGAAGGTGTGGAAGAACTCCTCCTGCGTCTGCTCCTTGTTCTCCAGGAACTGGATGTCGTCCACCAGCAGCACGTCGATGTCCCGGTAGCGGCGCCGGAACCCGTCGGCCTTGCCGTCGCGGATGGAGTTGATGAACTCGTTGGTGAACTCCTCTGAGCTCACGTACCGGACGCGCGCGCCGTCGTAGAGGCGCTGCGAGTAGTGGCCGATGGCGTGCAGCAGGTGCGTCTTGCCCAGACCGGAGCCGCCGTAGATGAACAGCGGGTTGTACGCCTTGGCCGGCGCCTCGGCGACAGCGACCGCCGCCGCGTGTGCGAACCGGTTGCTCGACCCGATGACGAAGGTGTCGAAGGTGTACTTCGGATTGAGCCGGGCCGGCTCGGCGGAGGTGTGCGGCTGGTTGCCGCCCTCGGTGTCGGGCGCGCTGGGCACGGGAGGCGGGGGCACCGGGCCGGGCCGGTCCTCGGCTCCGCCGGCCGGACCGGGCGGCGGAAACTCCTCGTGCGCGGGCGGAGCCCCGGGCCCGCCGTCCACAGGGCTGGGGGAGTGGTCGCCGGAGCGCTCGGGGGCAGCGGCGCTCTCCCAGCGGTTCGGAGCATCCCACCGCTCCCACGACGGGCGGTCCCAGCTGCTCTGCTCCCATGCCGGCTCGCGCTGCGGCGGCTCGACGGCGGCCGGGGCGGCGTAGTCGGCCCGGCCGCCCTGGCGCGGCTGATCCCAGACCGGCTGCTGCACCCCGCTGTCGGGGACGCCGGCCTGGCCGGCACTGTGGTGCTGGTGCTGGTCCCACTGCGTCGGCCATGCCTGCTCCTGCCGCGGGTGGGTGTCCCACGGGGCAGCGGAGGATTCCCCGCGGTATTCGTCCGGTGCGTCACCGCGCGGGGCGGACGGGCTGTGCGGAGCAGGGGGGTCGCTGGGGAAGAGCGGAGCGGCGTGCCGCGGCCCGCTGTCGCCGGCGCCGGGGTAGGGCGGAGCGGCGGCCTGCGGCTGGGCGGACGGGGCGCCCGGGTAGGGGTCGCCGGTCCCGTAGGAGCCCTGGTCCTGCGGGGGCTCCTGCGGGTAGGGGGCCGCGGGATAGGGCGGGGTTCCCGGCGGCGGGCTCTGCGGGCCCGACTGGGGATAGCCGGGTGCCGAGGGCGGGGGCGGGGGCGGCTGGACCGCCGCGGGGTCGACGGTGACCGCGACCCGGATCTCCCGGCCGAGCTCCGCGGAGAGCGCACGGCTGATGCTGTCCCGCAGGCGCGTCTCCAGGATCTCCTTGGCGAAGTCGTTCGGGGCCGCGAGCAGCGCGGTGTCCTCGATCAGCCCGAGCGGTCGGGTCTGCGGGAGCCACGCGCGCTGATGCGGGGGCAGCACGGTGTTGTCCAGGCTGTCGAGCACGCTGGCCCACACGGACGCGAGGTTCACCTGGGCGTCAGACACGGTGCCCTGCCATGGTCGGTCCCCTTCTCCCTGCTCGCGGGTCGGTCGGCTCCGGCGCTGCGGAGCCGGCGGAAATGCGGCGGATGCGGTCTCGGTCGAGCGGCCTGCTGCCGGGGCGCGGACGGGGCAGCAGGCGCCGGCGTGCTGCCGCCGTTCTGTGGATGACTCGGCTGATCCTGTGGATGTCCTGTGTACACCGGGCATCCGGGAGAACGGGTGCCCGGCGCTGTGCACACCGGACGGTTTCCCCAGGGAATCAGGGATGTCCACAGGTTGTGCACCGGTTCGTGCACAGCCTGTCACAGGATGCAGTCAATCCCTGGGTTATCCACAATTCGCAGATCGCAGGCTATGGATACCCGGCAGTGCCGGGCGATTAGCCCGTTCTGCACCCTGCTCTGCCCCGCGTTCTCCCCAGCCCGGCACCGTTCCACGTTATCCACAGCCTAGAGGAGAATGTTCGCCCGTCCCCACTGTGGATGACGCGATTTCCACAGACCGCAGATACTGTGGACAACAGTCCCGGATGCCTCCCGCGCAGCCGGTCAGGACGCAGTCGTGGCGTACCCCTGTGGACAACCTGTGGGGACGCCCGCGCGGCGCCTTGATCCGCATCCCGCGTGGGCGGGCTCACCCGCGAGCGGCGATCGGCCCAGGTCGCGACGGCTCGGCGCGGGCTGGGCCGATTTGACCGCCGCCGGGACGCGCCGTATCTTCTTTATGCTTACGTCGCGATCTCTCTGCGCGCCTTCGCCCGGACTCCACAGACGGTGGAATCCGCGTGCGTGGCGCCGGTAGGTGCGGCACGAGCGGGCGATGTTCCCCAGTACCGGGCGTCCCCCGCGACGTTGACGAGCAGGAACATCGAGCGGTCCGACGGGGGCCGCGTCGAGCACTTTTCGAGAAGCCCCTGGAGTAGCAGTGAGCAAGCGTACGTTCCAGCCGAACAACCGGCGCCGTGCCAAGGTCCACGGTTTCCGGCTGCGCATGCGGACTCGCGCCGGCCGCGCGATCATCGCCAACCGCCGCAAGAAGGGCCGCGCCGCGCTGACCGTGAGTCACTGACCACGGCGCAGCCCCTGAGCCAGGACCGGTCTGCCCGCTCGGCGGCCGGTCTTCTTCGTGTGTTCTAGGACCAAGTAGGACCCATCCCATGTTGTCCTCGCCCAACCGCATGCGGCGCAGCGCCGAGTTCGGCCTCGTCATGCGCACCGGTCGCCGGGCCGGCCGCGAAGGGCTGGGCGTGGTCCTGATCGCCGGAGACCGGCCCGCGGCGGCGGATGCCGCGCCGCGGGTCGGCTTCATCGTCAGCAAGGCCGTAGGCAACGCGGTCGTCCGCAAGCGTGTCCAGCGCCGACTCCGCCACCTGATGCGGGATCGGGTTGCTGATCTGCCTCCGGGTAGCCTGCTGGTAGTGCGCGCCAAGCCACTGGCCGCGCATCTTGCATACGACACGCTGGCCACCCAGCTCGATGGCGCACTCGCAGCAGCCCGCCGCCCCAGAACCGGCGCCCCGCGCAGGGGCCGGGGCAGAGGTGCGGGCGCTCCGGGCCCGGCGGCCGGCGGCGGACCTATGGCGGACCGATGACGCACGACCGACCGAACACGCTGGCGCGGGCCCTCATCCTGCCCATTCGGGGCTACCAGAGGTTCATCAGCCCGCTGTTCCCGCCGGTCTGCCGCTTCTACCCCTCGTGTAGTGCCTACGCCGTAGAAGCACTGCAGGTCCACGGACCGCTCCGAGGGCTGTGGCTGGGGATCGCCCGGATCGCCCGATGCCACCCGTTCCACCCAGGTGGGCTGGATCCCGTTCCGCCGCGCGGCGGACGCGACAACCAGGCCGAGGACTCGAGCGCCGGCGGCGCGGACGGTACCGGCGGTACCCCCGACCCCGGCCCCGCGCACTCGTAGCCGAACCGAAGCAAGAGGAGTGGCCGGTGCTGGACTGGCTTTACAACATCGTCGGGTGGGTGCTGATCCGCATCCACTCCGGCCTGAGCTTCCTGGGTCTCGACCCGGACGGGGGCTGGGCCTGGGGGCTGTCGATCGTCTTTCTGACGTTCCTCCTGCGCCTGATCATGGTGCCGCTGTTCGTCAAGCAGATGAACACGCAGCGCAAGATGCAGGACATGCAGCCCAAGCTGAAGAAGCTGCAGGAGCGCTACAAGAACGACAAGCAGCGCCAGCAGCAAGAGATGATGAAGCTGTACCAGGAGAACGGCGCCAACCCCATCATGGGGTGCCTGCCGCTCCTGCTGCAGATGCCCGTCTTCTTCGCTCTCTTCAGCGTGCTGCGCTCGGTCGCTCAGGGCAACGCCCAGTACGGCTTCACCGCGGAGCTCGCGGAGAGCGCACGGGGGGCACTGGTCTTCCACGTGCCGATCGCGGCCCAGTTCACCAGCTCTCCGGAGGAGCTCCAGGCGTTCGGGTCGAACCCGACCATCGCCAAGGCCGTCATCATCGTCGCCTGCATCATCATGGCCACCACGACGTTCCTCACCATGCGGCAGAGCATGAAGCGCACGTCGAACCAGATGCCCGACAACCCGATGGCGCAGTCGCAGAAGATCATGGTCTACATGGCGCCGGCGTTCGGTCTCTTCGGCCTGGGGATGCCGCTTGGCGTGCTGATCTACTGGGTCACCAACAACCTGTGGACCATGGGGCAGCAGACGCTCATCTACCGCCGCTACCCGGCCCCCGGCAGCGATGCGGAGGCGGAGCAGGCCGCCAAGAAGGGCGGTTCGAACAGCCCGAAGGGCGGCGCGTCGAACGGTTCTGCAAAGGGCATGCTCGGCAAGCGCAAGGAGTCCGCGCCAGAGCCGGTCGAACAGCCTAAGATCGAACGCAAGCAGCCGAAGAAGCAGTCCCGGGCCAAGCGTGCCGGTGGCAGCTCCAACAAGTGAGTGATCGGCAGAGGTGTCGGCGGCACGGCGGTGTGCAGGCGGAAGGCCCCGGAGGCGCACCGGCCGCAGGGGAGCGGACGTGAAGGAGACAGCGCACTGTGAGTAACGGCAAGACCGAGGTCGCCGAAGAGGCCGGTGGAGGCGTCGCCGTCGCGGACGCCCCGGCGCCCGAAACCGACGTCGAAGCCCTGGAGAACGAAGGCGATATCGCCGCGGACTACATCGAGGGCTTGCTCGATATCGCCGACTTCGACGGCGATATCGACATGGACGTCGAGGGGGACCGGGCGCTGGTATCGGTCGTCGGGGACACCCTGGACGAGCTCGTCGGTGACGAGGGCGAGGTTCTCGAGGCGCTCCAAGAGCTCACCCGGCTCGCTGTGCACCGCGCCACTGGCGAGCGCAGTCGACTGATGCTCGACATCGGCGGATTCCGGGAGGGGCGCCGAAAGGCGCTCACCCGGGTGGGAAGTGACGCCGCCGCGGAGGTGAAGAGCTCCGGGGAGTCGAAGGCACTGGAGCCGATGACGCCGTTCGAGCGCAAGGTCGTGCACGACGCGGTTGCGGCCGCCGGACTGGTCAGCGAATCCGACGGTGAAGAGCCGTACCGCTACGTCGTGGTGCGTCCGGCCGAGTAGCGGGCCGCGGCCCCGCGCCGCTGCAGAACAGGACAGAACGGCACGCTCACGGTGCCGCAGAGAAGCGCAACGGGCGCTCCCGGTCCATCGGGAGCGCCCGTTGCGCTTCTCGTCTCCCATCCGTGTTTCACGTGAAACCCGGCGACGAGTGGATCCCGTTTATCATCAGAGGGGCGCTCCGGCGTGCCGGCCGCGGCAGTGCCCGTGAGACGGTGAGTACCGTGCCTGCGGCCGTTCCGGCCATTCCGCGGCTGTGGCGCCGTCAATCGGGAGGCTGTCTGATGCGGCTAGCCGATCGGGCCGTTCGGTGGGCGTCTCTGGATGTTCACGCGTGGGACGCTCCCCTCTCGGCGGTGCCCGGCGCCGAGTGCCGCCCCCGTGTCCCTTCCGGTCGCTGTGGCGTTCTGTCGACAGAGTGATAGGGCGCCTGAGTGATTCGTCGGCAGAGCGCTTTGCCGCTGGAGCGTGGAAGAGATGTGGTGGCGCCCGCTGGCACGGGGATGGCGGGTGCGCGGACAGAGTCGTCTGCCGACTCGCTCGCGCGGCCGGACAAGCATCCGCTGAGCGTTGCCCGCGGCGTCATGGTCGCGCGGGCGAGGTCGCGATGTCGACATGGGGATGGATCGCTGAGTGGCTACGTCGCTGAGAGGTGCGGGGCTTTTGGAGCGGATTGCCCTGCGGGCGGTGGACGACCAACGACGGAGAGACCAAGGTGGTGACGATGACCTCGGGTGCTGATCGGAGCGTGGAGCCCCCGGAGGAGGCGGTCGCACTGTTCGGTGAGCGCCTTCCCGTAGCGGAGCGCTTTGTCGACCTGCTCGCCGATGCCGGGGTGGAACGCGGACTGATCGGACCGCGCGAAGTGCCGCGGCTCTGGGAGCGGCACATCCTCAACTGCGCCGTGGTGGAGGAGGTGATTCCCCAGGGCGCCCAGGTGGTCGACATCGGGTCGGGAGCGGGGCTTCCGGGGATCGTACTCGGCATTCTCCGCCCCGACCTGACCGTGATCCTGCTGGAGCCGCTGCTGCGCCGTACGGTCTTTCTCTCTGAAGCGGTCGAGCTCCTGGAGCTCCCCAACGTGCGCGTCCTCCGGGGGCGAGCCGAGGAGCAGAAGACCCTGGAAGCCGACATGGTGACTGCCCGGGCTGTCGCCCCGTTGACACGTCTGGCCGGGTGGGCACTCCCGCTGCTACGGAAGGGAGGGTCGCTGCTCGCGCTCAAGGGAGAGCAGGCAGAGAGCGAACTCGCCGACTCCCGCTCGGATTTGTCGAAACAACGCCCAAGCGTCGCCGATGTGATTCGAGTGGGGAGCGGTAAGGTCGATCCCGCTACCACGGTCGTTCGCGTCACGGTGACGTCTGAGATCGATCGCGCCGCCCCGTCTTCTTCGCGACGGAGCGGAAGAAAAAAGCGCGGACGGAAGAGGTGAACTCATTCGTGCCCGAGAACCCTGGCGGCGACGGAGTCTCTGTTTCACGTGAAACGTGGACCACGCCGCAGACCCCCACACTCGATTCGCCGTTCGTTGCGGCGACTGACCCAGCCCCGGGTGGACCGAGTCCGGAGGCGCAGAATCCTAGCGCCCAGGCTCCGCTGACACAGGCGCCGGGCGCCGTGTCCCACGGGGCGGTTTCACGTGAAACAGCGGCGGGCAGCACGGCGGGCAGTTTTGCCCAGAACGCGATGGCAGGTGCGGCAGCCCCGGATTCGCACCAAGCCGTTCCCGACTATGCCGGCGGAGTCCGCGGCACTGTGGACAGTGGCCGCGAAGGCGACGACGGAGTCCCGGACACGCCCATTGCCCGCGCGGCCCGCGCGGCGATGTCGGTACGCGGCTACCGCGAGGACCGCTGGCCGCGTCCGGGAGAGTGCCGGATCATCAGCGTCGCCAATCAGAAGGGCGGCGTCGGCAAGACCACGACGACGGTGAACATCGCCGCCTCGCTCGCGATGCACGGCAACCGCGTCCTCGTGGTCGACCTCGACCCGCAGGGGAACGCGTCTACCGCGCTCGGGGCCGAGCGAAGCGGGAATTCCGGGTCGATCTACCACTGCCTTGTGGAAGACGCGCCGCTGAAGGATCTGGCTCAGCCCGTCCCGGACATCGAGGGCCTCTGGTGCGTACCGGCGACGATCGATCTGGCCGGGGCCGAGATCGAGCTGGTCTCGCTGGTGGCGCGGGAATCGCGGCTGAAGAGGGCCTTTGCGGCCTACGACAGCGGCGAACTCGACTACATCTTCATTGACTGCCCGCCGTCGCTCGGGTTGCTGACCGTGAACGCGATGGTCGCCTGCGATGAGGTCCTGATCCCGATCCAGTGCGAGTATTACGCTCTGGAGGGGCTCGGGCAGCTGCTGCGCAACGTGGATCTGGTGAAATCGCACCTGAATCCGTCGCTCGCCATCTCAACGATCCTGCTGACCATGTACGACGGTCGCACGCGGCTCGCCTCCCAAGTTGCCGACGAGGTCCGGCAGCACTTCGGGGACCTCGTCCTGAAGACACTGGTGCCGCGCAGCGTGCGTGTGTCGGAGGCGCCGAGCTATGGGCAGTCCGTCATGACCTATGACCCCGGGTCGACCGGCGCCGTCGCCTACATGGAGGCGGCACGGGAGATGGCCTACCAGGCCGAGACGGGCGCCGCAGTCGGATAACCGGGCCGCCCGGGTCGGGCGGGCCCTCGCACGGGGCGGTCCCACCCACGGGGCGGCTCCTCATCGGGACAGGAAGGAGACGCCGGTGAGTCAGCAGCGGCGCGGCCTGGGGAAGGGCCTTGGAGCCCTTATCCCCCAGGGACCGGTGGCTACGGAGGCCGATCCGGGCTCGGGTGCCACCCAGGTGGGCGGCAGTCAAGCGGGGGGCGGTGGTTCAGCCGCACCGGAAGCAGTGGACGGCGCGTATCTGGAGGAGATCGCGGTCGGTTCGGTCACCCCGAACCCGCGCCAGCCGCGGCAGCACTTCGACGATGAGGCGCTGGAAGAGCTCCGGGCCTCGATCGCCGAGGTCGGTCTCCTCCAGCCGATCGTCGTGCGCAAGCTGGGACCCGAGCGCTACGAGCTCATCATGGGCGAGCGGCGGTGGCGGGCGAGCAAGGAGGTCGGCCTCAGCCGGATCCCGGCGATCGTGCGGGAGACCGGGGATGACGAGCTCCTGCGCGACGCCCTCCTGGAGAACCTGCACCGGCAGCAGCTCAACCCGCTCGAAGAGGCGGCGGCCTATCAGCAGCTCCTCGACGACTTCGGCGCCACGCACGAGGAGCTCGCGCAGCGCATCGGGCGCTCGCGCCCGCACATCACCAACACGCTCCGGCTGCTGAACCTGTCGCCGGCCGTCCAGCGCCGCGTCGCCGCGTCGGTGATCAGCGCGGGGCATGCGCGGGCCCTGCTGTCGGTGGAGGACTCGGCCGCGCAGGACCGGCTGGCCCGGCGGATCGTCGAAGAGGGCCTCTCCGTTCGGGCGCTCGAGGAGATCATCACCCTCGGCGAGATGGGCGACGAGGCTCCGGCCCCGCGCAAGCGCGCTGCGAAGCAGGCCGACCCCGAGATCGAAGAGCTGGCGACGCGGCTCTCCGACCGTCTGGACACCCGCGTCAAGGTCAACATGGGCCGGAACAAGGGCAAGATCGTGGTCGAGTTCGCCACCCAGGAGGACCTGCAGCGCATCATCGCGGCGATGGCACCCGACCGAGTCTGACAAGTCCTCGCTGCCGCGCAGCGATGTCCACACGTCGCGGTGTCGGTACGCCGACACCGCGACGTGTCGACATAGCGCGGAAGCGATTGGACGCTGAAGCACCCCCGGCTATGGTCCGCGCGGCAAGCCGAATCCCGCTCCGCGCCCGGCTTCCGCCGCTCGTCCACCTGTCTCCCCGGCGGCGCACACGCTTCGCGCCGGTGCGTGAAGGGTGAGCGAACCGCGCGCCGGGGACGGCGCTGCGCCGCCCGGGACGTCTGATCCGGCATGCCCGTCCTGCGGCAGAACCTCTGTGAGACGTCCCCCTGATCGCCGCTGCGGACCGCGGAGCGGCTCGGTGTACATGCCTGGAAGCCCTCGCCTCCGCGGGGCGTGAGCGGCGCCGTAGGGCGCGGAGGCGCCCGGAGGGCGTGCCCGGGGGAGTGCTGCCCCTGGCTGTGCGTCGTCCTGATGCGCAGAGGCACATCTCGCTTGCCGCCGCGCGGAAACGCACTCCGCCGCGGCTCGCGAGCAACGCCACCCGGCAGACTCGCGCCGCCCTGGGAAGCGCCGCTCCGGTGCCGTGTTCCACGTGAAACATCGCGCTGCGAATGGTCGCTGCTCCGCGTCGGTTTCACGTGAAACGGAGCGCTCGTGCCGGAGGGTCGAAGCCTGCGTGCGCACACCAGGCAATCGTGCCCGCCGTTGCGCCTTGCCGAGGTCGGGGTCCGGCGCGGCTGTCCGGGGAAGGCGGGACGCACGGTCGCCACCCACCGGCGGGGGTGGCGCCGCTGTCCGGGCGCGGAGCCCGGGACACGGCAGAGGGGCCCGGCCGATCGGCCGGGCCCCTCTGCGGAGGAACTCAGGGCGGCGCCGCGCCTGTCGGGAGCCCACCTCCCCGCGGCGCTCTCCCGGAGCGCTCCTTACAGGAACTCGCCGAGGTCCTTGAGCAGGGCACGCTTGGGCTTGGCGCCCATGATCTGCTTCACGACCTCGCCGTCCTTGAAGACATTCATCGTCGGAATCTGCATGATCCCGTAGTCCCGCGTGGTGTTCGGCTGCTGGTCGATGTTGAGCTTGACGATCTCGATCTTCTCGCTGTACTCGGCCGCGATCTCCTCCAGGATCGGAGCGACCTGGCGGCACGGGGCGCACCACTCGGCCCAGAAGTCCACCAGGACCGGCTTGTCGTTCTTGAGGACGTCGGCCTCGAAGGTCGCGTCGGTGACCTGCTTGAGGTTGGCCACGGGGTTCACTCCTCGGGATGGGTGCGATGCTGCGGGCTGGTCGGCCCGGCTTCGGTCGTGCACAGCGGCGGCGGAGCCCCTCCGCGCCGCCTCAGTCGTTCAGGCTCTCCAGGTAGCGCTCGGCGTCCAGCGCGGCCGAACTGCCGGTGCCGGCGGCCGTGATCGCCTGGCGGTAGACGTGGTCCACCACGTCGCCGCAGGCGAAGACGCCGGGAATCTTCGTCTTCGTGGTGGGGTGCTCCACGGTGAGGTAGCCCTCGCCGTCCAGGTCGAGCTGGTCGGTGAAGAGCTCCACGCGCGGGTCGTGGCCGATCGCCACGAACACACCGGTCACGTCGAGTCGGCTCTCCTCACCGGTGAGCCGATTGCGCAGGCCCACTCCGGTCACCTTGGAGTCGCCGAAGACCTCGGTGACCTCGGAGTCCCACACGAACCGGATCTTCTCGCTGTCGAAGGCGCGCTGCTGCATGATCTTGCTGGCGCGGAGCTCGTCGCGGCGGTGCACGATGGTCACCGACTTCGCGAACCGGGTGAGGAAGGTGGCCTCCTCCATCGCGGTGTCGCCGCCGCCGACCACCACGATGTCCTGGTCGCGGAAGAAGAACCCGTCGCAGGTAGCGCACCACGAGGTGCCGCGGCCGGAGTACTCCTTCTCGCCGGGAACGCCGAGTTCGCGGTAGCCGGAGCCGGTAGCGATGATGACGGACTTGGCGCGGTGGACCTCTTCGCCCACCTTGACGATCTTCGGGTCGGCGGCGAGGTCGACCTCGGTCACGTCGTCGGCCACCAGTTCGGCGCCGAAGCGCTCGGCCTGCTTCCGCATGTTGTCCATGAGCTCGGGGCCCATAACGCCGTCGGGGAAGCCGGGGAAGTTGTCGACCTCGGTGGTGTTCATCAGCGCGCCGCCGGCGGTGATGGCCCCCTCGAACACCAGGGGGGCGAGGTCAGCGCGCGCGGCATACACGGCCGCGGTGTAGCCCGCGGGACCGGATCCGATGATGATTACGTTGCGGACGTCGCTCACGCTCGTCGGCCCTTCACTCGGCGTTGTGATCGGGGGGTCCTTGACCCTCCGCCAGGTCGTTCACTACCAACAGATGGTAGTTGCGGGCCATTCCCGCCGCGGACCGCAGGCTGGGTGGGACGGATCTCGGGCTGCGCCGCGCGCCCAGGTCGGACCGCCCGGAAGCGTGCGATGCCGCGGGGAGCCCCGGCCGGCGCCCGGCTGCCGCGGCGTCCCGCACCGGCGGGTGCGACATCGGAGGGGACGGCTGCGCCAGGTTGCGGCGGTTCGCCCCGGCGCGCCCGAAAGGCGCGGAACGGGAAGGCCGGGGGCCGATCCGGGATGCCGGTGCAGGGCCGGGGCGTCAGGGCGCCTGGACGGCGGTCTCCGCGAGGACGGAGGCGTCGGCGTCGGGACCGGAGCAGCTGGCGTCGATCACGGTGACCTGGTAGCTGGAACGGTCGTCCGCCGAGGGCCCGGTCGGGGAGAAGAGCACCCAGGCAGCCACGGAATCGCCGTCCGCGGGCGCGTAGGTGGCGATGTCGACGAGGTCCGGACGGACGTCATCGGCCGCAGGGAGCCCCTCAATGCACGAGGACAGCGCTGCAGGCGCCTCGTCGGGCTCGGTAAGGGTGATGTTCTCCGAGTCGCCCTGGGGCAGCTCAGCGCCTTCCTCGGCGCCCTTGCCGCTGTCGGGAGACGGCAGGGACGGACCGGCAGCGCGGAGTACCTCGGATGCCTGCCGCTGCAGGCCGCTCTCGGTATAGGGGGTGCCGCTCTCCGTGAGCAGCGGCTGGTAGGGCATGATTGCCGCGGGCTCGTCGCCCTCCCCGGGCGCTTCGGCGGTCCCTGCGCTGTCCTGCTGCCCGCTCAGCACGCCCTGGAAAAGCGCGGCGCCGCCGCCGATCACGAAGACGGCTGCGGCAGCGGCGGCGAGGTAGGGGAGCCACCGCGCGGTACGGCGCGGTCGCAGCGGGGTGACCTCGGCGCCTGCGGCGCCGTCCGGGTCGGCCGCGCGCGCTTGGGCCCGGGCCCGGCGCAGCTGGTCGGCCGTGTCATTGGGGTTGCCCTCGGGCGCTTCGACGGATTCGCTGCCCGGAGCGGGCGGGTCCGACTCCGCGGTAGCGGCGGACTGCCCAGTGCCGGTGGCCGGGGCTCCGGGAGGGGAGGCGGCGTCGCCGCGGCGTGCGGCTACTTCGGCAAGCACTGCGGCGCTCAGTTGCTCGGCGACGGAGTCAGGCAGCTCGGGTGCCGGTGCAGCGCCGAGGATGCCGGTGACCTCGCCGAGCGCTGCCTGCTGCTCGGCGCAGTGGGCGCAATCGGCCACGTGGGCCTGGACGAAGGTCGCTTCGTCGCCCTCCAGCAGCCCTTCGGCCGCCAGCGCGAGTACCTCCGTGTCGACATGAGACGTCACGATCTCTCGCCACCCCCTCTCGGAGTTGTGACGTCTCTGGGCCCTTCAGGGTTCCGGAGATGAACGAGATATGGCAGGAGTCTCGCGCGCCCGCGGGCACAGCGGCTCTTCACTGTGCCGGGGGCGATGTCGAGGATGGCGGCTGCCTCGTCGACGCGGTAGCCGAGCATGTCGACGAGAACGAGCGCCATGCGCTGCTCGGTGGGGATGCGGTCGAGCGCGGCGTGGACGTCGAGGGCGGAATCCGAGCGCCCGCTGGGGTCGGGGGTGGCAGCGGCCTTGGCGCGCTCATTCGACAGCACGTCGAGGGTGGCGTCATCGGTGGGCACCGCGGGCCGGACCATGCGCCGCCGCATGCGGTCGTGGCAGGCGTTCACGACGATCCGGTGCAGCCAGGTGCTGACGCGCGCCTCGCCGCGGAACCGGGATGCGGCGCGGAACGCGGACAGGAAAGCGTCCTGCAGGGCGTCGGAGGCTTCCTCTGGATCGCCGAGGACGCGGACCGCAACAGCCCACATACGCTCGCGGTGCCGCCGGACCAGTTCATCGAAGGCCCGGTCGTCACCGCCAGCGTGTCTCGACAACAACTCCTTGTCGGGGAGCTCCTGGACCGCGTCCATCAGCCTCGTCACGTCGTTCCGTGCAGTGTTACCTCGTTGATGCTCCCCTGGTAGCCGCCCCCGCTGGCAGGGAGATCAGTGAACCATACGAGGACGTAGCGGCCCTTGGCCGGGTCCTCGAGTTCGACGGTGGTCTCGCCGGTCGCGCTCTCCGCCGCGCCGGCGACGGGCATGGCGTCGAGGCTGGCATTGTCGCCCACCCGGACCTCGACGCTGTGGCCGCCGCTGCCCTCGCCGAGCACCAGGTCGGCCTCGTGCAGCTCCACCGAGCCGCCCATGTCGAAGACGAGGCCGACGCCCGGCTTCAGCTTGCCGAACTGCGGGCCCTGGTAGGTCGACGTCTTCCACGCGGTGGACGGGTCGCCGTCCATGGCGAGCGAAGCCTTGTCGCCGTGCTCGCCGTTGCCGTCGCCCTGGGGGTCGAAGTCGGTGACGCCGTCCGGCACGAGCTGCTCGGTGGCGGCCTCCTGCTCGGTACCCTCCTGGCCGCTGCCGGTCTCGGTGCCTTCGGTGGCGGGGGTGTTGAGGCTGGAGCCGATGTTCCATGCGCCCACCACGACGGCGATGAAGACCGCGACCGCGGCGGCGCCCATGCCGGCCTTGCGCAGCGTGCGCGTCCGGTCGGCCCGGGCAGCGGCTGCTGCCTGGCGGCGGCCCGTGCGGCCGCCCGCCTCGGTGCCCGCCGCCGAGGCGGGGAACTGGCCGGAGTTGCGGGACGTGCCGCGCTCGGGCGGCGGCGCCGCGGGGGCGTGCGCCGGCGAGACCGGGATGGGCACGAGGCGCGGAACATCCGCGAGCGCCTCGGCGACGTGCTGCGCGCTCGGCGCCGGACCAGGGCCGAGGGGAGCCTGGAACGCGGCGCGCAGGGCGAGCTCGTCGAAGCGGGCCGGAACGCCGGGCCGGACCTGGGACGGCCGCAGCGGTGCACCCTCCGGGCCGGCCGGAGCCGCCGGAAGGTCGACACCCGGCGGGCCGGGCCAGCGCGCGGTGAGCCCCGCGTACAGCAGGCGGCCCAGACCGCGGGCGTCAGCGACGGTGGCGTCGTCGGCAGCGATGCCGTGCAGCGCGGCGTCGACGCCGATACCGGTGAGCTTGACCGCGCCGCCGACGCTCCAGATGAGCTTGTCCGGCGTGAGATTGAGGTGGTAGAGGCCCGTCCCGTTGGCCGTGGCCAAGGTCTCCGCCGCTTCGGCGATGAGCCCGGCGGCCCGCTCCGGGTCCAGCGGGCCCTGCTTCTTCAGGAGGTCGGTCAGCGATTGGCCGACGACCCATTCCTCCACGACGTAGGGGGTGGGGCCGGAGTCGTCGGCGTCGAAGACCTGGGTGACACGGGAGTCGGCGATGCGGCTCGTTGCGCGCGCGGCGCGGACGGCCTCCGCCGTCCGGGGGAAGCCGTCGGCGAAGGTACGCACGCCGACGAGGCGGGCGAGGGTCTCATCGGTGGCCTTCCAGAAGGACGCGCCTTCGGATTCGCTCACCAGTTCGTCAAGGCGGTAGCGGCCTGCGAGCCGCGCGCCCGGCTCGATCATGGAAGTGCTCATGCCGGGAGTGACGGACGCGACGACCGGGGGGCCAGTAGCGGTGGATCCGCGCTGGGGCCGGCCAAGTCGGCTGTCCCTGACCTCCCTTCGGGCAGCTCGGCGGACATGGGTGTGGCGGGGGAGAACTGCTGTTCCATGCTAGGACGCCCGGACGGTGCCTCCGGAGGACAGGTGCACACCACTCGCTGCACTTCGCCCTCCTTCCTGCGGGTGCCTGCCGGTGCGGGGTCGGGATGATCAGCGGCGCAGCAGGCGGCTCCGTACCATACCGAAGAATGTTGTGACTTCGGTCACCCCGAGCCGCTGTGCGGTGGCGATGAACAGGAATGCGCCGACCAGGCCGCCGATCACGATCGACAGGAGCGGCGGCAGGTAGCTGCCGGGGAGGACGCCGAACGCGAGCACCATCGCAACCGCGAACACGGCACTGGGGATGGTGGCCGCGTACAGCAGGCCCAGAGTGCGCAGGGTGCGCCGCCCGTCCAACCCGTTGAGCGTACGCGACAGCATCCGCCAGGCGATGACCGAGCCGACGATGTAGTACATGCCGTAGGCGATCGGCAGCAGCACCACGACGAGGTGCGGCGGCGCGAAGAAGAGCAGGGCGACCGCCAGCACCGCGTGCGTGAGCTCCGCAGGGATGGCGATGAGCGACGGCGTGCGGGTGTCGCCGAGCGCGTAGAACACCCGCTGCTGCAGCTGGAACAGCGTGAACGGGATGAGCATGACGGAGAACGCCATCAGGATCAGGCCGATGCTCTGGGCGTCCTCGACCCGGGTGGCGCCGCGCGCGTAGAGCAGCACGCAGAACGGCACCGCGTAGACCACCATCGCGACCGAGATCGGCACCAGCAGCACCGAGGAGAGCCGGAAGCCGCGGGAGAAGTCGCTGCGGACCAGGTCCTTGCGGCCCTCGGCGACGTGCCCGCTCATCCGCGGCAGCAGCGCGGTGATCACCGAGACGGCGATGATCGCGTAGGGCAGCTGGTAGATCAGCGAGGCGTACTGGTAGGCGGTGATCCCGGCACCGGCCATCGACTCGCCGGCCTCGGCGGCGCGCACGCCCGCCCGGGTGGCGACGTTGGTGGTGACCAGCAGGCCGAATTGGACGATGCCGATGTAGAGCATCATCCAGCCGGCCGCGCGCAGCGGCTCGCTGAGGCCGACCCCGCGCAGGTCGAGCCGGGGGCGCCAGCGGAACCCGGCCCGCCACAGTGACCAGCCGAGGATGGCGGTCTGCAGCAGCTGGCCGAAGGTCGTTCCGGCGCCGAGCAGCGCGATCTCGCCCTCGGTGATGGTCTCCGGCGTGCTGCCCGGCCCCGCGATGCTCAGGAAGAGCAGGCCGACGCCCATGATGACGAGGTTCTGCAGGACCGGCGTCCACATGGGGGCGGCGAACCGGTTCCGCGCGTTCAGCATCGAGCTGGCGATACCGCTCGCGCCGATGAAGAAGATCTGCGCGAGCAGGAAGCGGGCCAGCTGGACCGCGACGTCGTGCTGCGCGCTGGTGAACTCGCCGGCGTAGATGCGGATCAGCCATTCGGCGGCGAGGATCCCGAGCAGCGTGATGGCAAAGAGGGCGAGCAGCATCGCGGTGAACAGGCGCTGCTCGGTGGCGTTGCCCCCGTCGGAGTCGGCCGCGCGCCGCTTCACCAGGAACGGGACGAACACGCTCGCCAGCAGGCCGCCGATGAGCAGGTCGTAGACGGCGAACGGCACCATGTTCGCGGTCTGGTAGGCGTCCCCGAGCAGCTGGGTGCCGAGCGCCGCGGCCAGCACCAGGGTGCGGCCGAAACCGGTGAGCCGGGAGAACACCGTTCCGAGGGCCATGATGGCGCTCGACTTGGCCAGGTTCGGGGCGCTGTGCGCGGCGCCGCCGATCTCGTTGCCCTCTTCCCCGGCCCGGTCTGCGGTGCCGAGGTCGCCGATGTCGCTCGGGTCGCGCTGCGTGGTGAGGCCGGACTCCGGAGCCGAGCCCGGTTCGGAGCGCTCGATCGAGTCGAGGACCTCCTCGGGCAGCAGCACCCGGGTGCGCTGCGGCCCGTCCTCGCTGCGGTTCTGGTCGTCAGGCACGGGAGAGCAATCGTGATCGGGGTCGGGGTGAGGCGCGCCGCAGCCGGGCAGGGCCGCTGCGGCGCCGCCGGGAGTGCGCGGGGGCGCCCGCCGGTTCGAACGGTGCCGAACGGGACGTTTGGGGGCGAGGGGACGAGGATACGCCCGCGGGCGGGCGGGCCGGACATCGGCGGTCCGGCGCGGCCGATGTCGGTCACCGGCCGGCCGTGCCGGACGGGGGCCGGAGCGTGCCGGGCTGCGGCCGGGTCAGCGCTTTGCGCGGGCCCGAACCAGGTCGATGGCGCCCTGCAGCTCGGGCACGCGGAGCAGCCGTGCCATGCCCAGGAACAGCACCACGCCCACCACGCTGCCGGTGAGCGGTGCGCCGAGGTTGGTGGCCAGGCCCTGCCCGAACTGCTGGGTGAACCACCACAGGATGCCGATCGCGGCGGCGACGCTGGGCACCGACGCCAGGTGCAGGCGCACCAGAGTGCCCAGGATCCGCGGGCCGTCCAGACCGCCCAGCCGCGCGCTCAGGATGGTCCCGGCGATGGCGAGGCCGGAGACGAACGACAGCATGAACCCGGCGGCGACGCCGACGACGACGCGGTCCGGAGGCAGGACCAGGTAGGCGCCGATCGCGAGCACGCTGTGCACCGCCACATTGGCGATGCTGATCATCGCCGGGGTGCGGGTGTCGCTCATCGCGTAGAAGACCCGCAGCATCAGCTGGAAGATGGTGAACGGCACCAGCCCCAGGGACATGACGGCGAGCACGATCCCGATGTTGCGGGCGTCCTCGACCGACGTGGAGCCGCGCGCGAACACCAGCACGGACAGCTGTACCGAGTACACCGCCATCGCGAGCGCGAGCGGCACCAGGAACAGCGCCGAGACGCGCAGCGTGCGGGAGAAGCCGTCGCGAACCTCGTGCCAGAGCCCGTCGTGGGCGTGCCCGCTCATCCGGGGCAGCAGCACCGTGATCAGGGAGACCGCGATGATCGCGTAGGGCAGCTGGAAGAGCTGGTAGGCGTAGTTGTAGGCGGTGAGGCCGGCGCCGACGCCGTAGCCCTGCTCCACGCTCGTGCTGCCGGCGCGGTTGGCGATGTTGGTGGTGACCAGGAAGCCGACCTGCGTCGTGCAGGTGTAGAGGAACATCCAGCCGGCGGTGCGCAGCGCCTCGCCGAGGCCGGAGCCGCGCAGGTCGAGCCGGGGCCGCCAGCGGAATCCGGTCCGCCACAGCGAGACGATCAGCGCGATGGTCTGCGCGACCATCCCGCAGGTGGTGCCGAGGCCGAGCAGGGCCAGCTCGCCGGAGGTGATCTCGCCCGGGTCCCGTCCGGGCCCGGCGACCAGCATGAACGCTGCGCCGACCGCGATGATCACCAGGTTGTTGAGCACCGGCGCCCAGACCGGGGCGCCGAACCGGTCGCGGGTGTTCAGCATTGCGCTGATCAGCCCGCTGAGGCCGACGAAGAAGATCTGCGCCAGCAGGAAGCGGGCGAGGTAGACCGAGACCTGCATCTGGGTCTCGGTGAACCCGCCGGCGTACAGGCTGAGCAGCCAGTGCGAAGCGGCGATCGCGGCCGCGCTCACCGCGAACAGCAGCAGCACCGCCGCGGTGAACAGGCGGTTCTCGGTGGCCTTGCCGCCGTCCGGGTCGCTCTTCCGCCGCTTCACCAGGAACGGGATGATGACGCTCGCCATCAGGCCCTGGATGAGCAGGTCATTGATGATGAACGGGATCGTGTTGGCGGTGTTGTAGGCGTCACCGAGGAGCTGGGTGCCCAGAGCGGCGGCCAGCACGATGGTGCGGATGAAACCGGTGATCCGGGAGGCCATCGTGCCGATGGCCATGATGGCGCTGGAGCGCATCGCTCCGCCGGCCGGCTGCGACCCGCCGTCTCCTGCGCCGTCTCCGGCGGCGCCGCCCTCCGGCGCGCCGGGGGAGTCGGCACCCGGACCGGGTGCGGGCCCGGTACCGGGCGGCGCAGCAGCGGCTCCGGCCGGCGGACCCTGCGGCGACGGCGCGGCAGGGGCGCCCGGAGCGCGGTGGCCGGAGGGGTCTCCGGGGGAGCTTGCGTGGGGATCGGTCGCCAACGGAGGAGGGTTCCCTTCATCCTCGGGGCTGTTCGTGCCGCCTGCTCGGCAGGGCCGCGCTGGTCGGCGGCTCCGCCGAGCGGCCCCTGCCGCTGCTGGAGGGGCGGGATGCCCGCCCTGGCGGGCACGCCGGGCGCTCTGGCACGGCACCGCACCTGGCCGCCGGGGCCGGGCGCGCGGGCGGCACGCGGGCCCTGTGCCGGAGCCGGGCGGACTCCGGCGAGCACAGCCTAGGGCGTGTTCGGTGGCTGGCGTCCGCAGCGAGCGGTTTCGGAGGTGTGTTCGGCTCGACCGGTGTCCGGGCGGGCCCGATTCCTCCTACTCGCCTCTCGACCGGGGAGAACGCAGCGGGGAGCGGGGCCAGCGCGACACGCAGCAGGACAGGTGTCCACCACACGCGCCCTAGTCCCGGTCGGGTCCGGAGCCGCCGTTCTCCTCGCGGCCGGTGCCGCTGCTTCCACTGCCGTCTCCGGAGCCGGCGTCCGCGGCCGGGTCCGACCCGCGGTCCGGCTCCGCAGGCCCGTCAGCGTCAGCGGCGTCGTCGTCAGCGGCGGCAGTGTCCTCTGTGGCCGCGGAGGACGCAGACGCGGGCTCAGCGGCTGCCTCCGGCGGGCCGGCGCCGTCAGCGGTCCGGTCGGCGGGCGCGCTCTCCCCGTCCGCAGCGGCGCTGTCGTCGGAGTGCGCGGCTCCTTCGGATCCGGCGGATGAACCGTCCTCGCCGGCCTTCGCCGCGCCGTCCTCCTCGCCGGGGTCCCCGCCTTCGGCGCCGCCGGCCGCCGCCGCGGTCTCGGCACCGCCGCCGTCCCGGCGCCGCCCCCACTTGCGGAGTGCGCGGGGGGCGAGGGCGGCGATGAGCACGAGCGCGCCGACACCGCTGATGATCATCGCCTGGTTGCCCAGCCCGGTCGCGCTGACCTGGGTGATGGTCTCCTCCGCGGTGATCGGCTCGCCCTGGGTGTTCTGCAGGCTCTGGTAGATCATCGTGCGGCCGTTGATCCGCGCGTTGAGCGGCACGTACACCGTGGTCTTGCGGCCGGGGCCGATCTCCATCTCGTCGGTGTAGTCCTCGATGCTCATCCGCTCGGAGTTCTCCGAGGAAATGGAGAGCTTCACCCGCACTGACTCGTGCTCGCCCTGCAGGTCGTTGGCGATGATGACGCCGATCGTGCCGGACTTGCTGGCCAGCGTCACCGGGTCGGTGGGAATGATCCGCACCTTGCCCAGGCTGGTCTCCACCGAACTGTGGATGAGGCCCACGGCGAGTGCCCCGCGGCCCTCCTCTTCGCGCCAGGCGGCCGAGGAGGCGCGCAGCACGGCGGGGCGGAACGGGTCGATGTCCTCGACCAGGATGCTGTTGAACAGCCGGACGCGGCCGCGCACCTCCTCGACCTCCGCCATGTGGTCGCTGTCCAGCCGCGACTCGTTGGCGGCGGTGTTGCTCGGCCCGGACCGCTCCGCGCCGGCGTCGCCGGACGCCTCCACGTCGTCGAGCTCGACCGCATCGAGCCAGGGGAGCTCGCCGGTGGCCGCCAGCACACCGGAGGCGAAGTCGGCGCCGGGATTCCAGGTAGCGGGCGGCATCGCAACGACGGTGCGGTCGCCGCCCTCCTCACCGCCGATCATGGCCGTCTCCGCGATGAACCGCTGCTGGGCGAGCGCGCCTTCGCCGGCCCCGCGGCTGGGCATCGCCAGGGCCTCGGTGATGCCGGCGTCGGCAACCAGGCCGGTGGCCTCGCCGTCCGGTGCGGCGTCGACGGTGAGCGGTGCTCCGGCCGAGGGCGTGTGGTCGACCCAGTCCTGGGCCGGCATCGCGGCCTCGCTCAGCAGGAACCGGTCTGCGCCGTGCTCGGCGAGGAACTCGTAGGTGGGGCCGTCGGCCACCCCGCCCGGCGGCAGCGCGTACGCGGGGTCGGCCTTGGTGCCCAGGGTGCGCTGCACCGAATCGCCGCCGATCCGCACGGCGGTGTTCAGGTCGCCCTCCAGGTCGGCGTCGAGCATGGCCGGGATGTCCGGGTCGGCGTAGGGGGTGGCGATGACGCTGCCGCCGGAGACGGCGGACCGCGCCTCCTGGAGCCACAGCTGCGCCGCCGGGGACGCTTCGTGCGCGGTGGTGGGCGGCTCCTGGCCGCCGGTCTCCGCCGCCGGGTCGTCGAGCACCCGGAAGGCACCGCCGGACATGCGCTCGATGTCGGAGAGGACGCTCGGGTCGACCGCCCAGGTGATCGGCGTGCTGCCGGAGCCGGTCCGCTCGGCCGCGGTGGTGTCGCTCGCGGTGCCCGACCGCGGCGAATCGCTGGCCGTCGGCGACGGGGACGGCTCGGGCTCCTCTTCCTCGAGGTCGCCGGGCTGCAAGGTGACCGCGTCATCCTGCGCGCCGGCCACGAGCAGCCGCCCCAGCCGCCCCTGCGGCCCGACGCTGGAGGCCAGGTCGGTGCTGAGGTAGGTGTTGTCGTCGGTGCGGCGCGGATAGTCCATCAGCGGCCACACCCAGGCGATGTCGACCTTCGACGGCGCGTCCTCGCCCGCGTAGGGCAGGAAGGTGCGGACCGAAGCGACCGCGTCGCCGGAGCCGTCCACCAGCTCCACCGCCATCGGGAAGACGCCGAACCCGTCCAGGTCCAGGGACGCCTCCTTCGCGGTGAGCGTGAACGCCGACGCGTCACCGGGCTCCAGCGCGTCCGGGATCTCGGTGTCCGGGCCGACCGAGGGGGTGGCGGAGGTGCCCTCGCCCTCGGCGAACTCGGTCAGCTGCCCCCGCTCGTAGAAGGGGACGCTGCTGTAGCGCAGCCGCACGGAGAGGTCGTCGAGCGGCTCGTCTGCGGTGTTGGAGACCTGCCCGGTGATGCGCAGGGTGTCGCCCGATTCCACGGCCCGCGGAGTGATCGCGTCGAGGATGAGGGGGGAGTCCCCGGCCTCCGGCTCTGCCGGCGCGGTTTCCGGCGCCTGTGCAGGATAGAAAGCGGCCAGTGCCGGGATCAGGACGGCGGTCGTGGCCACGACCGCGCCCAGGTGAGCAATTCGACGCACGCCAGTTGGTTTCCAGTCGGGTTGGACGGTGGCCGACGGGGGAGGGCGCATACCCCGCCGCAACCGGATCCGTGCTGTGCGTCAGCACGCGGGGGCGCTGTGCGAGGTGCGCTATCGGACCTGACGATACCCCCTCTGCGGGCCTGTCCCGAAGTAGGAGAGCCCCGGCGCGGGCGGGACTCTGCCGATTCGCACCGGAGGCCCGCTGCGCCTACCCTCTACACCTGTGCCGAACACTGCGCTTCCAGGAGAAACCCCGCGTCCCCCGGGGGAGCCGACCGAGGAGCAGCGGGCCGCTGTGGCCGCGCTGTTCGCCTCGCTCGACCCCTCTGTTGCCGAGCTGGGCGAGAGGTTTGCCGGGGCCGGTCGCGAGCTGGCGCTCGTCGGCGGCCCGGTTCGGGACGCGCTCCTGGGCCGCGACGTCCACGACATCGACCTCACCACCGACGCCGTGCCCCAGCAGGTGCTGGACATCGTGGACGGCTGGGCCGACGCCGTGTGGACCGTCGGCATCGACTTCGGCACCGTCGGGCTGCGCAAGGGCGGCACGCAGCTGGAGATCACCACCTACCGCAGCGAGTCCTATTCGCCGAAGTCCCGCAAGCCCGAGGTCGACTACGGCACTTCGCTCACCGAGGACCTGCGGCGCCGCGATTTCACCGTGAACGCGATGGCGGTCCGGCTGCCGGACCGCTCCTTCGCCGACCCGTTCGGCGGCCTCGCCGACCTCGCCGCGCAGCGGCTCCGCACGCCGGGCCGGCCGGAGGACTCCTTCAGCGACGACCCGCTGCGCATCATGCGCGCCGTGCGGTTCGCCGCCCAGCTCGGCTTCGCGGTGGCACCGGAGGTGCGCGAGGCCGCGGCGGGCATGGCCGACCGGCTCTCCATCGTCTCCGCCGAGCGCATCCGCGACGAGCTGTCCAAGCTGCTGCTGAGCCCCCAGCCGCGGACCGGCATCGAACTCATGACCGACCTCGGAGTGGCGGCCTACGTCCTGCCGGAGATCCCCCGGCTGCAGATGGAGATCGACGAACACCACCGGCACAAGGACGTCTACGAGCACTCCCTGACAGTGCTCGACCAGGCGATCGAGCTGGAGAGGGCCCGCGGCATGCAGCCCGACCTGGTGCTGCGCCTGGCCGCCCTGCTGCACGACGTCGGCAAGCCGAAGACGCGGGCCTACGAGTCGGGCGGCCGGGTCACCTTCCACCACCACGAGGTGGTCGGCGCGTCGATGAGCCGGAACCGGCTCTCCGCGCTGCGCTTCCCCAAGGACGTCATCGCGTCGGTGCAGACCCTCGTGGCGCTGCACCTGCGCTTCCACGGATACGGCAAGGGGGAGTGGACCGACTCCGCGGTGCGCCGCTATGCACGCGACGCCGGAGACCAGCTGCCGCGGCTGCACGTGCTCACCCGCGCCGACTGCACGACGCGCAACCGCCGCAAGGCGGCCGCGCTCAGCCGCGCCTACGACGACATCGAACAGCGGATCGAGCGGCTCGCCGAGGAGGAGGAGCTGGACCGGATCCGGCCCGACCTCGACGGCGACGCCATCCAGCAGGCCCTCGGCATCAAGCCCGGCCCGCTCGTCGGCAAGGCGTACCGGTTCCTGCTGGAGCTGCGCCTGGAGAACGGGCCGATGGATCCGGACGAGGCCGAGCGGGCGCTGCTGGAGTGGGCCAGGAGCCAGGGCATCCTCGACGGCTGAGCGCGCGGCGGGGCGGTGCGCCGACATGTCGGTACGGCGCCCTGCGGACAGATTGCTCTGCCGACAGGGCGCTGCAGAGACAGGGCTCCTTGTCGACAAAGCACTCTGCCGACGGAGCGGAAACCGCTCGCGGCGGGGGTGAGGGGAGCCGGCGCCGGCCGGGGACCGCGCGCACCGCTCGGTCCTATCGCGTGTGCGGCGCCGCAGCCGGCCGTGGGCCGTACGGTCCGCCGCGGCCGCCGCGCGCCCGCAGCAGCCAGCCGCCCGCCAGCGCCAGGTAGGCCGCCGCCATGGCGCCGACGACCCACGGGGCGACGCCCGAGGGCGGCACCGCCACCGCCGACACCCCGGCGGCCGCCACGAAGCACGCGTTGAAGAGCATGTCGTAGACGGAGAAGACGCGGCCCCGGTAGGCGTCGTCCACATTGCGCTGGACCAGGGTGTCGACGGTGACCTTGACCCCCTGCGACACCGTGCCCAGGGCAAACGCCGCGACCGGGAACAGGGCGGGGGAGAACGGCAGCCCGAACACCAGAAGCGACCCGGCCCCGGCGGCCAGCAGTACCGCGATCCAGGCGTCCGGCGCCAGGCGCTGCGTCGCCCACGGGGTGGCCACCGCGCCAGCGAAGAAGCCCGCGCCCGACGCGGCGAGCGCCACCGAGAAGCCGGCGAGCCCGGCCACACCGCCGCTGGTGAAGGTGTTGTTGTAGAGCAGCAGCGTCATCAGCGTGGAGATGCCGAAGAGGAACCGGTGCGCGCCGATCGTGGCCAGCCCGGCGCGGACCGGCCGCCGCGACCAGACGTGCCGCACTCCCGCGGCCATCCCGGTGGCCACATCGGCCGCCGCCGACCGCAGCCGTACCCGGGCGGCGCCGCCTGCCGGCCCCAGCTCGGCCCGGCCCAGCGTCAGCGCGACCGCGGCCGCGGCGGCGAACCCCGCGCCCGCGCCGGCCAGGACGAGGCCGGTGCCGAGCGCGCCGTCCCCGCCGATCAGGCGCAGCCCCGCCGCTGCGCCGGCGCCGAGGAACGACGCGATCGTGCCGCAGGTGGGCGTGACCGCATTGGCCATCATCAGCCGGTCGGCCGGCACCACGTGCGGCAGCGCCGCCGACAGCGCCGCCAGGTAGAAGCGGTTCACGCTGAGCAGCAGGAGCGCGGCCGCGAAGAACAGCGGCCCGTCTGCCCCGGTGGCGGCGAGCACGCCGGTCAGCGCGGCGAGCCCCGCCTTGGCGAGCGCGGCGATGAGGAGCACCTGGCGGCGGTGCCAGCGGTCGATCAGGACGCCGGCGAACGGCCCCACCACCGAGAACGGCAGCAGCAGGACGGCGAACGCGGCCGCCACCGCGCCGGCCGTGGTCTGCTGCTCGGGGGAGAAGAACACGTAGCCGGCCAGCCCGGCCTGGTAGACGCCGTCGGAGAACTGCGACACCACGCGTGTGGTGAACAGCCTGCGGAAGCGGGGGCCCTGCAGGACGGTTCGGAGATCACCGAAGAACGACACGGGGTCAGCGTAGGGCGTGTCTGCCGGGGCGGGCGCGGCTGGTGCGGCGGGTGGGGCGCCGCCGGAGCCGTGCTCTCCGAACGGCGCCGAGGCGGGGTGCACGGCACCGGCAGGCGGCCCGTGCAGCCGGGATGCAGGTCCCGCGAACGCGGCGGTGTCCTCAGCGCGGTTCGAGAACGCCCTCTGCAGTGGCGATCTGGCCGTCGTGGAGGATGCTGGTCACCTCCGCGTCGATCGATCCGCCGGAACCGGTGAGGTTCACCGCACCGTTGTCCGCGCAGTCGCTGTCGTTCTCCACGATGTAGGCGAAGGTGAGCGTGCCGCTGCCGGTGCTGCTCTCCACCACCTCCCACGTGCACTCGCCGTCGCCGCTGGGCATGCCCGACTCGCGGGCCTCGGCCACCTCGCCGTTCTCGATGGTGAGGTGCATGGTCCAGGTGCCGGCGGAATCGCCGTTCGCGTGGAACTGCTCCATCTCCGCGTCCCACACGCCGTCGAAGCCGGCCGCCGCCGGGGAGCCCTCTTCCGCCCCCGTGCTTCCGCCTCCGCCGGAGGAGGCCTCCTCCGGACTGCCGGCACTGCTCAGGACCAGGTAAGCGCCGGCACCGATGCCGCCGATCAGCAGAACCCCGGCGCCGACGACGGCCGCGATGGCCAGGCCGGTGCCGCTGCTCTTCTTCGGGGGGCGGCCCGGCGGTGGCGCCTGGCCGGGATAGGGCGGCTGCTGCGGCGGGGGCGGCCCCTGCCAGCCCGGACCGGGGGCGCTGTACTGCGGCCCCGCGGGGCCGCCCTGGGGGCCCGGGCCGTACGGGGGCGGTGGACCGTGCGGGGGATAGGACACGGAAAGCTCCTCGGTCGCTCTGCGCGGCGCAGAAGGGGCGGGGACCAGGAAAGCGTAGCGTCCGAAGGCGGACCGCCCAGGCGGGTCCGCTCCGTTCCGCCCCGCCGCCGGCAGAGGCACGCCCGCCCCGGGCGCGGGGTGCGGCCGGGGCGGAGGAGGGAGCGGGGGGCGCTCAGCGCGCCGGGCGTCAGCCGTCTCCGTTGATGAACGCCTCGACGGCGTCATAGGCCGCGCTGTCGCTGTACTGCTCCGGCGGGGACTTCATGAAGTAGGAGGACGCCGACAGGATCGGGCCGCCGATGCCGCGGTCCTTGGCGATCTTTGCGGCGCGCAGCGCGTCGATGATGATGCCGGCCGAGTTCGGGGAGTCCCACACCTCGAGCTTGTATTCCAGGCTGAGCGGCGCGTCGCCGAACGCGCGGCCCTCCAGCCGGACGTAGGCCCACTTGCGGTCGTCCAGCCACGGCACGTGGTCCGAGGGGCCGATGTGCACCGACCCCGCGTCGAGCTCGTGCGGGATCTGCGAGGTCACCGACTGCGTCTTCGAGACCTTCTTGGACTCCAGGCGCTCGCGCTCGAGCATGTTCTTGAAGTCCATGTTGCCGCCGAAGTTGAGCTGGTAGGTGCGGTCGACAACGACGCCGCGGTCCTCGAACAGCTTCGCCAGTACGCGGTGCGTGATGGTGGCGCCCACCTGCGACTTGATGTCGTCGCCGACGATGGGGACGCCGGCGTCGGTGAACTTCTGCGCCCACTCGGGGTCGGAGGCGATGAACACGGGCAGGGCGTTGACGAAGGCGACCCCGGCGTCCAGCGCGCACTGCGCGTAGAACCGGTCGGCGTCCTCGGACCCGACGGGCAGGTAGCTGACCAGTACGTCCACCTGCGCCGCCTTGAGCGCGGCGACGACGTCGACCGGATCGGCGGCGGACTCCTCGATGGTCTCCCGGTAGTACCGGCCGAGGCCGTCGTAGGTCGGGCCGCGCTGTACGGTCACCCCGGTCGGCGGCACGTCGCAGAGCGAGAGCGTGTTGTTCTCGCTCGCGGTGATCGCGTCGGCCAGGTCCTGGCCCACCTTCTTCGCGTCGACGTCGAACGCCGCGACGAACTCGACGTCGCGCACGTGGTAGGGGCCGAAGCGGACGTGCATCAGGCCGGGGACGCGGGCGTCCTCGTCGGCATCCCGGTAGTAGTGCACGCCCTGGACGAGCGACGCCGCACAGTTGCCGACGCCGACCACGGCTACGCGTACCGAACCCATTGGTCCTTACTCCTTCATGATCCGTTGACTCAGATGCCGGTGCTGGCCGCCGCGGTAGGTCACCGCGGCCCGGTGGGCGGCGGGGCGGTTCCGCCGATGCTTTCACCGCCTGCCGGGGCGGGCGGCGCGCACCGCCGCTCGCGGTCGATGAGGCCGTCCAGCCAGGCGACCTCTCCCTCCAGCGCCGCGGCGCGGTGCCGGTGCAGCTCGCACGCGTAGGGGTCGGCGCCCACTTCGGGGTCGCAGAGCCGGGCGCGCAGCCGGTCCAGCTGGTGCTGCAGGCGCAGGCGCCGTTCCCGCAGGATGTGCAGCCGCACGTCCTGGCGCGTGCGGGAGAACAGGGAGAAGTGAACGCCGAAGCAGTGCTCGTCCTCCGCGGCCGGCTCCGTGTCGGACAGCAGGGTGTGCAGTGCTTCGCGCCCGTCAGGAGTGGCCCGGTAGACGATCCGCGACGGGCGGCGGCCCGCTCCGGCACCGTCTTCGCGGGTGATCAGGCCGCGCCGCAGCAGCGACTTCAGGCAGGGGTAGAGCGACCCGTAGGAGAAGGCGCGGAACGCCCCCAGTTCGTGGTCCAGGCGCTTGCGCAGCTCGTAGCCGTGCATGGGCGCGCCGGACAGGTGGGCGAGAACGGCCGCTTCCAGCATCCGCGCACCGTTGCCCGCCATCGCCGCCCCCTGTCGCGCTCGTGCCGCCCCGCGTGCAGCTGCTTGTCCCGCACGGGCCGTGCGCCGCGGATCTCCGGGACGGGCGGGCCCGCGACCGACTATATCCATCCGATATGCCGACCCCGGCGGTCAGGTGACGTAACCGGGCATACCGCCGCGACCAGGTAGGATTCCCGAGACGATTTCGACATGCAATCGATATGCGGGATAGATTCCTGAAGTGGTAGTGCCGATTCCCCCGCGGCTGCCGGAACCGACGGGCCTGCTGAGGCCGCGATGCGAGGACGTGCGTGGACGACACCGTGGGGGGCGGCGCCGCAGCGCCGCGACGCCGTGGAGGCGCCGGCGGAGCCGGCGGAGTGGGCCGCGGGCGCCGCTGGCTGCACAGGATCCTGATGGTCCTGTCCGGAGTGGTGATCGCCGGTGTGGCGGCTTTCCTGGCCGCCTACGCGCTGACGCCGTCCGCCGACCGGCTCCAGCCGCAGAGCGACGCGGACGTGTCGGCGTCGCGCATCTTCTACGAGGACGGCTCGCGCGCCGCGACGACCGGCGCGGTCAACCGCACCAAGGTGCAGCGCGAGGACATCCCGGACGGAGTGATCGCCGGAGTCCTCGGTGCCGAGCAGCACGACTTCTACGCCGTCCCGGGCGTCTCCGTCTCCGGCACGATGCGCGCGATCCTGTCCGGAGGGGAAGCCGGCGGCGGCTCCACCATCACCCAGCAGATGGCGCGCAACTACTACGACGGCCTCTCCCAGGAGCGCAGCTACGTCCGCAAGATCAAGGAGATCTTCATCTCGCTGCGGGTCGCCCAGGAGACGACGCCGGACCAGATCATCACCCAGTACCTGAACACCATCTACTTCGGGCGCAACGCCTACGGCATCCAGGCCGCAGCGCAGGCGTACTTCGGCAAGGACGTGCAGGAGCTGGACGCCGCCGAGGGCGCCTACCTGGCCTCGCTCATCCAGCAGCCGAGCACCTTCACCGACCCGGAGCCGGGCTCGGCCGCCGAGCAGTCGCTCCGCGACCGCTGGGAGTACACGGTGCGCGGCGCGGTCAAGGTCCGCGCGGGCGACCCCGAGCACGGGATCACCCAGGAAGAGGCCGACCAGCTGGAATTCCCGGAAGCGGTGCCGTGGAACGGCGGGCAGGACGACACCCCGCCGCGCGAGGGCTACATCCGCGACGCCGTGGTGCGCGAGTTCGGCAACCGCTACGACCTCACCGACCAGCAGATCGCGACCGGCGGCTATGAGATCCACACCTCGCTCGACTCCGACCTGATGGACGCCGCTGAGGACGCCTTCGCCGACACCCTCGGCGAGGTGGACGCGGAGACCGTCCAGGGCCTGGCCGCCGTTGAACCGGAGACCGGCGAGATCCGCGCGTTCCACGGCGGCACCGACCCGGTCGCCGACACCGACAACTCCCTAGTGCAGCGCGCGCAGGCCGGCTCGGCGTTCAAGCCCTACGTGCTCGCCGCGGGCCTCGCCGACGGGCGGAGCCTGAACACCGTCTACGACGGCGGCTCGCCGCGCTCCTTCCCCGGACTCTCCGCGCCGGTCCGCAACAACGAGGGACGCAGCTACGGCCCGGTGTCGCTGCTCCAGGCCACCGAGAACTCGGTCAACACCGCCTACGTGGACCTGGCGGTCGACGTCGGCCCGGAGAAGGTGCGCGACACCGCCGAAGCGGCCGGCATCCCGGCGAGCCAGTTCGAAACGGCCGGTCTGGGACCCAACATCGCGCTGGGCACCTACCAGGTGACCGAACTGGACCAGGCGTCCGGCTTCGCGACCTTCGCCAACGAGGGCGTGCACATGCCCCGGCACATGATCACCGAGGTGTCCGGCCCCGACGGCCCGATCGACCCGGTCGACGCGGAGGCGCTGGATACCGGTACCCGTGCGGTCAGCACCGGGGTCGCCGCCGACACCACCTACGCCCTGCAGCAGGTGGTGGAGGGCGGCACCGGCTCTTCGGCGGCACTGGCCGACGGCCGTCCCGCCGCCGGCAAGACCGGTACCACCGACAGTGCCACCGCGGCCTGGTTCGCCGGGTACACCCCGCAGCTGTCCGTGGCGGTCGGCCTCAGCCGGGCCGACGGCCAGCCGCTGGAGCTGCCCGGAGTGGGCAGCGTCTACGGCGGCACCACCTCGGCCCTCATCTGGAAGCAGTTCATGGAGCGGGCCATGGAAGGCGAGCCGGTGCGCGAGTTCCCCGCGCCGGCCTGGGGCGGCTCGGCCGAGCGCGGCGGCGGCAGCCAGGAGCCCGATGTGCCCCCCGGCGGCGTTCTCCCCGGCACCGGCGAGGCTCGGCCCGACGAGCCGGAGGAGTCCGAGCCCGCGGAGGACGGCGGCAGTGACGCACCGACCGGGGAGCCCGGCGGCGGCGAATCGCCGGACGAGGACGACGGCGGCAACGGCGGCGAAGACGGAACCGGCGGCGATCCCGACCCCGGCCAGGGCGGCGACGGCGGGGACACCGGCGGCGGCGACCCGGGGGGTGGCGGCGGCGCCGGAGGGGACCAGGACGGCGCCGGAGGCGGCAGCCAGGGCGGCGGTGCCGCGCCCGGCGCGGCCCAGTAGCCGCCGGCTGCGGCAGACGGGAGGCAGGGGACTCCCGGGGCAGTAGAGACCGCAGTTCCGGTCCCCGGCGCGGCGCTGCGCGCCGGAGGCCCTCCGCCCCTATCCCCCTGCAGAACCCTTCCCGCGGCCCTGCAACGCCATGGCGCCCTGTCCCTGTAGAGCCGTGTCGACACGGCGACAGATCCCTGCAGCGACAGGGCGGTACACCGACACGCCGCCCGGCCGTCCCGACCGGCGGTGCCGGCCTCGCGCACCGCTGCCGTGCGCGGAACGTGACGGGCCTGATCCGCTCCGATGCGGCCGGGCCCTCCGCTGCCCGGCGCCCCGCACGACTGTTGCGCAGATAACATCCAGGGGTGTTGCGCCCGGGATCGCCGCCGTGCGTGCCGCGCGGGAGCGCGGCGCCGGGTTTCGGCGGCATCCTCCGTGGTCACGCGGTGTTGCTGGACCGTGGCGGTCGAGGGTGTCGCGCCGACCCGTACGCTGGGCTCCGCCGAACATAGGGTGTCCAGACCGTGATCGGCGGCGGAGCGTCGCAGGGGTACCCTCCCCGCTGGGTTGTGCTATGCGATGCTGTGGCCTTAGCGTGACGCGTGCTTTGCACGGCGCCCGCTGCTGCGCCCGTATGAGGGCCCGCCAGAGAGGTCCACGACAGGAGGAAGCCGAGGACCACGTCTTCCGGCCGGGCGGAAAACCCCGCCCCTGGGTTGCGCGTCACATGAGATGAGCGAGGAAACCGCCGCTCCCCCCGGTGCGACGGTGCGCTTGTCGGCGCGGTCCGGGAGTTCCGGCCGGTACGTATCCCCCAGGGGGACCGCACGGTCCCCTTCCACCCGAGTCGTCAGGCCCATCGGCCGTAGAGATGCAATCGAGGACGCGTGAGTACCGAGAGACGACGTAACGCCGGCGGAGGCCGCCGCAGGGCCGACGGCCCCGCGCCGGAGCCGCGCGGCAGCGGCGGCAGGCGGCGGGCCGACGGCCCGCCGCAGGACGAACGCGTCGGGCGCCGCAGGGGAGAAGCAGGCGACGACGGCGGTTTCTGGGATGACGAGCAGCCGCGCCGGCGCCGCGCCCCCGAACCGCGCGAGCGCGGTCCCCGCGACCGGGAGCGCGAGCGCGATCCGCGCGGCCGCGAC
>NZ_BAAGXT010000036.1:0-61984 GCF_054779695.1 Nocardiopsis coralliicola | reverse complement strand
GAGAGCCGGCAGAAGTCGGGGTAGTCGGGCACCCAGTAAGACGGCGGGACATAGCCGCGCTTACGGGCCCCGAACCAGCGGGGTCCGGGCCTGGGGGCATCAGCAGACATAGAGAACAGCTCCCTTGTTGTCTTGAACTTCCGTGTAGGAAGCGTCCCTCTAAGGGCAAGGAAATCGCTATTGACCTGCTGTTATTTCGACAGGGTGCGAGCACGGGCCGACAAATTTACGACATCATCTAACAGTCATCGAACACATGTGACACCATAGAACAATGGCAAAAGCGGAGACCCCGGAGGAAATAGCTGCGGCGGTGTCGATAGCTCGCACACTTCGCGAAGCGCGCATAAAGTCCCACCTCAACCAGACAGAACTCGCCGATCGCGTCCACGTCGGCCGCCAGACCATCGGTAGGTACGAGTCGGGCGGCCACATCCCGAGCCGCGAGTTCGCCCTTCTGCTGGAAGGGGCTCTCGGGGCAGACGGGCTACTGGCGAGCCTGCTGCCCACGAATGAAGCCGAGCACCACAAACTGCTTCGGCGCTACGTACACATCGAACAGACGCGGGCTTCCTCGTTGCAGCAATGGCAGGCTCTTGTGGTGCCTGCCCTGCTGCAGACGGAGGAGTACGCGCGCGAAGTGCTGGCGGTAGCAATTCCGCCAAAGTCCTCTGACGAGGTCGAACGCTTCGCAGCCTCTCAAATGACCCGCCAAGACGCCTTCTGGCGGGACCGTCCGCTTGAGGCCCACTTCGTCGTGAGCGAGGCGGGCGTCTCGCAGCTGGTCGGGGGGCTTCAAGTGATGCGCAAGCAGTGGCAGAAGCTCATAGAGTTGTCGGAGAACCCCTATATAACGCTGCAGGTCCTCCCACGTGAGGTCGGAGCGCACGCCTCGATGCAAGGCTCTTATACGATCCTGGAAATCGAGGCGCTGGAGTGGGCGGTCTACGTAGAGACCATGGTCGGCGGTGACGTGGTCACCCATACGCAGGCCGTCACCCACGCCCGCCGCAGGTTCGGCGCCCTCACCGCGGATGCCCTGTCTCCCCGGGACAGCGTCAAGCTCCTCCGCGAGCTGCAACAGGAAGAAGAGAAGGTATGAGCAACTGGCACACGTCCAGCTACTCGGCCAACGGCGGCGAGTGCGTTGAGGTCCGAGAGGGTGTGCTCACGCTGGTTCGGGACACGAAGCACCGCCACCTGGGCCACGTCGAGTTCACCTCCGGCGAGTGGCACGCTTTCCTCGAAGCCCTCAAGCACGGCCGGCTTTAGGCCTCAGCAGCGGCCCGGCGGCACGGTCGCCGGGCCGTCTGCTTGGGTACACCCTCGCTAACCCCCAACCGAGGAGTCCCATGTCCGAGAGCCTGAAGTTCCGCAAGTCGAGCCACAGCAACCCGCAGAACTGCGTCGAGGTCGCCGACGTGCCCGGCGGCAGTGCCGCGGTGCGCGATTCTCAGAACCCAGGCGCCGGCCACTTCATCCTGCCTTCTTCGGAGTGGTCGGCGTTCCTCGACGCGGTCCGCTGCCACCAGCTCTAAGCCACAGAGACGGCCCGGCGGCACGGTCGCCGGGCCGTCTGCATGGGTACACCCTTGCTGCTGCCCCCTGACGCGAGGAGCCCTTGGTGCCGGAGAATCCGACCTTCCGCAAGTCCTCCTACTCCGGCGCTCGCACCGAGGGGTGTGTGGAGGTAGCCCTCGACTTCCGCAAGTCCAGCTATAGCCAGCCGAACAACAACAACTGCGTCGAGGTCGCCGACTTCGCCGGAGGCTCGGCGGTGCGCGACACGCAGCACCGCCACCTGGGCCACGTCGAGTTCACCTCCGGCGAGTGGCACGCCTTCCTCGAAGCCCTCAAGCACGACCAGCTCTAAGCCACAGCAACGGCCCGGCGGCACGGTCGCCGGGCCGTCTGCATGGGTACACCCTCGCTAACCCCCAACCGAGGAGTCGCATGCCCGAGAGCCTGAAGTTCCGCACCTCCTCTTACAGCGGCGGTGGCGGGCAGAACTGCGTTGAGGTCGCCGACGTGCCCGGCGGCAGTGCCGCGGTGCGTGATTCGCAGAACCCTAGCGCCGGGCACTTCATCCTGCCTTCTTCGGAGTGGTCGGCGTTCCTCGACGCGGTTCGCTGCCACCAGCTCTAACCCTCAGCAGCGGCCCGGCGATGCGGTCGCCGGGCCGTCTACTTGGGTACACCCTCGCTGCTGCCCCCCCTGGCGTGAGGAGCCCTGGTGTCCGAGAATCCGACCTTCCGCAAGTCCAGCTACTCGGTCAACGGCGGCGAGTGCGTCGAGGTCAACGAAGGCGTGCGCACTTTGGTGCGCGACACGCAGCACCGTCACCTGGGCCACGTCGAGTTCACTTCCGGCGAGTGGCACGCTTTCCTCGAAGCCCTCAAGCACGGCCGGCTTTAGGTGACAGCAACGGCCCGGCGGCACGGTCGCCGGGCCGTCTGAATGGGTACACCCTCGCCAACCCCCAACCGAGGAGTCCCATGTCCGAGAGCCTGAAGTTCCGCAAGTCGAGCCACAGCAACCCGCAGAACTGCGTTGAGGTCGCCGACGTGCCCGGCGGCAGTGCCGCGGTGCGTGATTCGCAGAATCCAGGCGCCGGCCACTTCGTGCTGTCGTCTTCGGAGTGGTCGGCGTTCCTCGACGCGGTTCGCTGCCACCAGCTCTAACCCTCAGGAGCGGCCCGGCGGCACGGTCGCCGGGCTGTCCGCATGGGTACACCCTCACCGTCGTTGCGCCCTGAACCCGCGCATGGCTGCACTGCACCCCCGTTACAAGTGCATGCCCGGAAAGGGTGACCCCCCATGGCCCCCACCCCCGAGACCGACACCTCCGGCAGACCCGCCCGCGGCCCCTTCGCGCGCGTCGTCGCGTCCAGCCTCATCGGCACCACCATCGAGTGGTACGACTTCTTCCTCTACGGCTCCGCCGCCGCCCTCGTCTTCGGCAGCGTCTTCTTCCCCGACTCCGAGCCGCTGACCGGCGTCCTGCTCTCCTTCGCCACCTACGCCGTCGGCTTCATCGCCCGCCCCGTCGGCGGACTCGTCTTCGGCCACTACGGCGACCGCATCGGACGCAAGAAGCTCCTCGTCATCAGCCTGCTGATGATGGGCGGCGCCACCTTCCTCATCGGCCTCCTGCCCGGCTACGCGGCCATCGGCCTCGGCGCCCCGCTCCTCCTCGTCCTCCTCCGCGTCGTCCAGGGATTCGCCCTCGGCGGCGAATGGGGCGGCGCCGTCCTCCTCGTCTCCGAACACGGCGGCGACCGCTACCGCGGCTTCTGGGCCTCCTGGCCCCAGGCCGGCGTCCCCTGCGGCAACCTGCTGGCCACCGCCGTGCTGGCCGTCCTCGCCGCCGTCCAGGACCCCGACGCCTTCACCACCTGGGGCTGGCGCATCCCGTTCCTGCTCTCCGGGCTCCTCGTCCTCGTCGGCCTCTACGTCCGCCTCGCCGTCGAAGAGTCGCCCGTCTTCCTCGACGCCAAGCGCGCCGCCGACGCCCGCGCCGCCCAGCAGGGCGCCCCCGAGCGCCCGCCGCTCATCGCCGTCGTCACCGAGCACTGGCGCGAGCTCCTCGTCGCGATGGGCGTCCGGCTCGCCGAGAACACCTCCTACTACGTGATCACGGCGTTCATCCTCGTCTACGCCACCGACGAGGTCGGCCTCGACAACAGCACCGTCCTCAACGCCCTCATCATCGCCGCCGTCGCCCAGCTCATCGCCGTCCCGCTCTGGGGACTGCTCTCGGACAAGGTCGGCCGGCGCCCCGTCACCGCGTTCGGCGCCATCGGCGTCGGCGTGTGGGTCTTCGCCTTCTTCCCGCTCCTCGACGGCGCCACGTTCCCCCTGGTGCTCACCGCCGCCGGTGTCGGACTCGTCCTGCACGCCGCCATGTACGGGCCGCAGGCCGCGTTCTTCTCCGAGCTCTTCGGCACCCGCACCCGCTACTCCGGCGCCTCCATCGGCTACCAGCTCGCCTCGATCGTCGCCGGCGGCCTCGCGCCGCTCATCGCGACGGCCCTGCTCGCGTCCTTCGGCTCGTCCCTGCCGATCTCCGTCTACGTTGCCGGAACCTGCGTCCTGACGCTGGTCGCGGTCGCCGCGTCGCAGGAGACGCGCGGCCGGACCCTGCACGGCGCAGCGTCCTCCGAACCGGGCTGACTCCGGTCGGCGGCGCCGCGGAGCCGTGCCGCCGCGGACCGCCGGGCTCCGGCTGCGGACCGCCTGGTCTGCAGCCGGAGCCGCTGAGCTCGCGGACGGACGGCGGGTTCCTCCCGTGCCATCGATGCAGCTGCCGCCGCCCCCCCCCGGCGGCGAGGCCGGTGCGCTGCCCGCCCGGGTGGGGCCCGTCCAGTGCTCGGCATCGACCCGCAGAACGACGGCTCCGCCGGAACGCCGCCCGGCAGGCGTGTCCCCGTGCCGGGCGCGCTACCGCGCGCCGGCGCAGGACGAGCAGGCGGTCTCCGCGGTCACGAGCGGGCGCTTCGCCCCGGCCGCGCCGGACGTAGGGACGGCGTGCCGACCCCGCTGGAGCGCCCGGGAGGCGCGGCCGCAGCGCCGGCACGGGCGTGCTGCCGAAGGGCCGTGTGGGCGGTGAGGCCGGTGCGGCCGAGCGGCCGGAGCCGGCTGCGCCGTGCCCACCGTCGCGCCGCGCCCGCTCCTTCTCCGCTGCCGGTCGGGGAACCGCCGCCCCGCTCTGCTCCGTCCCGCCTCAGCGGCCGGTCACGCCCTAGGCGCCGGCGACCTCGCCGTCGACGCCGGCGCCGACCGGGAGGTAGCGGTACAGGTGGGAGCGCTCGCCGCCGTCCAGGCGGCGGACGCCCTGCCGCTCCAGGTCGAACCCGACCATCACCGACGTGCCGCGCAGGTACACGTGCTCCTCGTCGGCCAGCACATACCGGAGCCGGAAGCTGGCCGTGCGGACCTCGGCCACGTCCATCCGCACGGTCACCGGCGCGCGGCGCAGCAGCAGCGGCCGCACGTAGTCGACCTCGTGCCGCGCCACCACCAGCGACCCGAACAGCGGGCCGCCCTCCTCGTCGGAGGCCCACTTCAGGAAGCCCACCCGGGCGTCCTCCAGGTAGGTGAGCATCCGGACGTTGTTGACGTGGTTCAGCGGGTCCAGATCGGCGAACCGGATCTGCGCCTCGTGGACGTGCACCTGCCCGCCGCCGAGCGCCGCACCGGACTCCGCCGCGCCCTCGGCCACCGTCTCCACCACTGCCGCTCCTCGCTGACGACGTCGAACGGCCCCGCCCGTTATGGGCGGGGCCGCCATCAATCCTCCCAGCCGCCGGGCCGGCGGGGCGGGGCAGCCCCGCCCTGCGGGACTACGCCGTGCCCGACGGGACCGCGAGGCCGGTTCCGCGCGCAAGGTAGGCGAGCTGCTCGGCGCCGAGCTGGATACTCCGGCTCACCGACCGCGCCGAATGCCCCACCTCCGACTCGCGGCGCAGCAGCACCGGGCGCTGCGAGGGCGGCGACGCCGTCGCGTACTGCAGCGCCGCGCACATCTTGCGGGCGTGCAGCGGATCCACCCGGGTGTCGTTGTCGAACACGGTGAACAGCACCGAGGGGTAGTGCACCCCCTCCGCCACCCGGTGATAGGGCGAGTAGCCCAGCAGCCAGCCGAGCTGCTCCGGGTCGTCGGCCGAGCCGAACTCGACGTTCCACAGCCGGCCCAGGCCGAACCGCTCATAGCGCACCATGTCCAGCAGCGGCGCCGAGCAGACCGCTGCGGCGAACAGCTCCGGGCGCTGCGTGATGGCCGCTCCGACCAGCAGGCCGCCGTTGCTGCCGCCCATCACGGCCAGCCGCTCCGGATCGGCGGTGCCGCGCGCCACCAGGTGCTCGGCGGCCGCCGCGAAGTCGTCGAAGACGTTCTGCTTGCGGTCGAGCATGCCGTCCCGGTGCCACTCCTCGCCCTCCTCCAGGCCGCCGCGCAGCCCGGCGATGGCGTAGGCCCCGCCGGCCTGCACCCAGGCGAGCGCGTTCGCGCTGTAGCCGGGCGTCAGCGGCAGCCGGAAGCCGCCGTAGCCGTACAGGACCGTGGGCAGCGGGCCGCGCGCACTGCACGGCGTCAGCACGAGCATCCGCACCGTGGTGCCGTCCGCGGACGCGAACGCGGCCTGCTCGACCCGCACGCCCGGCAGGTCCAGCTCCGCCGCGCCCGGAGCCTGCGCCCACGGCTCCAGCGCGCCGGTGTTCACGTCGAGCCGGTACACCGCCGGGGGAGTGGTGTGGTCGGTGTAGGAGAGCCAGACCTCGTGGCCGCCGTCGTCGCGCACCGTCGCCGCGGTGACGCTGCCCAGGCCCGGCAGCTCGACCCGGCCCAGCAGAGCGCCGGTCTCCAGGTCGTGCCGTGTCACCTCGCTCACCGCGTGCCGCGACCAGAGCGCGACCAGCTGCGCCTGCTCGGCGCCGGCACCGTCGGCGATCACATAGCCGTCCAGCACCGCCTGCGGGTCCGGGCCGACCAGCGTCCGCCACTGCGCATAATCCGGCTCGGCCGGGTCGCAGACGCACACCCGGCCGCGCGGGGAGTCGCGGTCGGTGAACAGGTACAGGCGGCCGTCCCGCCCGATCCGCGGGTCGACCTCGGCGTCGGCGCCGACCTGGATCGGGGTGAAGCGCGGCGCCTCGGGCCCGGTCGCCGACAGGTCGGCCACCCAGGCGTCGTTGGCCGCGGAGGTGCCGAGGGCCGCCGTCAGCAGCAGGTACCGGCCGGAGTCGTCGGTGTCCAGCGCGTAGAACTCCGTCATGTCCCGGCCCGCGCCGAAGACGAGCACGTCCTCCTCAGTCGGGCGGCCCACCCGGTGCAGGTAGACGCGGCGGTGGTACTGGGCCTCGCCGGCCGGCACCTCCTCCGGCGGCAGCCGGCGGACGTAGTAGAAGGCGTCCCCGCCGGGCAGCCACGCCGGTGCGTGGTGGCGGGTCCGGTCGATCGGCCCGTCGACGGTCTCCCCGGTGGCGATGTCCATCACGCGCAGCCGCGACTCCTCGTCGCCGCCCTCGGAGAGCAGATAGGCGAGGAGCCGGCCTTCCTGATCGGGGAACCAGCCGTCGAGGGTGGTGGTGCCGTCCGGGTCCAGCGCCCCGGGGTCGATCAGCACGCGCTCCGGCTCGCCCGGCGCCGCGGTGAGCAGCACGCCGTGCTCCTGCCCCGGCGCGCGGCGCATCCAGAAGGAGCGCTCGCCGCGCCAGACCGGCGCGGCCGTGTAGCCCGCACCGAGCAGCCGCTCCAGTGCGGCGGTGAAGTAGCCGGTGGCGCCGTCGCGCGGCTCGCGCTCCTGCGCCCACCGCCGGTAGAGCTCGTCCTGTGCCGCGGACCAGTCCTTTGCGGCCGCCGAATCGGCGTCCTCCAACCAGCGGTAGGGGTCGGCGACGGGCTGCCCGTGCAGCATCTCGACGGGGCCCGAGCGGGCGGCATTGGGGTAGCGGAGATCGGCCATGGCGGCAGCCTATCGGCGCGCTTTCCCGGCCCGGGCGGATCCGTGCGCGATGATCGGAAGGCAGCACCGCAGGATAATTGGGGTGGCGCGGTACCGTCCGGACCCAGCACACTGAATGCGGGACGCAACACTGCGGGAACCACCTACGGGAGGTCCGTGTGAACGAGTCGACAGCGCCGGTCCCCCGACCGGCCCACAAGGAGGTCTCCTGGCTGGCCGACTGGCTGGCTGGGGTAGAGACACGCACGGTCGGGGCGGGACGATGAGCGCGCCCGCGACAGGGGAGCTACGCCGCCACGTGCTCCTCCTCAACGCCAGCTACGAACCCCTCACTACCCTGCCCCTTCGCCGAGCCGTGCTGCTCGTGCTGCGCGATAAGGCCGAGGTCGTCCACGGTGACGAGGCGGGTGCCGTCCTCCATTCGGCGACATCCGTGCTCTCGGTGCCGTCGGTGATCCGGCTGCGGCGCTACATCCGGGTGCCCTACCGGCGGCGCGTGCCGCTCACCCGGATCGCGCTGATGCGGCGGGACAGCAACCACTGCGCGTACTGCGGTAAGCGTGCCGAGACCATCGACCACGTCATCCCGCGCAGCCGCGGCGGCGCGCACGTGTGGGAGAACGTCGTCGCCTCCTGCAAGCCCTGCAACCACCGCAAGGCCGACCGGCTGCTCGACGAACTGGGCTGGACGCTCAACGTCACGCCGAGCGTGCCGCGCGGACTGCACTGGCGGCTGATCAACGGTGATCAGCACGGCGACCCCCAGTGGGCGCCGTACATGGCGAAGCAGGCGGCCTAGGCGGTCTCGGGGCGGTGCCGCCCCGGTGCGGCCGTCGGTGGCACGGTCGCGTTGACTGCCCGCGGCACCCCTGCGGTGCCGCGACAGGCTCCGCCATCGGCGGCGCCGGCTCAGCGAAGGGCGTTCCCGGACCGAACCGGCCCGGGGGCGCCCGTTCTGCTGTCTGCACCGGCGTCGTGGTGCTCCGGTGCCCGGCGGCAGCCGCCCGCGGCGGCGCCGGGGGGAGGGGCGGTCTGCTGGCCGCACGTCCGGTGCTGCGGTGGCCGGGGAGCCGCGACGCCAGCCGCGGCCTGCGGGGATGGGCGTGCCGGACGCGCCGGGCTGCCGGCTCGGCGTGTGGCTGGCGGGGGTCGGCTGTCCCGTGTACCACGGCCCCTGCGCGAGTGAGCGGGGCGGTGAGGGGGCTGTCGGTCGGGCGAGTCCAGCGCGGCCCGACGTGCTCTGTGAGCCGCGGTGACGCCGTCCGCGGTCCGGCCGGGTGGTGGCCGGAGCCGGCGCCGGGAGCGACGGTGTCTGTATGGCGCGTCGGCGCTTGCCGCTCCGCTGCCGTGTGCGGGTCGACCGCAACGTCCGCGCCGGTGCGGTGGTGAGCAGCTGTCCTTGCGGCGGGTCCGGGGGCGCTGGACGGGGTGCCGGCGGCGCGGCACCGCGTGAGGTGCTCGCAGAGCGGCGATGGCTCCGCCGGCGGGATTCGGGGAGGTGGCCGCTGCCGGGTGCGCGGCGATGTCTGCGCGGCGCGGGCCGGCCGGGGCCGCTGCCCCGAGCTGGTCGTCCACAACCTCCGTGCCGGGCCTCCGCCGGCGGGGCGGGCTCCCTATCCTGGGTCCATGCCTCGTTACGAATACGCCTGCCGCACCTGCGGCGACTCGTTCGAACTCTCCCGCCCCATGGCAGAGTCGTCCGACCCGGCCTCCTGCCCGTCCGGGCACGGCGACTCCGTGAAGCTCCTGTCCAGTGTCGCCGTCGCCGGCAGGGCCGCGGCCCCCGCGCCCCAGGGCGGCGGAGGCTGCTGCGGGGGCGGCTGCTGCGGCTAGGGCGTGTTGGGTGGGCACCTGTCCTGCTGCGCTGCGCCCTGGCACGCCCCTCGCGGGGTTCTCCTTAGTCGACAGGAAAACCCGCCCTGACTCCTTCGTCGGCCTGGCGATGGGTGCACCAGGACGCCGCTCGCGGTGAACGCCACCCGCCCAACACGTTCCGGACGTGTTGGGCGAACACCTGTCCTGCTGCGCTGCGCCCTGGCACGCCCCTCGCGGGGTTCTCCTTAGTCGACAGGGAAAACTCGCCCTGACTCCTTCGTCGGCCTTGCGATGGGTGCACCAGGACACCGCTCGCGGTGAACGCCACCCACCCAACACGCCCTCGGGCGGGTTCGGCGAACACCTGCCCTGCTGCTTCTCGCCCCGGCGCGCCCCTCGCGGCGTGCTCCCGATCGAGCAGAAGCCTGCCCTGGTTCCCCTGTCAGCCGTGCGGAGGGTGTGCCTGGCGACGCCGCTCGCGGTGAACGCCATGACATCCCCGGGGGCCGGCTCGGCCGCCGTGCCGACTGCGCAGGCCGGCACCGTGTCGGAGCGGGGGCCGGTGCAGGCAGCGCAGCCGCCGTGCGCTGCACCGGAGTGCAGCACCGCAGGTCCGGGTTTCCGCCCGTGTGCGCCGCCGGAATCCGGTGGTGCCGGGCCGACGGGGCGAGAGCCCGTTCTCCGGTCGCGGCCGTGCGCGCCGGTGAGAGCGGTGCGGCCCGCCTGCCGAATCGCGGCCCTCCGCGGCCCCACTTCCTGACTTCCTGCGCTGCACGGGCGAATCCCCGGCCGGCGTGGGGCCGTGGCTCGCCGCGGCTTCCGTGCCGGCTCTACCCAGCGGTTCGGCGAACCGCTGCGCTCCGCTCCGCCGGGCCTGAGCCGAATGCGGACCCGGGCCGATGCGCGGACCGAGGCGGCCTGCCGGCCCGGCGAGGGAGGTTCGCGCCGACAGTCTTGGAAGGGCGGCACACGGGGGCGGGGCGGGTGCCGGGCGCCGCAGCCGCACCGTGTCGGCAGGGCAGGCCCGGTCAGCACCGTGTGCGTCCCGGAGCCCGGATCCGGCAGCGGGCCGTCAGCGGGGGACGGCCGGATGCGTGCCGGGTGCGAGCGGAACCGGAGGAGCGGGCCGGCGCCGGCCGAAGCGCTGCGGCCCTCGTGCGATGCTCCGGCCTGCTGCTCCAGCCCGGATTGGGCCTTGCCCCGCTCGGCGGCGGGCTCGCCCCGCCGCGACGCGGAGGCGCTCGACCGCGGCGGCCGCGGCACGCGAACGGCCGGATCCCGCCGGGAAGGCGGGGTCCGGCCGTCCGGTACTGCCGGGCGCGGTCAGGAGGTGCGGTCCGCCGCGCGCTGCTCGATCTGGGCGACGTCGCGGGCGGCACCGGTCGAGGCCGAGGTGGCCATGGCCGCATAGGCGCGCAGCGCCGCGGTGACCGGGCGCTCGCGGTTGCGCGGCTGGAAGCCGCCCAGCTCCTTCAGCAGCCGCTCGCGGCGCGCCCCCAGCTCCTCGGCGCTGACCTCCAGGGTGAGGCCGCGGTTGGGGATGTCGATGGTGACGGTGTCGCCGTCCTCGACCAGGGCGATGTCGCCGCCGGCCGCCGCCTCGGGCGAGGCGTGCCCGATGGACAGCCCCGACGTGCCGCCGGAGAACCGGCCGTCCGTCACCAGCGCGCACGCCTTGCCCAGGCCGCGGCCCTTCAGGAAGCTGGTCGGGTACAGCATCTCCTGCATCCCGGGGCCGCCCTTGGGGCCCTCGTAGCGGATCACCACGACGTCGCCGGGCTCGATCCGCTTGTTGAGGATGCCGTCGACCGCCTCCTCCTGGCTTTCGAACACCTTGGCCGGGCCGCTGAAGGTCAGCAGCTCCTCCTCGACGCCGGCGGTCTTCACCACGGCGCCGTCCTCGGCCAGGTTGCCGAACAGCATCGCCAGCCCGCCGTCGGCGCTGTAGGCGTGCTCCACGGAGCGGATGCAGCCCTCGGCGCGGTCGGTGTCCAGCGAGTCCCACCGCACGTTCTGCGAGTAGGCCTTGGTGGTGCGCTTGCCGCCGGGGGCGGCGTGGAACAGCTCGACCGCCTCCGCGGTCGCGGTGCCGGCGGCGATGTCCCACTCGGCGATGAACTCGCCGACGGTCTTGCCGTGCACGGTCGGCAGCGACGTGTCGATCAGCCCGCCGCGGGCCAGCTCGCCGAGGATCGCCGGGATGCCGCCCGCCCGGTGGACGTCCTCGACGTGGTACTTCTCCGTGTTCGGTGCGACCTTGCACAGGCACGGCACCCGGCGGGAGAGCGCGTCGATCTCGGGCAGGCCGAAGTCGACGCCGGCCTCGGTGGCGGCCGCCAGCAGGTGCAGGATCGTGTTGGTGGAGCCGCCCATCGCGATGTCCAGCGCCATGGCGTTGCCGAACGCCTCCGGCGTCGCGATCGACAGCGGCAGCACCGAGGAGTCGTCGCCCTCGTAGTAGCGCTTGGCGACCTCCACCACCAGGCGGCCGGCGTCGCTGTAGAGCTGCTTGCGGGCGACGTGGGTGGCGAGCACCGTGCCGTTGCCGGGCAGCGCCAGGCCCAGCGCCTCGGTCAGGCAGTTCATCGAGTTCGCGGTGAACATGCCCGAGCAGGAGCCGCAGGTGGGGCAGGCCGCCTCCTCCAGGACGCTGAGCTCCTCGTCGGAGACGCTCTCATCGGCGGCGGCGATCATCGGGTTGATCAGGTCGAGCTTGCGCTCCTTGGTGGCGGTGCCCTCGACCACCGTGACCTTGCCGGCCTCCATCGGGCCGCCGGAGACGAAGACCGTGGGGATGTTCAGCCGCATCGCGGCCAGCAGCATGCCCGGCGTGATCTTGTCGCAGTTGGAGACACACACCAGCGCATCGGCGCAGTGCGCGTTCACCATGTACTCGACGGCGTCGGCGATGTGCTCGCGGCTCGGCAGCGAGTAGAGCATGCCGCCGTGGCCCATGGCGATGCCGTCGTCGACCGCGATGGTGTTGAACTCGCGCGGGACGCCGCCCGCCTCGCGCACCCCGTCCGCGACGACGTCGGCCACCTCGCGCAGGTGCACGTGGCCCGGAACGAACTGGGTGAAGCTGTTGGCCACGGCCACGATGGGCTTGCCGAAGTCCTCGCGCTCTACGCCGGAGGCGCGCATGAGGGCGCGGGCGCCGACCATGTTGCGGCCGTGGGTGACGGTGCGTGAGCGCAGCTGCGGCATGGGGATGCTCCCAACGGATACGGGTTTTCATCCCGATGGTAGCGCTGCCCGCGACCTGCTTGTGTCTCGAAAAAGAAGATCGCCGTTCCGCATCGTGAGATGCAGGGCCGGGTGCCCCGGTGCGCCGGGGATGCGGTCCCGTGCGGCGGCGCTGCCCGGGTCGGCGGGAGGGCGCCCTCGGGTCCGCCGGCCCCCCCGGGCCACGCAGAACGGCCCGCCCGGGGTGCAGGGGGCGGGCCGTCGACTTGCGGTGCGGCGGGTGCCGCACACCGGCGGCGGAGCGGAAGGGGGCCGCCGGTCACTCGGTGGGGCGCAGCACCTTCTCGGCAGCGCGGTGGATGTCCTCGATCTCCTGCTCGTTCAGCCGGCTCTTGCCGGTGCGCAGCCACTTGCGGACCTTGGTGCCGCGGATGATGTCGACACCGCGGAGGTTGTGGCTGTCCCAGGGCATGCCGGGGCCGTAGATCGCCAGCGAGGCGCGCACCCGGACGTCCTTGCCGAGCTCGGTGCTGATCAGCTCGGCCGCGGTGCGGGCCTCCTCGAGGGCTTCGTCGATGCGCTCGTTCTTGGAGAACCGGCCGTGGTAGAGGCTCTCCAGCTTGTTGCGGAGGGGGAGGCGCTTGTCCCACGCCTCGGAGTCGATGGCGAACGCGCCCCGCCGGCCGACGATGAAGTGGTCGATCTGGCCGTTGCCGCCGGGGGTGGCGCGGGCGTGCAGGACGCGGTAGCCCATGCGCTTCATGACGCGCAGCTGCGCCTCGGTGCGCCGCTGGGCCATGTTGGGCTTGCGCCAGCGGGGCACCTCGGAGCGGCGCCGCGACTGGTGCACGATCAGGCCGATCAGGACAGCGGCGGCTGCGGTGGCGCCGATCCTGGGGTCGTCACTGGTCAGCCCGAAGACCAGGCCGGCGGCGATGGCGGCCGCGCCGCGCACGCCCCACTGGCGGAGGACCTCCGGGGTGACGAGATCGCCGAGTGCCGGGCCCGGGCTGTCGCGCGAGCCGCGCTTGCCGTCTTGGACGAAGAAGGGCGACACCGGGCTCGTCTCGGTGTCCCGTGCGCCGTTCTTCTCGCTCGTTGCCGATTCCACATTGGAGAGACTAGTTCGATCCATATGCGAGTCCCAGTCTGTAGAAACTCACACTTTTCTTGCCCCAACCTCGTGGATCTCTCACGTGTCCGGAGTGCCCGACAGGGAAAGATAACCGGTTCGCCGGCATCTCTAGAGAGGTTGCCGCCGGATAGGGCGATCCGATACCGCGGTGCCAGCGGCGTCGGCGCGCAAAGCAGGGCATACGGCGCCAACCGGGCGGTTCGGGGGGTCTGATGGCCGCCCAAGTGCCGCGCGGTGGGTCGCCGGTCCCGCCCCTCGGGGCGCAGGGCCCCCGCGCGCCCCGTTTTCGGTCATTGGGTAATGCAGATTTCGGAACCGAATAAACAGGGGAAAATCGGACGGGATTGCGACACGCGCGCGCCACCCGGATGCGAGCGGCTCTGGGGAGGGCGGTAATGGAGCGTGCCGGAGTCCGGGTACCGGTCCGTCCGGGTCCGGCCGCCGGGTCCGCGGGGAGGGTGCCGGGCCCTAGCTTGCGGCGCTGTGCGGTTCGACGGGCCCCTCGGGGCCGCCCTGCTGGGCGGCGGGGGACTCCTCGGCGGGGGCCCGCAGCGCCAGGCTGAGCAGCGCCGCGGCAACCGCGAGGCAGGCCGCGCCCGCCACCCCCAGCGCGATGCCGCCCTGGTCGACCAGCCAGCCGGTGAGCGGCGAGGCCAGCGCGATGCCGCCGGTGGTCGCCGTCGTCATCCAGCCGTACGCCTCGCCGCGGCGGTGCTCCGGCGCAAGCGCGCCGACCCGCTCGGTGACGGCCGCCACCGTCGGCGCGATCGCCAGCCCGGCGGCGAACAGCACGGGGGCCACCAGCCACGGCGTCGGCAGGTGCAGGACCGGCGGGAGCAGCGGGATCAGCAGCAGCGGCCCCGCGGCCGCCCCGAAGGCGCGCCGGGCGATCCGCGGGCGCCCGGCCAGTGTGCCGGCGATCAGGCCGCCCACCAGCGACCCGAAGGCGTAGACCGCCATCAGGCCGCCCGCATAGGAGGGCGCGCCGAGCTCGCGTGCCCAGGCCACCATGTTCAGGTCGATCGAGCCCAGGCCCGCCACCAGCAGCATGATCACGCCGATGACGATCAGGATCTGCCGGTCGGCCAACAGGGAGCGGCTCTTCGCCGGAGCGGCGCCCCTGTCGCCGGGCGGGGCGGTGTGGCCCGCCCGGCGCAGTGCCGCGGCGAAGCCGGCCGCGCCGACGCAGGCGATGCCGCCCAGGACGGCGATCCCGATCCGGCCGCCGCCGAAGCCGACGACCAGGGCGGCGAGCAGCGGGCCCACGATGAAGAGCAGCTCCTGCAGGGTGGCCTCGGCCGCGAAGAGGGTCTGCCGCACCTCGCCCTTGGTGATGCGCGGCCAGAGCGAGCGCCCGATCTGGGTGGCCGGCGGCTGGAACAGGCCGGTGGCCACGGCCAGCGGCACCGCCGCCCACCACAGGTCGGCCGGAAGGACCGCCATGGCCGCCAGGCCGGTCCCGTAGACCGCGGCGGAGACGGTGAGCAGCCGGTCGGCGGGGCGCCGGTCGGCCATCCGCCCGCGCACCGGCCCGCCGAGTGCGGTTCCGACCGTCAGTGCGCCGGCGACCAGCCCCGCGAACGCGTAGGAGCCCGTCCAGTCGGCGACCAGGAACGTGACCGCGATCGGCATCCCCGCGATGTGCAGCCGCGCCGCCAGCGACCAGAACATGAGCGAACCGAGCGAGGGCACGCTGAACAGGCGGCGGTAGGAGCTGAGCACCGGCCCAGTCAACCACAGGATCGTCCGATGTCTCGCCGGGTTTTCCGTTCGGCGGACCCCTCCGCGGCGGCTCCGATCCACTCCGTTCTGCCTCCGGCGGCGGGTGTCTGCGGCGGACGCTCGCGGGGCGCGGCCGCCCGGGGCGTGCAGGGTGCATCGCCCGGGTGGTCCGGGTCACCCGAATACCGCACCGGGGCGGGCACACGTGCGGAACGCGCCCCCGGCAGTGGACCGGTCTGGGCTGACGCTGCCTCCGCCGGCACATGTCTGCGTGCTCGGTGGCCGAGTGCCGGGGTGCGGCCGCCGGGGCGGGCGAGCTGTTGCGCCATGCCCGGGTACGCGCCGGGGCGCTTCGCGAAGGGCCCGCGGCAGGGCTGAGGACAACCGGCCAGGGGGCGGGCAACGCCGCAGCGACGGGGTCCCTGCGGCGGACTGTACCGGGGCGGACGCGCGTGTGGCGCTTGTCCGACGCACCGAACACTGGTCGGCCGGCCGCAGAGCTGCGGGAGCCTCCGGTCGTATCCCGGCCCGCGCCGCGACCAGCGGAGATCCCGGTCGCTCGCCGGTTCTGCAGTGGCGGGAGAGAGCCGATAAGGCTGTAGGCGAAGCCGCCCTTGTCTCGATGCCGTGAGCCCAGCCTGCGAGCACCGACGACTCTGGTTGGAGCGCGCTGGAGCGGTGGACCGGCCTGGGTCGGCTCTGCTCCGGTCGCCGGACCCCCTGCGTGCTCGGTGGCCGCGTACCGGGGTGCGGCCGCCCGGGGCCGGTCGGCGAGGCGGGGCGATGGCCGAGGCGCAAGGCGGGCACTCCGGTGGCCGCGCCTGGCGGGGTGCCGGAAGGCGTTCCGCGGAGTGCGCGGCAGCAGTGCGGTGGGTGTGCCTGACGCCGGTGGTTCTCGGCGGGGGAGCGGGGGCCGCTGGGCCAGCGGCCGGAAGCGGCGCGTGGGCGGTCGGTCGGTACCGGGGCGGGCGGAGAACGGTCCGCCGCCCGCCGCGCCGGTGGTGCTCGGGGGCCGGCGACGAAAGCGGTCGTGGCCGGGGCGCTTTCGCATCCGGTGGACCGGGCGGACGGCGCCGTGGAGCGGCGGCGGGTCCGGCGGCGGACTGCGTCGGGGCGGACGCGCGTGTCGAGCGCACCGGGGCGGCGGCCGAGGTGTGAGGCGGACATGCCGGCGGCCGCGCCTGACGGGGTGCCGGAAGGCGTTCCGCGTAGTGCGCGGCAGCGGTCCGGCGGTTGTGCCTGCCTCCGGGGGCTCGTGGCGGGGGAGCGGAGGCCGCTGGGCCAGCGGCCGGAAGCGGGGCGTGGGCCGTTGGTCGACGCAGGGCGGACACCACGGCCGCGGCCGGTTCGGCGGGGTCGGCGGGGGAAGGGCGCATGGCGTTCCCACGCCGACACGGGCGGTATGGGGCATCATCGGATGCTGTGAGCGATGAGGACCTGGCCCTCCTGGCCGAAGAGCACGGTGTGTCGGCGACCTATGCGGACTGGCGCGGACACCGGAAGCGGGTCGGCGCCGACACCCTCCGGTCGATCCTGGGCGCGCTGGGGGTCGACGCCGCCGATCCCGGTGCGGCCCTCGGGGCGGCCCGCGAGCGGCGCGCCCGCGCGGTCCTCCCGCCGGCCGTCGTCACCCGGCAGGGGCGCTCGCCGCGGCCCGGCCTTCCGGAGGGGGCGCGGCTGCGCGTCGAGCTCGCCGACGGTACCGACGCCGAACCCGGCCCCGCCCTCCCCCTCGGCGTGCACACGCTCCGCGCCGAACACGGCCGCACCGTCGCCTCGGCGCCGCTCCTCGTCGTCCCCGAGCGGCTCGATCCGCCGCCGGCCAGCGCCGCGGGCCGGCTGTGGGGCATCACCACCCAGCTCTACTCGGTCCGTTCCCGGGCGTCCTGGGGCATGGGCGACCTGCGCGACCTCGCCGAGCTCGCCGACTGGAGCGCCCGCGACCTCGGCGCCGCGTTCACCCTGGTCAACCCCGTCCACGCCACCGAGCCCCTGCCGCCGCTGGAGCCCTCGCCCTACCTGCCGGTGGGACGCCGCTACGCCAGCCCGCTCTACATCCGCGTCGAAGACGTGCCGGAGTACAGCCGGCTCGAACCCGCCCAGCGCGAAGCCGTGCAGCGCCTCGCCCGACCGCTGCGCGAACGCGGCCGCACCGCCGACCTGCTCGACCGGGACGCCGTGTGGACCGCCAAGCGCGCCGCCCTCGAAGCGCTGTACCGGGTGGCGCGCTCGCCCTCGCGAGAGGCCGCCTACCACGCCTACCTGGAGCGGGAGGGCGCCACCCTGATCGAATACGCCACCTGGTCGGCGCTGGCCGAAGAGCACGGCCCGGACCATCGGCGCTGGCCGTCGCTGCTGCGCGACGTCTACGGCCACGAGGTCGGCGCCCTGGCCCTGCGCGAGTGGGACCGGATCGACTTCCACCGCTGGATGCAGTGGATCCTCGACGACCAGCTCGCCGCCGCACAGGCCGGCGCGCGCGCCGCGGGCATGCCCATCGGCATCGTGCACGACCTCGCGGTCGGTGTCCGGGCCGGCGGCGCCGACTCCTGGATGTTCGGCGACGCCCTGGTGGACGGGGTGAGCGTCGGCGCGCCGCCGGACGAGTTCAACCAGCAGGGCCAGGACTGGACGCAGCCGCCATGGCATCCCCGCCGCCTCGCCGAGCGCGGCTACGAGCCGCTCCAGCAGATCCTCCGGCAGAGCATGCGCCACTCCGGCGGCGTGCGCATCGACCACGTGATGGGGCTGTTCCGCCTCTGGTGGATCCCCGAGGGCGGCTCGCCCGCCGACGGCGCCTACGTCCGCTACGACCCCGAGGGCATGGTGGGCTCGCTGCTGCTGTGCGCGCAGGAGACCGGATCGCTGGTGATCGGCGAAGACCTCGGCACGGTGGAGCCCGAAGTCCGCGAGCACCTCGACGAGCGCGGCGTTCTGGGCACCTCGGTGCTCTGGTTCGAGCGCCGCGCCGACGGCACACCCAAGGAGCCGCAGGAGTGGCGGAGCGACTGCCTCGCCACCGTCGCCACCCACGACCTGCCGCCGGTCGCCTCCTACCTCACCGCCGAGCACGTCGACCTGCGGCACCGGCTCGGTCTGCTGGACCGGCCGGTCACCGATGAGCTCGCCGAAGCCGAGGCACTGGTCGGAGCGTGGCGGGAGCGGCTGATCGGTCTCGGCCTGCTCGACCCCGCCGTCGACCCGGTCTCCGACCCGCACTCCGTCGTCGCCGCCCTGCACGCCTACCTGGTGCGCACGCCCGCGCGGCTGGTCGGCGTCGCACTGACCGACGTGGTGGGGGAGCGGCGGATGCAGAACCAGCCCGGCACCGCCGACGCCTACCCGAACTGGCGCATCCCGCTCACCAGCGGAGAGGGCGAGCCGGTGCTGCTCGACGAGCTGATGGCCGACCCGCACCTGTCCGGCGTGGTCCGGCGCGCACTGCAGCCGCTCACGGCCGCGCCCACCTGACCCGCCGCGGCGCACCGGCAGCAGCAGGGCCCCGCCCCGCCGGATCCGGTGCATGCCGGTCCGGCGGGACGGGGCCCGCCAGCGGGTGCGCCGCCGGTGCGCCGCGGGGCAGCGGCACCGGCCGGCGTCACTGCGCCGTGCAGCCGACGCCGGTCAGGCGTCCTCCTCCGCGTCGCGGCGCTGGGCGCGGAGAGCGCGCTCGACGCCGGCCCGTCCTTCGATGAGGAGCCGGCGCAGCGCCGGCGCCGGCGCTGCCGACTCCAGGTAGGCGTCGGTGGCGCGCAGCGTCTCCTCCTCCACCAGCTGGCCCGGGTAGGCCATCGCGGCGAAGGTCTGCGCGAACTCGCCCGACCAGGTCTGCCACAGGCCGGCCAGCCGCTCGAAGTAGTCCGGCACGAACGGCCGGACCAGCTCGCGGTGGCCCGGCTCGCTGAACCCGCCCAGCGTTGCGCGGAACTCGGTGTTGGCCAGGTCGGAGCCGAGCACCCGATCCCAGGCGCGCGCCTTGGCCTCGGCGGTGGGCACCGCCGCCCGCGCACCCGCGGCGTTGCGCTCGCCGGCCGCGGTCGGGTCGGCGTCGAGCTCGGCCGCGATCTCCTTCTCCTCGGCGCGGCCCGCGGCGACCAGCCGGCGCAGCAGCGTCCACCGCAGGTCGGCATCGACGGTCAGGCCGTCCACGGTGATCGCGCCGTCGTAGAGGCCGCGCATCAGCGACAGGTGCTCGTCGCCGACCGCGGCGTCGGCGAACCCGTTGGCGTAGACGAGCTGCAGGTCGCTGCCGGGCTCGGCGGCGGTCAGCAGCTCGCGCAGCCGGCCGGCGAGCCGGTCGAACCCGGTCTCCCGCCAGCTCGGCGCCGCGTAGTTGACCAGCGCCGACACGGCCTGGCGGAGCAGCATCTGGGCGACCGACACGTCGCTGACGCCGCCGATGCCGCTGATCACCAGCTGCACGTAGTCGCGGGCCGCCATCTCGGCGTCGCGGGTCATGTCCCAGGCCGCGGAGAAGCACAGCGCGCGGGGCAGCGACTCGGTGATCTCGCCGACGCCCTCGATGACGGTGCGCAGCGACCGCTCATCGAGCCGGATCTTGGTGAAGGTCAGGTCGTCGTCGTTGACCAGCACCAGGTCGGGCCGGCGCTGCCCGACCAGCGCCGGCACCTCGGTGCGCGGGCCGCTGACGTCGAGCTCGACGCGCTCGCGGCGGACGATGCCCTCCGGCGTGCGGTCGTAGAGGCCGATCGCCAGGCGGTGCGAGCGCAGCGTCGGGTAGTCGGCCGGCGCCTCCTGCAGGACGGCGAACGAGGCGAAAGCGCCGTCGGCGTCCTCGGTGAACTCCGGGCGCATCGTGTTGACGCCCGCGGTCTCCAGCCACTCGCGGGACCAGCCGGAGAGGTCCCGCCCGGACGCCGTCTCCAGGTGCCGCAGCAGGTCGCGGAGTTCGGTGTTGCCCCAGGCGTTCTCCGCGAAGTAGGCGCGCACGCCGGCGAAGAACGCCTCGGTGCCGACATAGGCCACCAGCTGCTTGAGGACGGAGGCGCCCTTGGCGTAGGTGATGCCGTCGAAGTTGACCTCGACCGCCTGCATGTCCGGGATGTCGGCGGCGATCGGGTGGGTGGAGGGCAGCTGGTCCTGGCGCAGCGCCCACGCCTTCTCCACGTTGGCGAACGTGGTCCAGGCGTCCGTCCACCGGGTGGCCTTGGACTGGCAGTAGGTACTGGCGTAGGTCGCGAACGACTCGTTCAGCCACAGGTCGTCCCACCACCGCATGGTGACCAGGTCGCCGAACCACATGTGCGCCATCTCGTGCAGGATCGTCTCGGCGCGCCGCTCGTAGCGGGCGTCGGTCACCCGGGAGCGGAAGACGTAGTCCTCCAGGAAGGTGACGGCGCCGGCGTTCTCCATCGCGCCGGCGTTGAACTCCGGCACGAACAGCTGGTCGTACTTGCCGAACGGGTACCGCAGCCCGAACAGGCCGTGGAAGAAGTCGAAGCCCTGCTTGGTGACCTCGAAGATCGCGCCGGCGTCCAGGTATTCGGCGAGCGAGGCGCGGCAGTAGACGCCCAGCGGGATGCCGTCGTGCTCGTCCCGCTCCACGTGGTACGGACCGGCGATGAGCGCGGTGATGTAGGTCGAGATCGGCTCGGTCGCCGGGAAGCGCCAGCGGACCTTCTCCGCGTCGGCGCCGCCGCCCGCGAGCTGCTCGCGCTCGCCGCTGGGCGCGCTGTTGCTGACGACCTCCCAGTCGGCGGGTGCGTCGACCGCCAGCGCGAAGCGCGCCTTCAGGTCGGGCTGGTCGAAGCAGGCGTACATGCGGTGCGCGTCGGCGGTCTCGAACTGCGAGTACAGGTAGACGCTGCCGTCGACCGGGTCGACGAAGCGGTGCAGCCCCTCGCCGGTGCGGGTGTAGAGCGCCTCGGCCACCACCCGCAGCTCGTTCTCGGCCTGCAGGTCCGGCAGCGTGATCCGGTCGCCGGAGACGACCTCGGCGGGGTCCAGCCGCGTGCCGTTGAGCACCACCTCCGACACCGACTCCGCGACGAGCTCGATGAAGGTCGAGGCGCCCGGCTCCGTGCAGCTGAAGCGGACCGCGGTGGCGGAGCGGAAGTTGGTGTCCCCGGTGGTCAGGTCGAGCTCGACGTCGTAGGAGGCGACGTGGAGGAGCCGCGCCCGCTCCCGTGCCTCATCGCGTGTCAGATTGCCCGCCACGTAGTGCTCCCTCCGTGGCCGTCGCCGTCGACGGCCGCCGTCCGATGGCCCCGGTGCGCCGCACGCGCCGCGGCCCTGCTTCGTCTGGTTTCCCGGCCCGATCCTGCCACCTTCTCGGCGGATACGCCGCCCCGACGCCGATGCGCGTGGTCGCTCCGGCCGCGTATCCGCCCCGGTGGCGGCCTGATGCCGGGGCCGGGGCGCGGAGCGGAGCACCGGGCGCCGGTGCCGCCGCGATCGGGGGAATGCCGTGGCCCAGGCCGCGGTTGTGGTTCTCCAGCGGGACCGGGGCGGCGGCTGGGGCCGCACGCCGGACGAGACGAGACCGAGGAGCAGCACGTGAACGCCACCGCATCCCCCTCCAAGACCGCGGACTTCTGGTTCGACCCGCTCTGCCCGTGGGCGTGGATGACGTCGCGCTGGATGCTCGAGGTCCAGAAGGTGCGGCCGGTCGAGGTCCGCTGGCACGTGATGAGCCTGGCGGTGCTCAACGAAGGGCGCGACCTGCCCGCGGAGTACCGCGAGCTGATGGACCGCGCATGGGGGCCGGTGCGGGTGGCGATCGCCGCCGAGCAGCGCTTCGGCAACGGGGTCCTGGGCGGGCTCTACACCGCGATCGGCGAGCGCGTCCACCTCCGCGGCGAGAAGACCGACGACCCGGCCATGCTGCGCGGCGCCCTCGCCGACGCCGGCCTGCCCGAGGACCTGGCCGAGGCCGCGCAGAGCGGGGAGTACGACACCGAGCTGCGCCGCTCCCACCAGGACGGCATCGACCGCGTCGGCCAGGAGGTCGGCACCCCGGTGATCTCCGTTGAGGGCGTCTCCTTCTTCGGGCCGGTCGTCACGCCGGCGCCGAAGGGCGAGGACGCGGGGAAGCTGTGGGACGGCGTCGTACTGGTCGCCTCCACCGACGGCTTCTTCGAGCTGAAGCGGAGCCGCACCCGCGACCCGATCTTCGACTGACCGCTGCCGCAGCTGCCCCAGCTGCCCGCGCCGGCCGCACCGGCCGCCGCGGTGCCGGGCACGCGGCAGACTGGGGGCGGACCACCCTGACGCGGTGCGTCTCCGAGGGCCCGGCCGGGCCCTCGGAGACGCACCGCCGAGCGCACGGAGGCGCGCCATGACAGCACCCGACGGGGAGCGCCGGGTCGCCCCCTCGTTCTTCGACGACGACCTGGAGATCCTGCCGGACATCACCGATGACGAGCGGGGCGACTCCTGGGGCGAGTCCGGCGCCGACGACGACACCGCGCGGCTGACCGCGGACCGGCCCCCGCACTGGGGCTGACCTCCGCCCGCGGGCCCCGTCCCGCCGCCGCATAACCGGCCCCCGATGCGGGAAGGGGGGCCACATGCGATCCCTCTACATCGACGGCGCGTGGACGGCGTCCGCGTCGGATGCTCCCCTCGACGTCGTCAACCCCGCCACAGAGACCGTCATCGACACCGTGCCCGCCGGCGACCCGGCCGACGTCGACCGCGCGGTCGCGGCCGCGCGGGCCGCCTTCCCCGGCTGGGCGGCGACCGGCGTCGCCGAGCGCCGCGCGGTCCTCGCCCGCGGCCTCCAGCTCTTCAACGAGCGCGCCGAGGACATCGCCGCCACCATCGCCACCGACATCGGTGCGCCGCTCAAGTTCTCCGCGAAGGTCCAGGTGGGCCTGCCCCAGCTGATGTGGGGCACCTTCCTCGACGTGGCCGAGCGCGTCGGCGAGCAGTACTTCACCGGCGAAGAGGTGAACAACTCCCTGATCGTGCGCGAGCCGTTCGGCGTCGTCGGTGCGATCACCCCGTGGAACTATCCGCTCCACCAGATCATCCTGAAGGTGATCCCGGCCGCGCTCGCCGGCAACACCGTCGTGCTCAAGCCGACCGAGGTGGCCCCGCTGGGGGCCTACGCCTTCGCCGAGGCGCTGCACGACGCTGGCCTGCCGGCCGGCGTGTTCAACATGGTCAGCGGCACCGGTCCGGTGGTGGGCGAGGCCATCGCGGCGCACGCCGACGTCGACATGGTGTCCTTCACCGGCTCCGGCCGGGCCGGCAAGCGCATCACCGAGGTCGCCGCAGCGACCGTCAAGAAGGTCGCCCTCGAACTCGGCGGCAAGTCGCCCAACGTCGTCCTCGACGACGCCGACCTCGGCGCGGCCGTGAAGAACGGCATCGCCGACGTCATGCGCAACACCGGCCAGAGCTGCAATGCGCTCACCCGGATGATCGTGCCCCGGGAGCGCTACGACGAGGCGGTCGAGCTGGCCAAGGCGGCCGCCGAGAAGTACTCCACCGGCGACCCGTTCGACGAGTCCACCCGGATGGGCCCGGTCGTGTCCGAGCAGCAGCTCAAGCGGGTGCGCGACTACATCAACGCGGGCGAGGCCGAGGGCGCGCGCATCGTCACCGGCGGGGCAGAGCCGCCGGAGGGCGCCGACCGCGGCTACTACGTCCGGCCCACCGTGTTCGCCGACGTCAGCAACGACATGCGGATCGCCCGGGAGGAGATCTTCGGCCCGGTGGTGGCGCTGATCCCGCACTCCGGTGAGGACGACGCGGTCGCGATCGCCAACGACACCGTCTACGGCCTGGCCGCGGCGGTGTGGTCGGGCGACGCTGAGCGGGGCCTGGAGGTGGCGCGGAAGCTGCGCGCCGGGCAGGTCTCGGTCAACGGCGGCGGTGTGAATCCGCTCGCACCGTTCGGCGGCTACAAGCAGTCCGGCACCGGCCGCGAGTGGGGCCAGTTCGGCCTGGACGAATTCTGCGAGGTCAAGGCGATCCAGCGGTAGCCCTGCCGGGACCGCGGTGCCGGATGGGGCCGGTGCCGAGCGGTGGGGAACCCGGAATACCATGTGGGCGACGTTTGTCCGGGTTCCCCATCATTGGCAGGTGTGTGTTGAGCAGCAAGCCCGCGGTGTCGAAGGCCGGTCCGATCTCCAAGGACCTCAAGGCCATCGTGGTGATCAACGCGGTCGCCGTCATCTCCATGGTCCTCTTCGCCGTTCTCGGGCTCTCGGTGGCCTACGCGGCCAACGGCTCGTTCGCCTTCTAGCGGCGCCCCTTCCGGCCTCGCCGCGCCCGGAAGCACCGGCGGCCCGCCCCGCACCGCGGGGCGGGCCGCTTCGCGTGCGCGGCGGAGCTCCCCGCGGCAGCGCGGGCTGGCCGCTGCAGGCGCGCTGACCTGCCACACTGGGGGCGTGCGAGTTTATCTGGGATCCGACCACGCCGGCTTCGAACTGAAGGAGCACCTCGTCTCCTGGCTCAAGGAGAGGGGGTACGAGGTCGTGGACGCGGGTCCGGCGGTCTACGACGCGGTGGACGACTACCCGCCGTTCGTGCTGCGCGCCGCCGAGGGCACCGCCAACGACCCGGGGTCGCTCGGCATCGTCATCGGCGGCTCCGGCAACGGCGAGCAGATCGCCGCCAACAAGGTGCAGGGCGTCCGCGCCGCCCTCGCCTGGAGCGAGGAGATCGCGGTGCTGTCCCGCGAGCACAACGACGCCAACGTCGCCGGCATCGGCGCCCGCCAGCACACCCTGGACGAGGCCACCCGCATCGCCGAGGCCTTCCTCACCACGCCCTACAGCGACGAGGACCGCCACTCCCGCCGGATCGCCATGATCGGCACCTACGAGGAGACCGGCGAGCTCCCGCCGCTCCCGTAGCCGGAGCCTCCGCGGCACCCCGCCGCGCGGTCCAGGGCCGCCGCTGCGCGCTTGCACGCAGCGGCGGCCCTGCTGTGTTCCCGGAGCAGGCCGCCGGCCAGGGACGGCAGGCGCACGGCGCGCTCGCGCGCTGCAGGGGCAGAGCGGGTCCCAGCGGGGGCGGTGCGCCTGCGCGCTCAGTGCAGCGGCCGGTGCGAGTGCAGGATCCGGTCCGGATCGAGCCGCGCGGCCAGCGCGGTGAGGCGCGGCTGGTCGGCCGGGTCGTACGCCTCGGCGACCTCTCCGGGCGTCTGCGGTCCGAACGCCAGTGTCGCTGAGCGGCCGACCGCGTGCTCGGCCAGCAGTCCCGCGGCCGTATCGCGGAAGCCGCGCATTGCGGCGGTGTCGGCCGGGTCGCCGCCGACGCCGGTGAAGGCCAGCGCCGTCGCGGCGAAGGCGGCCGAGCGGTGGCCGACCGCGTTCGCCACCGCCGGCGGGCGGGCGAGCGCGCCGCCCAGATGGCGCAGCCCCGCCACCGTGAAGAAGGGCGCGTCCGCGACTGCGTGCACGAGTCCGGCGCCGGCGCTGCCGGGCAGGTCGTCGACGAGGACACTGCGGCCCGCGAATGCCGCCGGGTCCTCGGGGTCGTTGAAGATCCGGCCCGATTCGGCGTAGGGGAGCGGGCCGAGGGCGCCGTCCAGGACCGGTGCCGCCGCCCGCAGCGGCTCGACCAGCGCGGCGCCCTCTGCCGGAGGCCCGGACCAGGCCAGCGACACCTGCGCCACCGTGCGCCCGCGCACCGGCGGAGGGAAGGCCGGATCGTCGGGGAACCCGGCCACCGAGAGCCCGGAGGTGAACTCGTCGGGCAGCGTCGTGCACCAGGACCGCCACGCCTCCACCACGCCGGGCTCCGCGGCCGCGTCGAAGGAGAGGCTGCCGCCGTAGAGCTCGCCGACCGGGAACAGCCCGATCTCGATGCCCGTCGCCACACCGAGCGAGGCGCCGGCGCCGCGCACGGCCCAGAACAGCTCGTCGTCGGAGCCGGCCGCCACGGTCCGCGCGGCACCGTCCGGGGTCACCAGGTCGATGCGGTGCACGTGGTCGGCCGCGAACCCGTACCGCCGGGCGAGCAGCCCCACTCCGCCGCCGAGCGTGTAGGAGACCGCCCCGACGCCGGGCGCGCTGCCGGACAGCGGTGCCAGCCCGTGCGGAGCCGCTGCGCCGATGACATCGGCCCAGCGCGCTCCGGCCGGCACCCACGCCGTGCGCCGCCGCGGGTCGACCCGGACGCCGCTGAGCCCGGCCGTGGCGATCAGTACGCCGCCGGACATGCCCGCACCGCGCCCGTGGCCGGTCCGGTGCGCGGCCACCGGCACCCCGAACCGGGCCGCGGTCTGCACGGCCGCGCGCACATCGCCGGCGTTCTCGGCGGCCACCACCACGGACGGCCGGTGCGCGTCCAGCAGCTGCACACCGGTCCGGTGCGCATCGAACCCGGCCGATCCCGGCACGTGCACCGGCCCGGTGGTCCGCGGCCGCAGTGCCGCGGCGAGCTCTTCGGCAGCGGCGGCCGGCTCGGCGCTGTCCTGCGTGGTCTGCTTCGTCGTCTCCATGGCGGCCACGCTAGACACCATCGCGGCCACATCATGGCCGCGATGCGTGCGATCGTGGAGAACATGACCGAACAGGGCCGATCCGTCCGCGCCGACCTCCCCCAGCGCCTGCTCCGCCTGCTGTCCCTGCTGCAGACGCGCCGCACCTGGACCGGCCCCGAGCTCACCGAGCGGCTCGGCGTCAGCCCGCGCACCCTGCGCCGCGACGTCGAGCGCCTGCGCTCCCTCGACTACGCGGTGGAGAGCGTCTCCGGTGCGGCCGGCGGCTACCGGCTGGGGCCGGGGAGCGGGGTCCCGCCGCTGGTGCTGGACGATGAGGAGTCCGTGGCCGTCGCGGTCGGCCTCACCACCGCGACCGGGGTGGGTGAACCCGCGCTGCGCGCGCTGGCCAAGCTGGAGCGGATCCTGCCCGCGCGGCTGCGGCCGCGGCTGGCGGCCGTGCGCGGCAGCACTGACACCGTGCAGCACCCGCGCGGGGCCGACGTCGACCCCGCGGTGCTGGGAGTGCTGGCCGGCGCCTGCCTCGACCGCGCCGTGGCGGACTTCGTGCACCAGTCCCGGTCCGGCCGGGCCACCGAGCGCCGCGTCGAGCCGCACCACCTCGTCGTGCACGGCGGCAACTGGTACCTCCTCGCCCACGACACCGACCGGGACGACTGGCGCACGTTCCGGGTCGACCGGGTGCGCGAACCGCGCACCACGCACCGCAGGTTCGTGCCGAGGGAGCTGCCCGCGCCCAGCCCGGCCGCGTTCATGCTGCAGCTGTTCGGCGCGGCGGTCTACCGCTACACGGCCGACATCGCGCTGGCGCTGCCCGCAGAGGAGGCCGGCCGCCGGCTGTTCGGTCCGGTGCTGGGCCGCATCGAGCCGGACGGCCCCGGCGCCTGCCGGGTGCACATCAGCGCCGACTCCCTCGACCTGGTCTGCCAGTACGCCGCGCGGGTCGCCTCTCTCGGCGCCACGACCGGGGTCGGCGGCCACCCGGACGCCGTGGCGCGGCTGTCGCGGATGGGCGGGCAGCTGGTCGCGGCCGGCCCGCCGCAGGACACGGGAGAGGGACGAGCACTGCCGTGACCCGCTTCCGGCCCACCCCGGCGGCAGTTCGGGTGCGCGGCTGCCGGGGTGGGCTCGCCGGAGTCGGAGGGCGCCCGGCCCGGCGCCGGGCTAGAAGATGACCGAGCAGTGCGGGGCCCGGGGCAGGGTCAGGGCGGTGTCGAGGGCGTGCGCGGCGGACGGCGTGCGCTCATCGACCAGGCCCGCGTCCGCGGCGGCGGCGAGGCGGTGGGCCCCGAAGTAGGCGGCCGCGAGGCGGGACACGTCCAGGCGGAGGTCGGGTTCGGCCCCGGTGGGCAGGCACTCGGCGCCGCCGGGGCCGGCGCGCAGGCGCCACCGGCCCGCGTTCCACGGGGCGTCCCGGTCGGCGACCTCCAGCACGGTGTCGACCGGCGCCGCCCACGAGCGCTCGGTGAGCGCCGCGGCGACGTCCACCAGGCGCAGCCACAGGCTGTCCGCCAGCAGCGCGCGCACCCGGAACGGGTCGGTGGCCAGGTGCAGCAGCACGTCGTCGACCGGCAGCATCTCCGCCTCGATCCGGGTCACCAGGTCGCGCTCTGCCAGGTGCCGCCAGAGTGCCGTGCGGACCCCCGGCCGCTCCCCGTACACCTCGACCACCTCGGCGGAGGAGTCGGCCGGCCCGTGGTCCTGCCAGTGGCGCCGGACCCGGTAGACGATGTGTCCGGCCGGCTCGCCGCCGACCAGGGCGACCGCCGCACGCGGCAGCGGCGCGTCCTTGTCCTCCAGCTGCCGGCGCAGGGTCGTCCACCAGGCGTCGGTGCGGCGGAACTCGCCGACCCGCGCGGCGAACGCCGCCTCGTGCGACGCGCGCAGCAGCGGCAGCAGCTCCGCCGCGGTACCGAAGCGCAGCTCCACCTCGCCGGAGCCGGGCAGGGCCCCGAGGCCGCCGGGCATCGCGTCGCGCAGCCGCAGCCCCCGCAGGTCGAGCTGCGCGGCGAGCCGCCGTGCCGCAGGGCCGTAGCCGAACCGCTCGTAGATCCCGCCCTCGCTGGCCCAGAGCGCCGCCGTGCTCACGCCGCGCGCGCGGAAGCCGGCCAGCTGCCGGCGCATCAGCGCGGTGAGCACGCCGCGGCGGCGGTCGGTGGGCCACACGCCGACGATGCTGACGCCGCCGACCTCCCGCACCCCGCCCGGCATCGCCATCTCCAGGCCGTAGTGCGCGGTGGCGCCGACGATGCGCTCGCCGTCGAAGGCGGCCAGGGTGCGCTCCGGTTCGAGGAGCAGGCTGGGCGGCAGGTCGATCGGGTCCGGCTTGTGCAGGGCCTCGGCGGTGACGCGGCGGAAGGCGGGCAGCTCCTCCGCCGTCACCGGGCGCAGGGTGAAGGGGTGATCGCTCATCCTGGCTGGATACCACCGGGCCGCGGACCGCCGCGAGCGCATTTCCCGCCCGGTTCCGGGGCGCGCCGCCGGATCGGAGCCATCCGCAGCGGCCGCGCAGGCCGGCGGGGTGCGGGCGGTGGACGGCCGCCGCCGAAATACCGAACCGGCTGACGTAGCCGGCCGATCCGGCCCATACTGGACCATGAGTTCTGCTGTGCGTATTCCGGGCTGCACGCTGCACCGATATCGGTCGGCCCCCTTCCGAGGGTGCCGTTGCGGCGGGCGCCGGGGCGGCGTGCCCGGCGCGAGTGCGCGCGCTACAGTGCGGGCACGATGAACGCACGGCTCTCCGCCACCACCGCCCGACGACTCCGCTCCGTGTGGCAGCGCGGTGCCGCGTTCCTGCGCCGCAAGGTGCTGTTCCGCTACCGGCTCGTGCTCATCACCCTGGTCCTGCTCGCGGTCGGCATCGGCGTCGGCGCGGTCTGGGGCCCCACCGGGTGGTTCCCGCCCAGCGCCGTCATCCTCACCGTCCTCGCCGGCGGGCTGCTCCTCAAACGCAAGAGCCTCGCCTTCCTGCTGGTCGTCGTCGCCTCGGTGCTGCTGTTCACCGCCTTCGCCCTCGACTTCGGCCACGTCGGCCCCGGGCTCCTGGTCACCATCGGAGTCACCGCCGTGCTCGCCTATCTGCTGTCCGGCGTGCGCGAGCGGCTCGGTGTGCAAGGGCTCGGCGGGGAGAAGATGCTGCTGGAGCTGCGCGACCGGCTGCGCGCCCAGGGCCGGCTGCCCGAGCTGCCGGCGGGCTGGGGCGCCACCGCCATCCTGCGCCAGGCCGGCGGGAGCTCCTTCGGCGGCGACTTCATCGTGTCCCGGCTGCACGGGAACCGGCTCGACCTCGCCGTCGTCGACGTGTCCGGTAAGGGCATCGACGCCGGCACCCGCGCCCTGCTGCTCTCCGGCGCGTTCAGCGGCATGCTCAGCTCCGTCTCCGCCGACCGCTTCCTCGCCTACTGCAACGACCACCTCATCCGCACCGCGGAAGGCGAGGGCTTCGTGACCGCAGTCCACCTCAGCCTCAACCTGGAGACCGGGGACTACCGGATCACCTCGGCCGGCCACCCGCCCGCCGTCCAGTTCGACAGCGGCGCCGGGCAGTGGTCCACCACCGACGCCAAGGGCGTGGTGCTCGGCGTCATCCCGGAGATGAACTACGCCCCGGTCGAGGGCCGGCTGCGCCAGGGCGACGCCCTGATGCTCTACACCGACGGCCTCATCGAGCGTCCCGGCGAAGACCTCGATGCCGGGGTGGACCGGCTGCTCGGCGTGGCCGACGGCGTGCTCGCGGCCGGCTTCAAGCAGGGCGCCGCGCGCGTCGTCGACACCCTGGCCAAGGGAGAGACCGACGACACCGCCCTCGCGGTGATCTGGCGCACCTGACCCGGCGGCGCAGGCCCGCGGGCGGCCCAGGGCGGCCCGCGCGAGCACCCGGGCGGCGGCGGCCGCTCCGCCGCGCCAGGCCTGCGCCGCTCGGGGCGGCGCGAAGCAGTGCGGCGGTAGGGTCGCAGGGTGCTCCCGGCCGACTGCGCGGCGCTTCCGCGCGTCCGCTTCCGGGCGGCACACCGTCCCGCGGCGCGCGAAGGGGGTGCTCGGCATGGCCGAAGACGACGGCAACGACCTCGCCCGGCTGATCGAACAGAACGACCTCACCGGGATACGCCTCTGGCTCGCCGACCATCCGCCCTATGTGATCGCCGACGAGCTCGCCCGCATGGACGTGCTGATGGCCATCGTGCCGTTCCGGCTGCTGGACAAGGACCGCGCGCTCGAGGTCTTCGAGGAGCTCGACCCCGTCCACCAGCAGGAGATCCTGCTGGGCCTGCGGGACCACGCCTTCCGCGAGCTCATCGAGGAGATGGACCCCGACGACCGGGCCCGGCTGATCGGCGAGGCGCCCGCCAAGATCGCCACCCGCGCGCTCGCCGGCCTCAGCCCGGCCGAGCGGAAGATGACCGCGGCGCTGCTCGGCTATCCCGAGGAGTCGGTCGGCCGGTACATGACGCCGGAGACCGTCGTCCTCCACCGCGACCTCACCGTCGGCCGCGCGCTGGAGGTGGTGCGCGCCAAGAGCACCAACGCCGAGACGGTGTACACGCTCCCCGTCGTCGGCAGCGGGCGCCGCTTCGTCGGCACCGTCGAGCTCGGCGACCTGGTGCGCGCCGACGACGCCGAACCGGTCAAGGACATCGTCGACGTGCTCGTTCCGCGGGTGCGCGCCACTGAGCCCGCCGAGGACGCGGCCCGCCTCATGCAGGAGGCCAACCTCGTCGCGCTGCCGGTCGTGGACTCCGAGGAGCGCTTCGTCGGCCTGCTCACCTTCGATGACGCACTCGAGGTCATCGAGGCCGCCGACTCCGAGGACATCGCCCGCCAGTCCGGTGCCAGCCCGGTCGCCGGACACTACGTCGCCGCGTCGGTGTTCCGGCTCGCCCGGTCCCGCGCCACCTGGCTGCTGCTGCTCATCGTGGCCGCCACGCTCACCGTCAACGTGATGCAGGCGTTCGAGGCCACGCTGGAGCAGGTGACCGCGCTCGCGCTGTTCGTGCCGATGCTCACCGGCACCGGCGGCAACGTCGGCTCGCAGTCGGCGACCGCGGTGGTGCGCGCCCTGGCCGTCGGCGAGGTCAAGGTGCGCGACCTGCCCGGGGTGGCGTGGAAGGAGTCGCGGGTCGGCTTCCTCCTCGGCATCATGCTGGCCTGCGTCGCCCTCGTGATCGGCTCACTGCTGGTGGGCGGGCTCATCGCTTCGGTCGTGGCGGCCTCGGTGATCGTCATCTGCATCTGGGCGGCCACCATCGGCAGCTGCATGCCGCTGTTCGCCCGCAAGGTGGGGGTCGACCCGGCCGTGGTGTCGGCGCCGCTGGTCTCCACCCTCGTCGACGCGACCGGCCTGCTCATCTACTTCTCCATCGCCCGCATGGTCCTGCACATCTGACCTGGACATCGGCCCGCAGTCGCGGGGCGTCCTGCATGACCGCCCCCGGCCACGGGTATCGCAGTCGGCAAGGGGCACCGGGAGGACGCGCTTCTCCCGGCGCCGCCGGACGACCGAAGGGGGACGCATGCCCGGGATCGGCGACGCATTCGACAAGGTCAAGAAGGCCGCGGCGGAGAACAGCGAGAAGGTCGCAGACGGGGTCGGCAAGGCCGCCGAGTTCGCCAAGGAGAAGACCGGCGGCAAGCACGACGACAAGATCGACAAGGCCGGCGGCGCCGCCACCGAGTACCTGCGCAAGCAGGCGCGCAAGGACCGCGGCGAAACCGACTCCTGACCGCACACCCCGACGCGGGCCCGGACCGCGCGGCGCGAGCCGCCCGGTCCGGGCCCGCGAGCGTGCGGCAGGGCCGGACCCGGAGTCAGATCCGGGCGGTCCCTAGAGCGTGTTTGGTGGATGGCGTTCGTCGCGAGCGGTGTCCTGGTGCACCCATCGCAAGGCCGACGAGTGAGTCAGGGCGGGTTTTCCCTGTCGATTGAGGAGAACGCCGCGAGGGGCGTGCCAGGGCGACGCGCAGCAGGACAGTTGTTCACCAAACACGCCCTAGGTCGGCCGCCGCGGCGCGGGCGCTCCACCGGCCCGCGTGGCGCTCGATGCCGATCGGGTGGTCGAAGCAGGCCGAGATCGGCTTGGACCGGACCACCTCGTCGGCCGGACCCGCCGCGACCACCTGCCCGCCGCGCAGCAGCAGCGCGTGCGTGGTGGAGGCCGGGAGTTCCTCCAGGTGGTGGGTGACCAGGACGGTGGCGAGCTCCGGATGGGCGGCGCGGAGCCGGTCGACCGCCTCCAGCAGCCGCTCCCGGGCCGCGACGTCGAGCCCGGTGGCCGGCTCGTCCATCAGTAGCAGGGCCGGCCGCGGCATCAGCGCCCGCGCGATGAGCACCCGGCCGCGCTCCCCCTGGGAGAGGGTGGTCCAGCTCGCCTCGGCGATGCCCGCGGCGCCCAGCACGTCGAGCAGCGCTGCGGCGCGGTCGGTCTGCTCCGGGGCGGGGCTCCACCGCAGCGCCGTCTCGATCGTGCCGGTCGCGCCGGTGAGCACCACGTCCAGGGCGCGCAGCCCGGAGCGCAGGTCGTGGCGCGGGTTGACGTGGCCGATCAGCGCGCGCAGTTCGCGGACGTCGACCCGGCCCAGCCGCGACCCGAGGATGTCGACGGTGCCGCGGGTCGGGTGCCGCTCCGCGGCGAGCAGGCTGAGCAGCGTGGTCTTCCCGGCGCCGTTGGGGCCGAGCAGCGCCCAGTGCTCGCCGGGCCGCACCACCATGCTGACCTGGTCGAGCAGGGCGCGGCCGTCCCGCACCAGGTCGACGCTTTCGGCCGCCACGACCGGACTGCCGCCTGCGTGTGAACCCACTCCGCCTCCAACCACTGCCGCTGCTGCGCCGCCGCGCCTGATCGCGCCACCGTACCGCCGGCGCGGTCCGGGCCCGCGGGCGGCTACGGTGGAATGAACAGGTCAGAGCGGTGTATATCCGTCAGACGGCACGGATTCCGGCTCTGCGGGGGAGGGGAGTACCGGTGAGCGGCGTCGGTGGCAGCCCCTGCCGGCTGGTGGTGTGCCGCGGGTGCTGCTGCGGCCGCAAGAAGAAGGCGCCCGGCATCGACCACAAGGCCCAGCTCGAGCGGCTCAGCTCGCTGGAGGACCACGCGGCTCGCCCGGTCCCGGTCCGGATCAGCACCTGCCTGGGCATCTGCTTCAAGCGCAACGTCGTGGTGGTCCAGCCGTCGTCGGCCGGGCGCGCTGCGGGCGGCCGCCCGGTCTGGTTCGGCGAGGTCGACGACCCGGCGGTCGAGCAGATCGACGACTGGGTGTTCGAGGGCGGACCGGGCATCGCGCCGGTGCCCGCGGAGCTGGCCGGCCACGTCACCTCCAAGGACGCGAAGAAGCCCAAGAAGGCGAAGAAAAAGAAGAAGGACGCCAAGGACAAGAAGGCGCGGAAGAAGGAGCGCCGGCGCGCTGATCAGGCCGGCGGCGAGCCGTCGGCCAAGGGGAAGAAGAGCGGGAAGAAGGCGCGCGCGAAGGCAGAGAGGGCCGGACCGTCCTGAACCCCCGCCGCGCCGCGCGTGCCGTGCGCCGTGAGCCCGCCCGCGCCCCCGGCCGCCCGCCCCCGCGGAGGCGGCCGAGAGCGCCGTGCGCGACGCCTCAGGCGTGCGTGCGCTGGGCCGGCCGCTGCGCGCGCTCCTGGCCGGCGAACTGGGTCCGGTACAGCGCGGTGTACAGGCCGCCGCGGCTGAGCAGCTCCTCGTGCGTGCCGCGCTCCAGAATCCGGCCGTCCTCCAGGACGAGGATCTGGTCGGCGTCGCGCACCGTCGCCAGCCGGTGGGCGATGACCAGCGAGGTCCGCCCCTCCAGCGCCGTCGTCAGCGCCTCCTGCACCGCCGCCTCGGACTCGGAGTCCAGGTGCGCGGTCGCCTCGTCGAGCACCACCACGGACGGTGCCTTCAGCAGCAGCCGTGCGATCGCCAGCCGCTGCTTCTCCCCGCCGGACAGCCGGTAGCCCCGGTCGCCGACCATGGTGTCCAGGCCGTCCGGCAGCGTCCGCAGCAGGTGGCCCAGCTGCGCGGCCTCCATCGCCTGCACCAGCTCCTCGTCGCCGGCGTCCGGCCGCGCGTACCGCAGGTTGGCGCCCACGGTGTCGTGGAACAGCTGGGTGTCCTGGGTGACGACGCCGACCGCGTCCCGCACCGAGTCGCCCTGCGCGTCCCGCAGGTCCAGCCCGCCGATGCGCACCGCGCCCTCGGTCGGGTCGTACAGCCGGGACACCAGGTGGGTGAGCGTGGACTTGCCCGCGCCGGACGGCCCGACCAGAGCGGTGAGCGTGCCGGCGGGCGCCGTGAACGCCACTCCGGAGAGCACCTGCGCGTCGTCGCCGGCAGCGGCCTGCGGGGTGAGCTCCAGCGACTCCAGCGAGGACTCGGCCGCCGTCGGGTAGCGGAAGGAGACGCCGTCGAACTCGACGTCGACCGCGCCGCCGGGCAGCGGGCGCGCGTCCGGCTTCTCCGCCAGCATCGGCTTCAGGTCGAGCACCTCGAACACCCGGTCGAAGCTGACCAGCGCCGTCATCACCTCGACGTGCACGTTGGACAGCGCCGTGATCGGCGCGTAGAGCCGGGTGAGCAGCGTGGTCATCGCGACCAGCGTGCCCAGTTCGAACGCGCCGCCGATGACCAGCGTGCCGCCGACGCCGTACACGACGGCCGTCGCGAGCGCTGTGATCAGGCCGATGCTGGTGAACAGCAGCCCGCCCACCACCGACTGGCGGATGCCGACGTCGCGCACGCCCGCCGCGCGGTCGGCGAACGCCGCCGACTCCTCGCGCGGACGGCCGTAGAGCTTCACCAGCATCGCGCCGCCGACGTTGAACCGCTCCGTCATCAGCGAGCTCATCTCGGCGTTCAGGTTCATCCCGTCCCGCGAGATACGGGCCAGCCGGCGGCCGATCAGCTTGGCGGGGACGAGGAAGAGCGGCACCAGCAGCAGGGCGATGAGGGTGATCTCCCAGGACAGCACCAGCATCGTCGACACCACCGCGACCACGCTGATCAGGTTGGAGACCACCGACTGGAGCACCGAGGTGATGGCCCGCTGCGCGCCCACCACGTCGGTGTTCAGCCGGCTGATCAGCGAGCCCGTCTGGGTCCGGGTGAAGAACGCGATCGGCATCTTCTGCACGTGCTCGAAGACCTGGGTGCGCAGCCGGTAGATGACGCCTTCGCCGATGAGCGCCGACATCCACCGGTTGACCAGGCCGAGCAGCGCCTCCAGTACCGCCAGCGCGCCGACCGCCACCGCGAGCGCGGCCACCAGGCCGCCGTCGGCCCGGCTGACACCGTCGTCGATGATCTGCTTGAGCAGCAGCGGGTTGGCGACGACGATGCCGGACGCGATCGAGGTGCCGATCAGGAACAGCACGATCGAGCGCCAGTGCGGCCGGGCATAGCCGGCGACCCGGCGCACCACACCGGGGGACAGGGAGGATCCGGTGGAACTGCCGTCGTTCACCAGGGACCGGTAGATCGGCGGACCCGACATCGCCATTGTCGACCTCTTTCAGCTGCGCGCGGAGTGCACGCCGCCGCCGGCCGGGCGCGGGGGAGGACGCGCGGAGCTGTTCGCGAGCGCGGTATGCCGGTCGTGCCCTCCGCAGGTCGTGGCTGGACGGTGCGCGTGCAGGGTCGACAACAGCGTGCAGGGCCGGTGTGTTCCCCGCGCGGAGTGTGTGCAGCGCCGCCGCATCCGGCCAGAGGCCCGGGAATGCGTCCGCGCCGGCCGCGGCGCGGCCGGCGGGAGACCGGCGGGGATCCGGGCCCAGCCGCCGCCGACAGCGGCTACAGAGTGGGGGAGAGGCGCTGCAGGGTCGCGCTCGTGGAGCGGCCGCGGGTGAGCGGAAGCTCCCACGCCTGGGCGCCGATCGCCTCGGCGCCGCGGCGCTTGGCGCCGGTGTGCGGATCGCCGGCGGTGAACGCCAGCGCGGCCGGGTGGATCGGCCGCAGCAGCTCGGCGTAGGCGTCCCAGCCGTGGACTTCCGGCGGACCGGAGACGATGAAGACGCCGTCGACGCAGCGGAGCGCGGCCAGCAGCTCGGCCCGCTCGGCGTCGGGGTTGACCGGCCGGTCGGGGCCCTTCCAGGCGCTCACCCGGCGGTCGTCCTCCACCCCCACGGCCAGCGGCAGGCCGCGGTCCCGGATGGCGTTCAGGAAGCGCAGGTGCCCGACGTGCAGGACATCGAAGACGCCGGTCACGACCGCCGGACGGGTCCCGGCGGGCGGCGCGGCGACCCAGTGCGCGGCCAGTGCCGCGGCAGCGGAAGCCGGTTCACCGGCAGACGACATCTCCCCCACCCCCTTCGCGCGCGATCGGCGCACGCGCTGCGCACCAGCGGTGCAGGACCGCGCGTGCAGCGCCCGGACCAACATACCTGCCGGGCCCGGTGCGCGCGGGCGCCGCTCCCGCTGTGCGGCCGGCCGGCAGCGCTCCGGGGCAGTGCTGCACCGCCCGGAACGGCGGAGGGCCAGGCCGGGTCTCCCCGGGCCTGGCCCTGTCGCGCTGCGGAGCGGGCGACGGGAATCGAACCCGCATGGCCAGCTTGGAAGGCTGGAGTTCTACCATTGAACTACGCCCGCGTGGCGCCGACCCCGCCGAGTTTCCTCTAGACTCGGGGAGCCGCCGGGGACCACATTACCGTCTCTGCAGCGCCGGTCGTACACGGATTTCCCGGAACGGCGCGGTGCCGGGGAGAGCGCCGGCGGAAGCGGGGAGTAGCGCAGCTTGGTTAGCGCGCATGCTTTGGGAGCATGAGGCCGCGGGTTCGAATCCCGCCTCCCCGACGATGCCGTACCGCTCCGGCGGGCGGCTGGCCTGTCGGAGGTGCCGGGGCACCGCCTCCGGGCTCGCGTCCGAAGGCCGTGAGCCCCCGCATGTCTGCCCTAGACTTGGTGTGATCAGCAGGGGACGCACGTGAGATTCTTCGATCCCGCTGGGCGGGATCCCTCAAAGAACCCCCACGGCGCGGTCGATCGGGCGGCGCGTGGCGCCGCGGCCGCGGAGCGTGCCCCCACATGCCGGGTCGACCCGGAAAACTGCCGGAAATCTAGGAGTACCGCCCCGTGAAGACCGATGTCGAGGAGCTCAGCCCGACCCGGGTCAAGCTGACCATCGAGGTTCCCTTCGAGGAACTGGATCACGCGTTCGACGTGACCTACAAGTCGCTGGCCAAGCAGGTCCGGATCAAGGGCTTCCGCCCGGGTAAGGCGCCGGCCCGGCTGATCGACCGCTACGTCGGGCGCGGAGCGGTCATCAGCGAGGCCGTCAACCACGCCGTCCCCGAGCTCTACAACGAAGCCATCCAGAAGACCGAGGTCTTCGCGCTCGGCCAGCCCGACGTGGAGATCACCCGCCTGGAGGACAACGACGAGCTGGCGTTCACCGCCGAGGTCGACGTCCGCCCGTCCTTCGAGGTGACCGGCTGGGAGGGCATCGAGGTCACCGTCGACGACGCCGGGGCCACCGACGAGCAGGTCGAGGACCAGCTCGGCAACCTCCGCGAGCGCTTCTCCACGCTGGTCGGCGCGAACCGCGCCGCGCAGAGCGGCGACCACGTCTCCATCGACCTCTCTGCCGCCATCGACGGGGAGAAGCTCGACGACGTGCAGGCGTCCGGTGTCTCCTACGAGGTCGGCACCAACACCATGCTGGAGGGCCTCGACGAGGCCATCGAGGGGCTGTCCGAGGGCGAGGACACCACCTTCACCACCACGCTCGTGGGCGGCGAGTACGAGGGCCGCGAGGCCGAGGTCACCGTCACCGTGCACTCGGTCAAGGTGAAGGAGCTCCCCGAGCTGGACGACGAGTTCGCCCAGCTCGCCAGCGAGTTCGACACCATCGAGGAGCTCCGCGCCGACGTGCGCAAGCGTCTCGAGGACAACCGCGGCGTGCAGCAGGTCTCCCAGGCCCGCGACCGCGCCATGGAGAAGCTCGTCGAGTCGATCGACATCCCGCTGCCGGACTCGGTCATCGACGACGAGGTGAAGCGCCGCCGGGAGAGCCTGGAGCAGCAGCTGCAGCAGGGCGGGCTCGGCAAGGAGTCCTACCTGGAGATGCAGGGCCAGTCCGAGGAGGAGTTCGAGGAGGAGCTCAAGACCAGCTCCACCTCCGCCGTCAAGGCCGGCTTCGTCCTCGACCAGCTCGCTGTGCAGGAGGAGCTCGCCGCCGGCCAGGAGGAGCTCAGCGCCTACATCATCGAGCAGGCGCAGAGCATGGGCGTCTCGCCCGACCAGCTGGTGCAGCACCTGGTGCAGTCCAACCAGATCCAGGTCGCCTACACCGAGGTCGTCCGCTCCAAGGCGATGGACCTCGTGGTCTCCAAGGCCGCGGTCACCGACGAGTCCGGCAACCCGGTCGCCACCGCCGACGCCGCTCCGGAGGCTCCGGCTGAGGCTGACGCCGAGGCCCCCGCCGCAGAGGAAGCCGCCGCAGAGGAGGCCGACGAGGCCCCCGCCGCGGAGGAGGCCGCCCCGGCCGAGGCCGAGGAGGAGCCCAAGGCGAAGGCGGCCAAGAAGCCGAAGGCCAAGAAGGCCGACGCCGAGGACGGTGCCGAGGAGCAGTCGGACGAGGCGCAGGACGCCGCCGCCGAGAAGTAGCACTCCCGTCCGGGACGGCTGCGGCCGCCCGGCAGCACCGGCCCCCGGCCGCGCACCGCGCGGCCGGGGGCCGCGTGCGTGCGCACCCGGTCAGCAGGGGGTTTCGGCGCTAGGGAACACGCGCCGGGAACCTGCGCTCAAAGCGAACAGGCCGCTGATCGGTCCGAGCAGGGCGGCCGCGACCGTTAGTGTCGCAAGCGTCGCAACAGTTTCGAATTCGGAGCAGGTGACGAGAGTGCCGCCGACCAGTACTGAGTCCACGCGAGTCGATGCCCGTACGGCCGAGTCGCCGATCCCCCCCATGTTCGAGCAGACGTCCCAGCGCCTGCTCCGCCAGCGCATCGTGTTCCTCGGCCAGCAGGTCGATGACGAGATCGCCAACCGCATTGTGGGTGAGCTGCTGCTGCTGTCCGCCGAGGACCGCAACCGCGACATCACCCTCTACATCAACTCCCCCGGCGGCTCCGTGACCGCCGGCATGGCGATCTACGACGTCATGCAGTACATCCCCAACGATGTCCGCACGGTGGGCATGGGGATGGCCGCCTCGATGGGGCAGTTCCTGCTCTGCGCCGGCGCGCCGGGCAAGCGCTTCGCGCTGCCGCACGCCCGCGTCATGATGCACCAGCCGAGCGGCGGCATCGGGGGGACCGCGTCGGACATCCGGATCCTCGCCGACGACCTGCTCTACGTGAAGAAGATGTTCCAGGAGCGGATCGCCTTCCACACCGGCCAGACCGTGGAGCAGGTCGAGAAGGACTCCGACCGCGACCGCTGGTTCACCGCCGAGGAGGCCCGCGAGTACGGCTTCATCGACGAGGTCCTGCAGGGGACGCTGGACGTCTCCGGCAACTCGTGACGTTCCGGCGACCCGTTTCCCGATCCGCTCGGTGCACCGTGGAGGGCCACAGACCATGAACCACTACGACATCCAGGCGTACGGCGCCGGCGGCACCGCCCCGGCCGGCCCGCAGAGCCGCTACATCCTTCCGTCCTTCGTCGAGCGCACGTCGTACGGCGTCAAGGAGATGAATCCGTACAACAAGCTCTTCGAGGAGCGGATCATCTTCGTCGGCGTCCAGATCGACGACACGTCGGCCAACGACATCATGGCGCAGCTGCTCACCCTGGAGCAGATCGACGCCGACCGCGACATCCAGATGTACATCAACAGCCCGGGCGGGTCGTTCACGTCGCTGATGGCGATCTACGACACCATGCAGTTCGTCCGCCCGGACATCCAGACGGTCTGCATCGGCCAGGCCGCATCCGCGGCCGCCGTGCTGCTCGCCGGCGGCACCAAGGGCAAGCGCGGCTGCCTGCCCAACGCCCGGATCCTGATCCACCAGCCCGCCACCGACGTGACTCGCGGGCAGGCGAGCGACATCGAGATCCAGGCCAACGAGATCATGCGGATCCGCAAGCAGCTCGAGACGACCCTGGCGCGGCACACCGACCGCTCCGAGGAGCAGATCTCCACCGACATCGAGCGCGACAAGATCCTCACCGCCGATGAGGCGAAGGACTACGGGATCGTCGACTTCGTCCTGCCCTACCGCAAGACCTCGATGAAGTAGTGCGCACCGAGGGGGCCACCAGCCGGGACGGCCCTAGGGTGTTTTTGGTGGGCGACGCGCAGCAGGGCGGTTGCCCACCAAACACGCCCTTCAGGCGCCCCTGAGGGGACCGGAATCAGCACACGCCGGGGACCGCCGGGTGGTGAAGCCGGTCCCCTTCTTCGCTTACGCTCGAATGAACGACGCACAGATCACCCCGTACGGGTGCGGCGCCGAAGGGCATATCCTGCAGGAGCGGGAGTCCGCTGGACGGCGGTCCCAGACCGTCCAGGCGGGTACGGGCGCTGTGACGGGGCGGCCGACGTTATAAGGAGTGGCTGGGTGGCACGCATCGGCGACGGTGGAGACCTGCTGAAGTGCTCGTTCTGCGGCAAGAGCCAGAAGCAGGTGAAAAAGCTCATCGCCGGCCCCGGGGTCTATATCTGCGATGAGTGCATCGACCTGTGCAACGAGATCATCGAAGAGGAACTCGCCGAGACCGCCGAGCCCAAATGGGACAGCCTGCCCAAGCCGCGTGAGCTGTTCGAGTTCCTCGACTCCTATGTGATCGGCCAGGAGCAGGCGAAGAAGGCCCTGTCGGTCGCGGTCTACAACCACTACAAGAGGGTCCGCTCGGAGCCGGAGCGCGGGCGCGACGAGGACGTGGAGATCGCCAAGTCCAACATCCTCCTGCTCGGCCCCACCGGTTCGGGCAAGACACTCCTTGCGCAGACCCTCGCCAAGATCCTCAACGTGCCGTTCGCCATCGCCGACGCCACCGCGCTCACCGAGGCCGGCTACGTCGGCGAGGACGTCGAGAACATCCTGCTGAAGCTGATCCAAGCCGCGGACTACGACGTCAAGAAGGCCGAGACCGGCATCATCTACATCGACGAGGTCGACAAGGTCGCCCGCAAGAGCGAGAACCCGTCGATCACCCGCGACGTCTCCGGTGAGGGCGTCCAGCAGGCGCTGCTGAAGATCCTGGAGGGCACCACCGCGAGCGTTCCGCCGCAGGGCGGGCGCAAGCACCCGCACCAGGAGTTCATCCAGATCGACACGACCAACGTGCTGTTCATCTGCGGCGGCGCCTTCGCCGGGCTCGACTCGCTGATCGACTCCCGCGTCGGCAAGCAGGCGATGGGCTTCAACGCGGTGCTGCGGGCGTCCGGCCCCGGCGCCGGCGAGGACCCGTTCTCCGCGGTCATGCCGGAGGACCTGCTGAAGTTCGGGATGATCCCGGAGTTCGTCGGGCGCCTGCCGGTCATCACCAGCGTGCACGACCTCGACCGGGACGCCCTGGTCCAGATCCTCACCGAGCCGCGCAACGCGCTGGTGAAGCAGTACCGCCGCCTGTTCGAGCTGGACGGCGTTGACCTGGAGTTCTCCGACGAGGCGCTCGCCGCGATCGCCGACCAGGCGATCCTGCGCGGCACTGGGGCGCGCGGCCTGCGCGCCATCATCGAGGAAGTGCTCCTGTCGGTGATGTACGAGGTGCCGTCCCGCGGCGACGTCGGCCGGGTCATCATCACCCGGGAGGCCGTGCTCGAGCACGTCAACCCGACGATCGTGGGCCGCTCCCGCGCCGACGACGAGGAGCCCGAGGAGAAGTCGGCCTGACCGGGCACGGGCCCGCCCCGCGGGCCCCGGAGACTGCCGGCGGGCCCTGCAGCGCCTTCCGAGGCGGTGCAGGGCCCTTCTGCTGCGCCCCGCTGCCCCCGCCCTGTTCGCCCGGGTATCCGCGGTGCGGCGGGGCCGGGTTCCGGGACGCGCGGCACCGCTGGCGCCGGCCCGGCATGCCGGGAGCGATCCGCGGCGCCTGCACCCGGGTTCTCCCTCCGGCCGCGCGCCCGCTGATCCGCCGGCCCGCCGCTGGTCAGTCCTCCAGCTGCTCCTCCATGCGGTTGATGTCTGCGCGCTGCTCGGCCATCACGTCGGAGGCCATCCGGAGCACCTCGGTGTGCTTGCCGTCGGTGCTGGCGGTCTCGGCCATCTCGATGGCGCCCTCGTGGTGGGCCGTCATCAGCTCGACGAAGAGCTCGTCGGCGTCGGCGCCGGCGGCGTCCTCCAGTTCGTCCAGCTGCTCCGGGGAGGCCATGCCCGGCATGTCCTCGTGGCTGACGCCGATCGGGCAGTCGCCGCCGCCGTGGTGGCCGCCCCCGCCGCCGTCCGCGCCGTCCCGCCACTCGGTGAGGCCGCACTGGTCGGCATAGTTGGGGTTGCCTTCCGCCGGGCCGTAGACGTTGTCCTCGAGCCACTTCTCCATGGCATCGATCTCGGGATCCTGCGCCGCTTCGATGCGCTCGGCGATCTTGGTGAGTCCGCCGTTCTCCAGGTCGCCGTCGACGGCCTCGGTCATCACCAGCGCCTGCCGGTGGTGCTCGATCATCATCACGACGTAGCGGACGTCGGCCTCGTTGTGCGTGATCTCCTGGTTCGCCGCGTCGATGTCCTCCTCGGAGGCCGGGGTCGCCTCGTCCCCGGGGCCGCCCGGTTGAAGGACCGGCGGATCGGCGCTGCCGCCGTCGCCACCGGAGCATCCGGCGGACAGCGCTAGGGCGAGGGCGGCGGTGACCGGAAAGGCCCTGCGGAGCACGGGGCCTCCTTCCAATGGAGCAGCGGGTAGGGGGTTTCTACTTCCGTGTGGGGCGTTTTGTCCAGCGTGAACCCCGTGTAACCGGGCGTATCCGATGCGCTCCGTATTTCGGCTCCCGGTTAATTTTGTCAATGGTCTTCCGAAAATGGGTGGATCGGCTCGGCCGGAACGGGTCGGGGTGCGGTACTCCTCGAATCCCCGGACGGGCGCCGCCAAATGCGGAAACAGGGGATCGGAGGGTGCAGAGGGGCGGAGGGCGACGCCGGAGATGTGCTGCGCCGCCCCGGCCGGAAGGGGTTCCGGGTGTGTCGCTCGGGTTACGCCCCTAGGCAGTGCTTGTCGCTTGTCGGTAGTTTTCTGCTGGTTTTTGTATCCACGGACGGATCCGCACCGCGGATGCTCCACGGACGACAGGAGTCCGGATGCCCACATCCCCCGGGCGGCGCTCCCGCGGGCCTTTGGCCCGCTTCGCCGCGTTCGCCGCCGCAACCGTCGTCGCACTGGGCCTGGCCGCGGCACCCGCGGCCGCCGACGTGCCGCCTGACGACAGCGTCGACAAGAGCGACAACGTCGAGCACCTGGCGAACCTGCCGAAGCCGGCCGGCCTGGACTCGACCGCGTCCTACAACAGCGACCTCGCGTTCACCGGCGACTACGCCATCGGCGGCAACTACGACGGCTTCGTCATCTACGACATCGAAGAGCCGTCCGAGCCGGAGATCGTCAGCACCGTGCTCTGCCCGGGAGGGCAGGGCGACGTCTCGGTCTCCGGCGACCTGCTCTACTTCTCGGTGGACTATCCGCGGGAGAGCGACGAGTGCGGCGCTGCGGAGTCGGATGCCTCCGACGCGGACGCGTTCGAGGGGATGCGGGTCTTCGACATCTCCGACAAGTCCCAGCCGGAGTACATCGCCTCGGTCGACACCGACTGCGGGTCGCACACCAACAGCCTGCTGCAGGGCGAGGACGCCGACTACATCTACGTGTCGTCGTATGCGCCGTCGGAGGAGTTCCCGAACTGCCAGCCGCCGCACGACAAGATCTCCATCATCGAGGTCCCGCACGATGATCCGGCCTCCGCGGCGATCGCGTCCGAGCCGGTGCTCTTCCCGGACGGCGGCAACGACGGCTCCGGCCCCAGCCGCGAGACCACCGGCTGCCACGACATCACCATGTTCCCCGAGCGCGACATCGCGGCGGGCGCCTGCATGGGCGACGGCGTGATCATGGACATCAGCGACCCGGTGGCGCCCGAGGTCGTGGAGACGGTGCGCGACGACAACTTCGCGTTCTGGCACTCGGCGACGTTCACCAACAACGGCAAGACCGTGCTGTTCACCGACGAGCTCGGCGGCGGGGCCGGCGCCACCTGCAACGAGGAGGTCGGTCCGGAGCGCGGTGCCAACGCCATCTACTCGCTCAAGGGCGGCAAGGGCGACCCGAGCCTGGAGTTCCAGAGCTACTTCAAGATCGACCGGCACCAGACCGATACGGAGAACTGCGTCGCGCACAACGGCTCGCTCATCCCGGTCAAGGGCAAGGACTACTTCGTCCAGGCCTGGTACCAGGGCGGTGTCTCGGTGATCGACTTCAACGATCCGGAGAACCCCGAGGAGATCGCCTACTTCGACCGCGGCCCGTTCGGCGGCGACGACCTCAGCGGCTCCTGGTCGGCCTACTACTACAACGGCCACGTGTACTCCTCGGAGATCCAGCAGGGCTTCGACGTCCTCTATCTGGACGACGACCGGGTCCGGAAGGCCGAGAAGCACACCTACGAGGAGTTCAACCCGCAGAACCAGCCGCGGTACTGACCGCCCCGGCCGGCTGCGCCGCTCCCGACCGCCGTTCCCAGCTGTCCGCCCGCCCCCGGGCTCCCCGGGGGCGGGCGGCTCGGCGGTACGCCGCTCCGCGCGCCGTACCGCACACCCCCACCCCGCTCACAAGGAGAACGCATGTCGCGACCCCCCACACGCCGGCGCGGCCGGTGGCGTGCAGCCGCCGCCCTCGCCGGAGCCGCGGGCCTCGCACTGAGCCTGCTCGGCGCAGCACCGGCAGCGGCCGACGCCGCGGAGCCGCCCTCCGACGCGATCATCAGCGACAACCTGGAGCACGTCGCGAACGTGCCCAAGCCCGAGGGCCTCGGCGAGACCAACAGCGACCTGGCCTTCACCGGCGACTACGCCATCGGCGGCAACTACAACGGCTTCGCGATCTACGACATCTCCGACCCGGAGAACCCGACGGTGGAGAGCACCGTGCTCTGCCCCGGCGGGCAGGGCGACGTCTCGGTCTCCGGCGACCTGCTCTACTACTCGGTGGACTATCCGCGGGAGAGCGACGAGTGCGGCGCTGCGGAGTCGGACGCCTCCGACGCGGACGCCTTCGAGGGCATGCGCATCTTCGACATCTCCGACAAGTCCCAGCCGGAGTATGTCGCGGCCGTTGACACCGACTGCGGGTCGCACACCAACAGCCTGCTGCAGGGCGACGGCACCGACTACATCTACGTGTCGTCGTATGCGCCGTCGGAGGAGTTCCCGAACTGCCAGCCGCCGCACGACAAGATCTCCATCATCGAGGTCCCGCTGGACGACCCGGCCTCGGCGGAGATCGCCGCGGAGCCGGTGCTCTTCCCGGACGGCGGCAATGAAGACCAGGACGGCCTGCTCCGGCCGACCGAGGGCTGCCACGACATCACCATGTTCGCGGAGCAGGACATCGCCGCTGGCGCCTGCATGGGCGACGGCATCATCATGGACATCAGCGACCCGGTCGCCCCCGAGGTCGTGGAGACCGTCCGGGACGACAACTTCGCGTTCTGGCACTCGGCGACGTTCACCAACAACGGCAAGAACGTGCTGTTCACCGACGAGCTCGGCGGCGGCGGAGCCCCGACGTGCACCGAGGAGATCGGTCCGGAGCGCGGGGCCAACGCCATCTACTCGCTCAAGGGCGGCAAGGGCGACCCGAGCCTGGAGTTCCAGAGCTACTACAAGATCGACCGCCACCAGGGCGACCAGACCTGCGTCGCGCACAACGGATCGCTCATCCCGGTCAACGGCAAGGACTACTTCGTCCAGTCCTGGTACCAGGGCGGCGTCTCGATCATCGACTTCAACGACCCGAAGAACCCCGAGGAGATCGGCTTCTTCGACGCCGACTCGCGGGTCGACCCGTCGATCGAGACCGACAGCGACACCTGGTCGACCTACTACTACAACGGCTACGTCTACTCCAACGACATCGAGCGCGGCCTCGACGTCCTGAAGATCGACGACGAGCGCCTCAACGGTGCCGAGAAGAACACCTACGAGGAGTTCAACCCGCAGAACCAGCCGAGGTTCTGATCCGGAGCCGCCGGCCCGCCGGCGTGCACCGGGTCTGACCGGGTCCCGGCGCCCCCGCACCGCTCGGCGGTGCGGGGGCGCCGCTGCGCGGGGTCAGCCGCCCGGGGCGCGGTCCGGCACGCGGAACAGCGCGTCGGTGTCGGCGCCGACGGCCTCCAGCAGGTGCGCGGCGAAGTAGACGGTGCCGAACGCGAGCACGCGCGGCCCGCGCGCCTCGATGGCGGCCGCGGTGAGGCCGGCGTGCCCGATCCGCTCCCAGGACGGCGGCAGCGGGTGCTCGAAGCGCAGATGCGCCAGCGGAAGGTCAGAGGCGGTGACCGGCAGCCCGGCCAGCTCCGCGATGGCTCCGCCGACGTCCTTGTGGTCCGGAAGCCCGACCAGGACCCGGTCGATCCGCGGCCACACCGACCGCGCATACGCCAGCGCCGCCTGCATGCCGGTCCGGTCGATCGCGCAGTCCACCAGGAGCTCGGCCCCGCCCACCCGGTGCCGGGAGAGCCGGCCCGGCAGCCGCACCGAGCCCAGCACCGCTGCGATCCGCGCGGGATCGTCGGCGGCGGGGTCGCGGCCCAGGACGGTCAGCATCCGCTCGGCCGCGGCGTATCCGACCACCGCCGAATGCGCCGACAGCCCCGGCGGGCGCAGCTCCGGCGCGGGCTGCACCCCGGGCGCGGCCGGGTCGACCTCCTCGGCCACCACCCGGCCGCCGGTCGCGGCACCGGCGGCGCGGCGCAGTGCGGCCGCCACGTCCGGCTGCTGCGGCAGGTGCACGAGCGCACGCGTGTCCGGGCCGGACACACCCGCCTTCTCATCGGCGATCTCGGCCGGGGAATCGCCGAGCACGCCGAGGTGCTCGCCGAAGACGGCACCCATCGAGACCACCCGCGGCCGGGTGAGCGCCAGATCGTCGCGGCGCCCGCCCTGGCCGGCCTCCAGGACGGCCACGTCGGCGCCGATCCGCTCGGCCTCCAGCAGCCCCGCGGCCAGGAACAGGCCGCTCGGCGCGAGGTGGCCGGCGGCCACCGGGTCGGCCGACCCCGGGTCGACCGGCGGCAGCCCCTCCGCGGCGGCGCCGACGGCGGCCCCCAGCTCCGCCATCCGCTCGGCGGTGGCCGAGCACCCGGAGACGCGGACCCGCTCCCGGTGCGACCGGTAGCTCGGCCCGGTCACCGTCACCACCCGCAGGCCCGCGGCGGCAAGCCGCGCCGAAGCGACGGTGGCCGCGGTGCCCTTGCCCTTGGATCCGACCACGCCGAGCACCGGCACCCGGTCCTGCGGGTCGCCCAGGGCGCGCAGCAGCGCTGCCATCCGCGGCAGACTGCGCCGCTGTCCGGGCGCGCGCCGCTCCCATTCGCGGGTGAAGACGGAGCTCATCGGCATGGCCCCTTCCTACCGCACCGCTGCCGGCGGCCTTGGCGCCGCGTCCCCGCTGCGGGCCCTCGGGGCCGCCGCCGCCCCGGGGGAGAGGGACTCCTCACGGCGGCTCGGGGCGGGGCCGGGCGCCGCGGCGGCCGTCCGTCAGTAGTGTGGAGGCGTGCGATGCGTGACGGGGGAGGCGCCGGCCGGCAGGGCCGCGGCGCAGACGGAGACGGGGGCCCAGCGGTGAGCAAGGACGGCGTGCATCCGCGCTACCGGGAGGTCGCGGCCGCGATCACCGCCCGCCGGGTGGAGAGCGATATCGACCCCACGCTGGAGCGGGTCGCCGAGGTCCTCGACCTCCTGGGCGACCCCCAGCGCAACTTCCGCGTCGTGCACGTGACCGGCACCAACGGCAAGACCTCGACCGCGCGGATGATCGACGCGCTGCTGCGCGAGCGCCGGCTGCGCGTCGGCCGCTACACCAGCCCGCACCTGCGCACGATGCGCGAGCGCATCGTCGTCGACGGAGAGGCGGTGACGGAGGAGGAGTTCGTCGCCGCCTACGACGACGTAGTGCCCTACGTGCGGATGGTGGACGACTCCACCGGCACCCCGCTGTCCTTCTTCGAAGTCCTCACCGTGATGTCCTACGCCCTGTTCGCCGACGCTCCGGTCGACGTGGCCGTCGTCGAAGTCGGCATGGGCGGAACCTGGGATGCGACCAACACCGCCGACGGCGACGTCGCCGTGGTCACCCCGATCGGCATCGACCACACCGAGTTCCTGCCGGACACCGTCGACGGCATCGCCGAGGAGAAGGCCGGCATCATCAAGCCCGGTGCGATCGCCGTCCTCGCCCAGCAGCCGCTCGAAGCGGCCGAAGTGCTCGTCCGCCGCGCCTCGGAGGCCGACGCCGTGGTCGCCCGCGAAGGCATCGAGTTCGGCGTCCGGCACCGCGAGGTCGCCGTCGGCGGGCAGCTCGTCACCGTGCAGGGCCTGCGCGGCACCTACGAGGGCCTGTTCCTGCCGCTCTACGGCGCCCACCAGGCCGGCAACGCCGCGGTGGCCATCGCCGCAGCGGAGGCGTTCGCCGCTCCGGGCGAGGGCGACGACGCCCTCGACCCCGAGCTGGTCGCCACCGCGCTGGCCGGCGCCGAGGCGCCCGGCCGGCTGGAAGTGGTGCGCCGCGGGCCGACCGTGATGGTCGACGCCGCGCACAACCCGGCCGGCATGGCGGCCACCGCCGCAGCGGTGGAGGAGTCCTTCGGCTTCACCCGGCTGGTCGGGCTGGTCTCGATCCTGGCGGACAAGGATGTCGAGGGCATCCTGGAACCGCTGGAGCCGCTGGTGACCGAGATCGTCGTGACCAGGAACTCCTCGCCCCGCGCGCTGCCCGCCGCCGAGCTCGCCGGCATCGCCGAGCAGATCTTCGGCCACGAGCGCGTGCACACGGTGGACCGGATGGACGACGCCATCGCCGCCGCGGTCAACCTCGCCGAGGAGACCGGAGAGACCTCCGGGACCGGTGTCCTGATCACCGGTTCCGTCGTGACCGCCGGCGACGCCGGCCTGCTGCTCAAGGGGGAGTGACGGTGCGGACCATCTGCACGGTCGTGCTCGCGTTCGAGGTCGTGGTGATCGCCCTCGCCGTTCCGGTGGCGGTGCAGCTCGCCGGATTCTCGCTGGCCACCGCCGGCGCGCTCTACGGCGGGCTGGCGCTGGCCGCGCTCGTGCTCGCCGCCCTGCAGCGCTACACGTGGGCGCACTACGCGGGGTGGGTGCTGCAGGGCGCGTTCCTGATCACCGGTTTCATGGTGCCCGGCCTGGCGTTCCTCGGCGTGGTGTTCGCCGGACTGTGGATCGCCGGCGTGTGGCTGGGCCGCAAGACCGACGCGGCCAAGGCCGCGCACGAGCACCGGGAGCGCCTCGCCGCCCAGCGGGCCGAGGCGGAGGAGTCCGGCGCCGAGCCGCCGCGGCCGACCGCCACCGCCTGAGCACCGGGCGAGGGCGGCGCCGCGGTCCGGTCGGCGCGGCCGCTCCGCTGCGGGCGCGGCGAGGGCGGGGTGCGCGGTAGGGTGCCATCACGCTCGGGACCATCCGCGCCCGCCGCACCCCCTGCCGCGCGCGGTCCCTCCGCCCGCCGCCGTCCGGCCCCCGGGGCCGACGGCCGCATGCCAGCGGAGCGAGCCGATACGTTGCACACCCCTGTTGCGAGGAGAGAAGTCACCGTGGAGCGCACCCTTGTCCTGATCAAGCCCGACGGCGTGCGGCGGAACATCATCGGCGAGGTGATCTCCCGCATCGAGCGCCGCGGCCTGAAGATCGTCGCGCTCGACCTGCGCACCCTCGACGAGGAGACCGCGAAGACGCACTACGAGGAGCACGCCGAGCGGCCGTTCTTCCCGTCGCTCGTCGAGTTCATCACCGGCGGACCGCTGGTCGCGATGGTCGTCGAGGGCGAGCGCTCGGTGGAGGCGTTCCGCGCCCTGGCCGGCGCCACCGACCCCGTCTCGGCCGGGCCCGGCACGATCCGCGGCGACTTCGCCCTGGAGGTCCAGGCCAACATCGTGCACGGCTCGGACTCGACCTACTCGGCCGAGCGGGAGATCAAGCTCTTCTTCCCCGACCTCCAGCACTGAGGAGGCGCTGAGGCAGGCTCCTCAGCACAGCTCCGCCCCGCAGGGGCGGCGGCGTCCGCGGGCGCCGGGCGGTAGCGACCGCCCGGCGCCCGTTCTGCTGCTCCGGCAGGGCTTCGGCGGTGCTGCCCGCTGCCAATCCGGAGGCTCCGCGCCGGATGGCGCAACGATTCGGTGTGTTTGCGTAACGGGACAGATGCTCAGCGTTACGATACGGGTGCTGGATACACATCCGTTCACGAACGAGACCGTATTGCCCGCCCCGCGCGCGACGCGCCGCTTTGGTGCCGCTGAGGACGAAAAATGCCCAACAATCTCGCCTTTCTCGGCCGCGACATGGCGGTCGATCTCGGTACCGCGAACACGCTGGTGTACGTGCGGGGCCGGGGGATCGTGCTGAACGAGCCGTCGGTTGTGGCGCTCAACACCGCCAACGGCAAGATTGTCGCGGTCGGCATCGACGCCAAGCAGATGATCGGCCGCACCCCGAGCAACATCACCGCCGTGCGCCCGCTCAAGGACGGCGTCATCGCCGACTTCGAGATCACCGAGCGCATGCTCCGCTACTTCATCCAGAAGATCCACCGCCGCCGCCACTTCGCCAAACCGCGCGTCGTGGTCGCCGTGCCCAGCGGCATCACCTCGGTCGAGCACCGCGCGGTCAAGGAGGCCGGCTACCAGGCGGGCGCGCGCCGGGTGCACATCGTCGAGGAGCCGATGGCCGCCGCGATCGGAGCCGGCCTGCCGGTGCACGAACCGACCGGCAACATGGTCGTCGACATCGGCGGCGGCACCACCGAGGTCGCCGTCATCTCCATGGGCGGCATCGTGACCTCCCAGTCGATCCGGGTCGGCGGCGACGAGCTCGACCACTCCATCTCCACCTACGTGAAGAAGGAGTTCTCGCTGATGATCGGGGAGCGGACCGCCGAAGAGCTCAAGGTGGCCATCGGCTCCGCCTATCCGACCGGCTCCGAAGAGATGCACGCCGAGGTGCGCGGCCGGGACCTCATCTCCGGGCTGCCGAAGACGGTGGTGCTTTCGGCCGCCGACGTCCGCCAGGCCATCGAGGAGCCGGTCACCGCCATCGTGGACGCGGTGCGCACCACCCTGGACAAGTGCCCGCCGGAGCTGTCCGGCGACGTGATGGACCGCGGCATCGCGGTCACCGGCGGCGGCGCACTGCTGCGCGGCCTCGGCGACCGGCTCCGGCACGAGACCGGCATGCCGATCCACCTCGCTGAGAACGCCCTGGACTCGGTGGCGATCGGCTCGGGCACCTGCGTGGAGAACATCGAGCGCCTGAACCAGGTCCTCGTCCCGGAACGGCGGCGCTGAGATGCGGCGCGACAGCACGCGCCCGCGCCTGGTCCTGGCCCTGCTGATCGCCGCGTCGCTCGGGCTCATCGCGCTCGACGCGGGCGAGGAGCCGCAGCCCGCGGTGGCCGGGGCCCGGTCCGCCGCGGGCACCGCGTTCGGCCCGGTGGCCGCCGCGGTGTCCACGGTCTCCCGGCCGCTGGCGTCGTCGCTGTCGGCGGTGCGGGCCGCCCCCGGGGCGCAGCAGCGCATCAGCGAACTGGAGGAGCGCAACCGGGAGCTCACCGCCGAGCTGGACGCGAGCGCCGCCGACGAGAAGCGCTCCACCGAGCTGGAGGACCTGCTCGGCCTGTCCGGGCTGGGCGGCTACACCGTGGTGCCGGCCCAGTCGGTCACCCGCCTGGGCTCCGGCGGCTACGCCGACACGGTGACCCTGGACGTCGGCGAGCGGGACGGCGTACAGGCCGACATGACGGTGCTCAACGGCGACGGCCTGGTCGGCCGGGTCGTCCGCACCTCACACGCCACGGCCACCGTGCTGCTCTTCACCGACGGGGCCTCCTCGGTCGGCGCGCGTATGGAGGGGTCGCGCCAGATCGGTGCCGTGCACGGCAACGCGCGCCCGCTCAAGGCCGACGCGCCCGCGGTCCTGGAGCTCATGCAGTCCGACGCGCGCATCGAAGAGGGGGATCGCATCGTCACCATGGGGTCGCACGCGGACACGCCGTTCGTTCCGGGGGTGCCGGTCGGCACCGTGACCGAGGTCCGCGACACGCCGGGGGCGCTGAGCCGCACCGCCGAGGTGCGGCCGGCGGCCGACCTCGGGGCACTCGACATCGTCGGGGTCGTGGTCGCCGCACCGGAGAAGGACCCGAAGGACGGCGTGCTGCCGCCGAAGCCGGAGGCCGACGCCGAGCGCACGCCCGGGGAGGAGCGGTGAAGGGGCTGCTGAGCGCTGCCGTACTGGTGGCCGCGGTGCTGGTCCAGACGGCCGTCGTCAACCGCATCCCGCTGCCGTGGGGGGTCGCGCCGGACCTCGCCGTGGTGGCGGTCGTCGCGGTCGCGCTGCGCAGCGGCCGCACCTCCGCCGCCATCGGCGGATTCCTGACCGGGCTCGCCGTTGACCTGCTGCCGCCGGCCGACCACGAGGTCGGCCGCTACGCGCTGCTGTACTGCCTGGCCGGGTATCTGGCGGCGGCCTGGTCGCGCGGCGACGTCCACTCGTTCTGGGCCCGCTACTCGGCCGCCGCCACCGCCGCCGCCGGCACCGCACTCGGCTACGCGCTGCTCGGCGCCGCCCTGGGCGACCCGCGGGTCGGACTGGTGGCCGCGGCGCTCGGTGTTCCGGCGACGGCGCTGGCCACGGCGGTCGCGGCGCCGCTCGTGCTGTGGCCGGCCGACCGGCTGCTGCGCACCGCTGACCCGGACCGCTACGCCGCATTCCCCGCACTGGGGACGCCGCTGCGCACCGAGGGGTGGATCCGATGAGCCGGCCGCGCCGCATCTGGAGCGGCAGGAAGCGCCCCGACGACACCCCGCCGGCGCCGCCCGGCGAGCGCACCCCGCCGGTGGTGGGCGGACACCTGAAGATGGCCGTCGCCCAGGTGCTGGTACTGGTGCTGTTCGCGGTGCTCGCCGGCCGCCTCTGGTACCTGCAGGTGCCGATGGGCGACCACTACGCCGAGCTGGCCGCGTCCAACCGCACCCAGGAGCTCATCGTGCCCGCGACCCGCGGGCAGATCGTCGACTCGGCCGGCCGGTCGCTGGTGCGCAACCGCACCGAGCTGGTGGTCTCGGCCGACTACCACAAGCTCAAGGAGCAGCCGGACGGCGGCAAGGCCGTTCTCGCCCGGGTTGCCGACGCCGTCGGCGAGCCGGCGGACGAGATCGCCAAGCGGCTGCGGCTGTGCGGCCCTGAGGTGAGCCGCCCCTGCTGGCCCGGGTCGCCGTACCAGCCCGTCACGCTCGCCGAAGGCGTCGACGCGAAGGCCGCGCTGCAGATCATGGAGCAGCGCGAGGAGTTCCCGGGTATCTCCGCCCAGCAGCTCGCGGTCCGCGAGTACCCGCGCGGCGAGAGCGCGTCCCAGGTCCTCGGCTACCTGCAGCCGGTCTCCCAGGAGGAGCTGGAGGCCCGCGAGGAGCTGCGCGCCCAGTTCAGCGGCGTCGACCAGGTGGGCCGGGACGGCCTGGAGGCCGTCTACGACGAGGAGCTGCGCGGCACCGCCGGTGTGCGCACGCTCGCGGTGAACAACCGCGGCGACGTCACCGGCACCGTGCACGAGCAGGCCCAGGAGCCGGGCAAGCACCTGGTGACCACGCTGGACGCCGACGTCCAGAAGATCACCGAGAAGGCGCTGCAGAACGGCATCGAGCGGGCCCGCGGCGACGGCAAGCCCGCGAAGTCGGCCGCCGGCGTGGTGATGAACGTGCGCACCGGCGGCATCCTCGCGATGGCCAGCCTGCCCACCTACGACCCGACGGTCTGGGACGGCGGCATCGACCAGCAGACGTTCGACGAGATGCTGAGCGAGGAGGCGGGCGAACCGCTCACCTCCCGCGCGCTGCAGGGCCAGTACCCGCCGGCGTCCACCTTCAAGGTGGCCTCGCTGGCGGCGGGCGTGAACGGCGGCGCGTCGCTGAACGGCACCTACGGCTGCCCGTCGTCGATCACGGTCGGCAACCGGTCCTTCGAGAACTACGAGGGCACCACGCACGGCAGTCTCAGCCTGCACCGCGCCATCGTCGTCTCCTGCAACACGGTCTTCTACCAGCTGGCCTACGACCAGTGGAAGAAGGAGGGCGGCTCCGACCCGAAGAAGAACCCCGACGACGCGTTCCAGGAGGCCGCGGAGGGGTTCGGCTTCGGGCAGCCGACCGGCATCGACCTCCCGCACGAGGGCGCGGGCCGCGTCCCGGGCCGCGAATGGAAGAAGGAGCTCTGGGACACCACCAAGGACCAGAGCTGCAAGGAGGCCAAGGAGGGCTTCCCCGACATCGAGAAGGAGGACCCGCAGCGCGCCTCCTACCTGCAGTCGGTCGCCAAGGAGAACTGCACCGATGGCTACCGGTGGCGCGCCGGTGACGCGGTGAACTTCTCCATCGGCCAGGGCGACGTGCTCGTCACCCCGCTCCAGCTGGTCCGCGCCTACGCGGCGATCGCGAACGGCGGCACGCTGTACGAGCCGCACGTCGGCAAGGCCCTGGTCTCGGCGGACGGTTCGGAGACGCAGCCGATCAAACCGCAGAAGACCGGCGAGCTGCCGGTGGACGACGAGGTCGTCGAGTACCTGCAGTCCGCGCTCGCCCAGGTGCCGAAGCAGGGCACCGCCAAGGGCGCCTTCGGCGACTTCCCGCAGGACCAGGTCTCCATCGCCGGCAAGACCGGTTCGGCGTCGGCCATGGGCCAGGAGTCCTCCGCGTGGTTCGCCTCCTACGCTCCGGCCGACGACCCCGACATCGCCGTCGTCGTGCTCATCCCCAACGGCGGCACCGGCGGCGAGACGGCCGCCCCCGTCGCCAAGGAGATCTACGAGGGCATCTACGGGTTCTCCGGCAAGGGCGACGACGACAAGGGCAAGGACAAGGACGACAAGGACGAGGGCGACGGCGGCCCGGTCCTGCCGGGCGGCGAACCGCGCGAGGAGCTGCCCGAGGTCCGCCCGGACGGCTCGATCGCCGAGGACGACACCAAGCCGTGACCGCCCACCGACGAGGAGATTCCGGTGACCATCCGCACCGGCCCCGAACCGCAGCCGCAGGCCCCGCCCGCCGGCACCGCTGCCCGGCTCATCGCCGCCGCGCGGCCGCGCCGCCTCGACTGGATCCTGGTGGCGGCGGTCGCCGCGCTGTCGGCGGTGGGCGTGCTGCTGCTGGCCGCGGCGACCTACATCCCGGGCCACCCCGAGGAGACCCTGCACTACGTCCAGCGCCAGCTGCTCTACGTCGCGCTGGGCACCGCGGTCGCTGCGGTGGTGGCCGCGGTGGACTACCGGACCCCGAAGGCCTACGCGCCGATCGTGTACGCGGTGTCGCTGGTCGGGCTGGTGCTGGTGTTCACCCCCCTGGGCGCCACGATCAACGGCGCCCGGGCCTGGATCGTCATCGGCGGCCTGCAGCTGCAGCCGGTGGAGATCGCCAAGGTCGGGCTCATCCTGATGGCGGCGATGCTCCTCGGTGAGCCGCGGGACGGCGACCGGGAGCCCACGGCGCGCGACGTCCTGTTCAGCCTGGCGGTGCTCGCCGTGCCGGCGCTGCTCGTGGTGGGGCAGCCGGAACTGGGCTCGCTGATGGTCGTCGGCGCCACCTACCTGGGCATGCTCGCGATGTCCGGCGCGCCGCTGAAGTGGATCGTGGGCCTGGTGGGGTGCGCCGTCGCCGGCCTCGTCGCCGTCTGGTGGTTCGGCCTGCTGAAGGCGTACCAGCTCGCCCGGCTCACCAGCTTCGTCGACCCGGCCGCCGACCCGCAGGGGCGCGGCTACAACGCCAACCAGGCGATGATCGCGGTCGGCTCGGGCGGCGCCGGCGGCACCGGCCTGTTCCAGGGGGAGCAGACCAGTGGCCGCTTCGTCCCCGAGCAGCACACCGACTTCATCTTCACGGTGGCCGGCGAGGAACTGGGTTTCGCGGGCAGCTTCTGCATCATCGCGCTGCTCGGCGTGGTCCTGTGGCGGATCCTGGCGATCGCGTCCCGCTGCAAGGAGCCCTACGGCCGGCTGCTCTGCGTGGGCGTGGCGAGCTGGTTCGGCTTCCAGAGCTTCATCAACATCGGCATGACGCTGGGCATCGCGCCGATCACCGGCATCCCGCTGCCGTTCGTCTCCTACGGCGGTACCGCCACCATCGCCAACCTCGTGGGCGTGGGCCTGGTGCTCGGGGTGAAGGCGCGCGAACGCCAGTTCGCGTGACGCGCCGCACGCCGGTGCGGCGAGTGTCTAGGGTGGTGCGCGAGGGACGGGGCGGGCAGCGGACGCGGGCGCAGCGCTCCCGCGGCTCCGGAGCCCGCCGACACGCCAACCGGGTGCGAGGGTCGGATGCGGTTCAACGCGGGTGACAGTGTGCTGGCGGAGCTGGAGCGGCTGCTGCCGCGGGTGCGCAAGCCGGTCCAGTACGTCGGGGGCGAACTCAACTCGGTCGTGCAGGAGTGGGACGCGGCCGAGGTCCGGTGGGCGCTGATGTACCCGGACGCCTACGAGGTGGGCGTGCCCAACCAGGGCGTGCAGATCCTGTACGAGATCCTCAATGAGCGCCCCGGCGTACTGGCGGAGCGGACCTATGCGGTCGGCACCGACCTGGAGGAGCTGATGCGGGAGCACGGCATCCCGCAGTTCACGGTGGACGCGCACCGCCCGGTGGCCGGATTCGACGTGCTCGGCGTGAGCTTCGCCAGCGAGATGGGCTACACCAACCTGCTGACGGCGCTGGACCTGGCGGGTATGCCGCTGCACGCCGCGGACCGGTCGCAGGAGCACCCGCTGGTACTGGCCGGCGGGCATGCGGCGTTCAACCCGGAGCCGATCGCGGACTTCGTGGACGCGGCGGTGCTGGGCGACGGCGAAGAGGTGGCGCTCGCGATCACCGAGGTGGTCCGCGAGTGGAAGCGGGAGGGCCGGCCGGGCGGCCGCGACGGCCTGCTCGCCCGGCTGGCGGCGTCCGGCGGCGTCTATGTGCCGCGATTCTATGACGTCTCCTACGCCGAGGACGGGCGTATCGGCGGCTACCGGCCGAACCGGCCGGGCGTGCCGTGGCAGGTGCAGAAGCACACGGTGATGGACCTGGACCGGTGGCCGTACCCGAAGAGCCCGATCGTGCCGGTGGCGGAGTCGGTGCACGAGCGGTACAGCGTGGAGATCTTCCGCGGATGTACGCGGGGCTGCCGGTTCTGCCAGGCGGGGATGATCACGCGGCCGGTGCGGGAGCGCAGTGCGCGGACGGTCGCGTCGATGGTGGAGCGCGGTGTGGCGTCGTCGGGGTTCCAGGAAGTGGGGCTGCTTTCGCTGTCCAGCGCGGACCACAGCGAGATCGGCGCGATGGCCAAGGGCCTGGCAGACACCTATGAGGGCACGCACACCGGGCTGTCGCTGCCGTCGACGCGGGTGGACGCGTTCAACATCGACCTGGCGAACGAGCTGACGCGGAACGGCCGCCGGTCGGGGCTGACGTTCGCCCCCGAGGGGGGCAGCGAGCGGATGCGCCGGGTGATCAACAAGATGGTCTCCGAGCAGGACCTGATCCGCACGGTCGCGGCGGCCTACGCTGCCGGCTGGCGCCAGGTGAAGCTGTACTTCATGTGCGGCCTTCCGACGGAGGAGGACGCCGACGTCCTGGCGATCGCGGACCTGGCCAAGGAGGTCGTGCGGACGGGCCGAGAGGTGTCGGGCCGCACCGACATCCGGTGCACGGTGTCGATCGGCGGGTTCGTGCCGAAGCCGCATACGCCGTTCCAGTGGGCGGGCCAGGCGCCGGCGGAGGCGGTGGACGCGCGGCTCCGGAAACTGCGCGACGCGCTCCGGTCGGACCGGCGGTTCGGCAAGTCGATCGGGCTGCGCTACCACGACGGCGCGCCGTCGGTGGTGGAGGGGCTGCTGTCGCGCGGCGACCGCCGGGTGGGTGCCGTGGTGGAGCGCGTGTGGCGCGACGGCGGCCGGTTCGACGGCTGGAGCGAGTGCTTCGACTACGCCCGCTGGGAGCGGTGCGCCGCCGAGGTGTTCGCGGATTCCCCGGTGGGCCTGGAGTGGTTCACGCTGCGCGAGCGGGAGGAGTCCGAGATCCTGCCGTGGGACCACCTGGATGCCGGCCTCGACCGGGAGTGGCTCTGGCAGGACTGGTCCGACGCCCAGCACGCTGAGGAGTCGGTCGAAGTCGACGACTGCCGCTGGACCCCGTGCTACGACTGCGGCGTCTGCCCGTCCCTGGGCACCGAGATCCAGCTCGCCCCCGCCCCCGCCGATCCGTCCCGATCCCTGCCCCTGCACGTCCTGTAGCCGCACAGGGCGCCGGCTGCGGCGCGCGGAGGTCGGTGCGGACCCAGAGGCGCCGGGCGGAGGCAGCGGCAGAGGACGCGGCCACCTGCGGCGCGCAGCGCCGGTCTCTCCCCTGCACCGAGGGGTGACGGCCCGGCGGAGAGCGCCCATCCTCACACCCGTGGTGTGGTGGCCCCGAATGGGCGTCGCCTGGAGTGGGCGTGGGCCTATTGGAGGCTTCGGGGGCCCGTAGTGGGGATCGGCCCTCTGGGAAGCCGTGGCAACGGCTGGCAAGAGGAGGGGAGGGGTGTTCCTCGGCCCCGTGGTGTGGTGGCCCCGAATGGGCGTCGGCTGGAGTGGGCGTGGGCCTGTGGGGGGTTCGGGGGGTGTCCCCCCGGTGGGGATTGGCTCTCTGGGAGCTGCCCGCAGCGACAAGGGGAGTACCCGTGGCGATGGTGGGGGGTGTTCCTCGGCCCCGTGGTGTGGTGGCCCCGAATGGGCGTCGGCTGGAGTGGGCGTGGGCCTGTGGGGGGTTCGGGGGGTGTCCCCCCGGTGGGGATTGGCTCTCTGGGAGCTGCCCGCAGCGACAAGGGGAGGGGAAGCATGGCCCGGCGCCCCGCTCGCGCCGGGCCATACGTGCAGTAAGACGGACGGGGGGCGGGGATGGTTGGCAAGGCGGAGCGAAAAACTCGAAAAAAAATTGGGCTGTTGTATCGGAGCAGGTCACCGGGTTGCGGTTTGGCGGATTGGGGCGGGCCTCGGGTGTCGCGGCCGTGCTGAGGGGGCGGTTGGGGTGCGTGGGGTCGCGGTCGGGGCCGGCCACCCTGCTGGCGGGGGGCCGCCCGGTGGCTTAAGGGGGCGGTGGCGGGGGAAGAGCACCTGTGGAACAAGATCCACTCGCGGAGGGTGCCGCCCATCGCGTCGGATGATCGGTCGACACCGCCTGTCCGGTGGCGCGCGCCCCCTAGCGCGGGCCGTAGGCTGAACGGGACGTGGACTTCCGCGCGCGGTCTGACGGGAATGTCGGATCCGCCGCTGGAGTTGAGCATGAAAGGAGCACCACTGCCCCCGGTACCCCAGGGCACTGCACCGCCCTCGCCTGAGCCGCTCGGAGCGAAGCTGCGGGTCCGCTACGCCAAGCGCGGGCGGATGCGTTTCGCCAGCCACCGCGATATCGCGCGTGCGCTGGAGCGGGCTGTGCGAGCGGCGCGGGTGCCCGTCGCCTATTCGGCCGGGTTCACGCCGCATCCGAAGATCTCCTATCCGGGAGCCGCTCCGACCGGGGTGGCCAGCGAGGCGGAGTACTTCGAGATGGCGGTGGCGGAGCCGGCGGATGCGGCGGAGGTGCGCGCCAGCCTCGATGCGGCCCTGCCAGCAGGGCTGGATGTGCTCGAGGTCGCGGAGGCGGGTTCGGGCGGTCTGGCGGACCACTTGGAGGCATCGGAGTGGAGAGTGGAGCTGCCCGGCGTCGACCCCGGCGTCGCCGAGCAGGCCGCGGCCGCGTTTCTCGCGGCCGAGGGTGTCGAGGTTGAGCGCGTCACGAAGAAGGGCCGCCGCCGTTTCGATGCGCGGGCGGCCGTGCTCCGGTTGGAGCCCGAGGCGCGCGGCACAAGGGGACACAACGCGACATATGCCATACTTCGGATGGTCGTTCGGCATACCACACCGGCCGTTCGACCGGACGACGTAGTCACCGGCCTCCGCCGAGTAGCCGGCCTCGCGCCGCCGTCATCACCGATTATGACGCGGCTGGCGCAGGGGCTGCTGGACGGAACGTCCGACGGGATCGCCGATCCGCTGCATGCGGAGAGCACGGCGGACCCGACCGGGCGCGCGGCACAGGGACCGCGGCCGTCCGGGCCTGTGGAGGGGGCGCGCGGTGCGCCGCTCCCGTCGGGGGACACGGGCCAACCATGACGACTTCGCCCGGCTGCGCGGGAGCGCCGCCGGCGCCGATTACAGCGACGACAGCCTTCGCGAGCGGCGGCCGAGGCTACCGGCCCCGGCCGCGCCCGAAGGCTCTGACGGGAGACCGCCCGGATGCTCGAGAACGAGCCCAACAGCGGTGCCGACGGCACCGCGGGAACAACTGAAACCACTGCGGGCGCTGCTGCGCCCACGCCAGAGCCGGAAATCCGGGTCAGCGCGCCCACCCGCTCCGCCGGCGCCCGGCGTGCGGCGGGCCCACCGCCCGAACCCGAGCCGGCTGCGCCGCCCGCCCGCCCGCTGACCGCTCCGGCCGGCTCGGTGGAGCCGGAGGCGGCCGTCTCGGTGGCTGTCAGCCAGCCGTCCGGGAGAGGCGCGGGTGCTCGCCGCGCCGCCGCCGCGCCGCCCGAACCCGCAGCGAGCACCGCGGCAGCGGGAGGCGCAGAGCCCCCCGCCGCTGCAGCCGGCGAGGAGGCCGCCCCCAAGACGCGCAGTCGCCGCTCGGCGGCGGCGAAGCGCGCGGCCGCCCCGGCCGACGAGCCGGCCGGCGCCGGTTCCGCCGCGGAGAGCGGCGGCAGCACCGGCAGCGGAACCGCCGAGGAGGCGCCGGCCGAGCGCCCGCGCCGCTCCCGGCGCCGCACCGCGGCCCGCGCCGAAGAGCCGGTGGAGCCGGCTGCCGGCTCTGCTGAGGCCCCCGCCGACGACGAGGAGTCCGCAGCCGAGGCGAACGGCACCGGTGCCTTCCAGGCCCCGATGGTGCTCTTCCAGCCGCCGGTGGCACAGCCGGCGGCGGCCCAGCGCCCGGCCGGCCCGCCGGCCGAGGTTCCGGCCGACGAGCTCGCCGAGCAGGACGGCGCCGGCGCTGAGAGCGCTGCGGACAGCGGCGACGCTGACGACGAGGACGACGCCGAGGGCGGCGAGCGCCCCGCGCGCCGGCGCCGCCGGCGCGGAGGCCGCGGCCG
>NZ_BAAGXT010000035.1:0-64317 GCF_054779695.1 Nocardiopsis coralliicola | reverse complement strand
GCTGCGGGCCGCGCGGCGGCGCCGGTGCACCGCCGGGAGCCCCCGGACCGGCCTGCGGGCCGCCCGGCGGGTGGCCGGGGCCGGGAGCAGGACGCGGACCGGTGCCCTGGCCGCCGGGCGGCGGCAGCGCCGGCCGGGGAGCCCCGCCAGTGGGGATACCGCCGAGCGGGCCCTGCGGTGCGGGACCGGGCTGCGCGGGGGCGGGGCCCTGCGGCCGCGGGTCGGAGGCCGGGGGCGGGCCGAGGAGGTCGCCGGGCTCGGAGTCCTGGCCCGGAGCGCCCTCGGGGCGCCCTGCACTGGGATCGTTCGGATGCGGTGTGATGGGACTACTCCGTTGGCTGTCCTGAGGCGCGGGGGGCGCACGGGTGCGGGCGCCGGGGGCGGTGACGCGGCGGGCGCCTCGGTGCGTCGGAGCGCGAGAACGACGCGCTATGCTCTCGACGCACTCTAGCGTCCGATTCGCGGCGATGCGGAGACGGTATGACGGTCATCTCCCTCTTCTCCGGACACCGGTCCTGACATCCCGATTGCGGACCTGCGCGGAATCGGATTGCGGAGCGCCGTATCCCGGCCAGCACGGGCCTTCCCGGAGCATGCCGCTCCGCCGGGCCTGCCAGCGGCCCGTGCGGCCCCTCCCTCGGGTGGCGCGAGCGCCGCGGAACGGGTCCGAACCACTCGCGGGACAAGGCATAATGGGAACGGAGTAGACAGGAATCGCCGTGCTCCGCCGGGCGGGCTCACCTGGGGTGGGCCGTTTTGACCTGCGGTGTCCTGCGGCGATATGCTACCCCGTCGTTGTGCGTTGAGTTGCCGTGGGCTCCCTTGCATTCATATGTGGGCGCCGATCACGCATCACCCAGGCGCACTCAAGACCGGGGAACCCGCCAAGGCGGCCGCCCCGGGCAAGGAATACGAGTCCTCTGCCCCTCCCGAAGCGGAGGGTGGACCACGCCGACTGAGACGAAGGCTAACGATCGTGCGCACATACAGCCCCAAGCCCAGCGATGTCCAGCGTCAGTGGCACGTCATCGACGCCAGCGATGTCGTGCTCGGCCGGCTGGCCAGCCACGTCGCCACGCTGCTCCGAGGCAAGCACAAGACCTACTACGCCCCGCACATCGACACGGGTGACTTCGTGATCATCGTGAACGCCGAGAAGGTCGCGCTCACCGGTCGCAAGCGGGAGCAGAAGCGGGCCTACCGGCACTCCGGCTACCCCGGCGGCCTCCGGTCCGTGTCCTACAGCGAGCTGCTGGAGAAGCACCCCGAGCGCGCCATCGAGAAGGCCGTCAAGGGCATGCTCCCCAAGGGCTCTCTCGGCCGCCAGATGGGCAAGAAGCTGAAGGTCTACGCCGGGTCGGAGCACCCGCACCAGGCGCAGCAGCCGGTGCCGTTCGAAATCACCAAGATCGACCAGCCCGCCTAGGCGTTCGCGAGAGCTACAGGAAGTACGAGGAGAACCGTGGTCGAGCCCACCGGCATCGAAGACGTGCAGGAGTTCGACGGGAGCGAGGAGTTCCCGGCGGAGTACACCACCGAGTCCGCTGCGGAGGCCGGTGCGGCCTACGTCCCCACCGCCTCTGGCCCCGGCGCCGGCACCGGCCGGCGCAAGAAGGCCGTCGCCCGCGTGCGGATCACCCCCGGCGCCGGTGAGTGGAAGGTCAACGGCAAGCCGCTGTCGGACTACTTCCCGGACAAGGTCCACCAGCAGGAGATCAAGGAGCCGCTGGTCGCCCTCGGCTTCGAGGACGCCTACGACGTCTTCGCCCGCCTGCACGGCGGCGGCCCCTCCGGCCAGGCCGGTGCGCTGCGGCACGGCATCGCCCGCGCCCTCGCCGGGCTGGACCCGGAGAACAACCGCCCGACCCTGAAGAAGGCCGGCTTCCTCACCCGCGACGACCGCGAGGTCGAGCGGAAGAAGGCCGGTCTCAAGAAGGCCCGCAAGGCCCCGCAGTTCTCCAAGCGCTGACGCGCTCGGCGGACGCCGGCCCGTTCGGTGCACGCTTCGGCCCGCCGGCCCCGTTCCACGGGGTCCGTGCGGGCCGCAGCTGTATCCGGGGTCTGCGCGCACTGGCGCGCTGCGGGTGCCGAGCCTGGGAGACTGCTCCCGGCCGGCGCCGCGGCACCGCTCCGTGTACCGCCGGCGGCCCGGTGCCGCGCCGAGGTGCCTCCGGCACCATCCCCGCGCGCCGGGAGCCGGCAGCCGCGCTCCGGTGAGCGCCGGCTCCGCCGCCCACCTCTCCCTGATCCGCTTCCAACGAAGGGGCGAATGCCACGTGGCTCGGTTGTTCGGTACCGACGGGGTCCGGGGGGTCGCCGGACGCGACCTCACCGCCCGCCTCGCTCTGGACCTGTCCATCGCCGCCGCCCGGGTACTGGGCCCGGCCGGTTCGCGGCCGCGGGCGGTCGTCGGCCGCGACCCGCGCGCCTCCGGCGAGTTCCTTGAGGCCGCCGTGGTGGCCGGGCTCGCCGCGGCCGGTGTCGACGTCGTCCGGCTGGGCGTACTGCCCACGCCCGCCGTCGCGCACCTCACCGCCGAGCTGGACGCCGACTTCGGGGTGATGCTCTCCGCCAGCCACAACCCGGCGCCGGACAACGGCGTGAAGATCTTCGGCCGCGGCGGCCGCAAGCTGCCCGACGAGGTCGAGGACCGGATCGAGGCGGCCCTGTCCGAGCCGGCCGAGGGTGCTGCCGGCGCCGACGTCGGCCGCGTCACCGAGGCCGCCGACGGCGCTGAGCGCTACGTCGCCCACGTGCTGGCGTCGCTGCCGCACCGGCTCGACGGACTCACCGTCGTCGTCGACTGCGCGCACGGTGCCGCGAGCGCAGTCGCCCCGGAGGCGCTGCGCCGGGCCGGAGCCGAGGTCATCACGATCGGCGATGCGCCGGACGGGCTCAACATCAACGACGGCTGCGGCTCCACCCATCTGGAGGCACTCCAGGAGGCCGTGGTCAAGAACGGCGCCGACGCCGGCATCGCGCACGACGGCGACGCCGACCGCTGCCTCGCCGTGGCCGCCGACGGCTCGGTCGTCGACGGCGACCAGATCCTCGCGGTGCTCGCGACCGAGATGCACGAGGCCGGCCGGCTCGCCGACGGCACGCTCGTCGTCACCGTGATGAGCAACCTCGGCCTGAAGCTCGCCATGGCCGACGCCGGCATCCGCGTGGTGGAGACGCCGGTCGGCGACCGCTACGTGCTGGAGGCCATGCACGAGGGCGGCTTCTCGCTCGGCGGCGAGCAGTCCGGCCACGTCGTGCTGCTCGACCACGCCACCACCGGCGACGGGCTGCTGACCGGGCTGCGGCTGATGTCCGCCGTCGCCCGCCGGGGACTGGCACTCTCCGAGCTGGCGAAGGTGATGACGCGGCTGCCGCAGGTCCTGGTGAACGTGCGCGGCGTCGACAAGTCCCGCGCCGACAGCGACGCCCGCGTCGCCGCCGCCGTCGCGGTGGCTGAGGCCGAGCTCGGCGAGTCCGGCCGTGTCCTGCTCCGCCCCAGCGGCACCGAGCCGATGGTCCGCGTCATGGTCGAGGCCGCCGAAGAGGAGCGCGCCCGCGCCATCGCCGACCGCCTCGCCGAGGTCGTCCGCGCCGAGCTGTCCTAGCGCCCGCGGGTCCCCGGGCCCATGGCGCCCGATTCGCGCGTTCCCGCCGGTCCGCCTCAGCTCCCGGAAGAAGGAGCGGGGCGGACCGGCCGTGCCGGGGTCGGGTGGCGACGCCGGTGACCAGCCCGCAGGGCCCGGTGCCACGCGGGCCGGCCGCGACGGCGGGCGCCGCTGAGGGGCCGCGCCCCGGCCGGGGCGGCTGAAGTGGGGGGACGCCTGCTCCGGCAGCTGCAGTCCCGGGCGAGCGGCGCCTGCGGGGCCTGGACAGCCTGGCCCGCGCCGTCGGAGCCGTCCGATGGACCCCGCCCGAGCACTGTCCGGGGCGTTTCTGCCCCGCGAACCCGTGACGGGCGGCCTGCTGCCCGGCGAAGTCAGCTGCCGCGCACTGCCGCCCGCAGGGCCTCAGCGCCTCGTGCAGCGCGCAGGGCGGGCCGGCACTGGCGGTCGGAACTCCGGGCGGCGGCTCGTCCCGGAGCCGGCCGGTTTCCCGGCAGGCCGGGGAGCCGCCTCCGCGGCGGCCTGGCCGTGTCCGCGCCGCCGGTCCGTGCGCAGCGGAACAGCGGAGCGCCCGCGGTCTGCGGCGCAGACGGAGACCACCGGGTACGGCCGCGGGACCGCCTGGCTGCTCCGCGGCCGGCGTGCCCGCGCTGAGCGGGCGGAGCCACTCGCAGAAGCCGCGCGGGCTCCCGGGTACCCGGCGGTGAGCCGTGCCGGGAAGCAGGGGCCGGCCGTCTCCCGGGCCCGGGCGCCCCGACGGCACGGCGCCCCCGCACCCAGGGTGCGGGGGCGCCGCTGTGCTCGGCCGGGGCGGGAGCGGTTCAGTGGGAGTGCCCGGGGCGGCCGCCGTGTCCGTCCTCGGCGCGGACCTCCCGGTTGTGCTCCAGGAGGGGCCAGGACTCGGGCGGAGCGGCGGCCGAGGTGTGCTCCCGGGCGCCCGGCGCGGCCGCGGGGCGCTCGGGGGAGTACAGCCAGGTGGTGAAGAGCTCGCTCAGGTCGCGGCCGGCCGTCTGCTCTGCGAGGTCCTGGAACTCCTGCACCGACCCGTTGCCGTAGGCGCGCTCGGCCAGCCAGGTGCGGCGCAGGCGGTCGAAGTCGGCGTCGCCGAGTTCGGTGCGCAGCGCGTGCACCGCCAGCGCGCCGCGGTTGTACACCGCGGTGTGCAGGACGTCCTCGGCTCCCGGGTCGCCGGGCGGCACCGTCCAGAACGCGTCGTCGGCCGGATAGCCGGCGTAGGTCTGCTCCGCGATCTCCTGCGCGGTGCCCTCGCCGGTGTGCTCCGACCATTCCCATTCGGCGTAGGTCGCGAAGCCCTCGTTGAGCCAGATGTCGTTCCAGCCCGCCACCGACACCGAGTCGCCCCACCACTGGTGGGCCAGTTCGTGCACCACCACGTAGGGGTTGGGCGTGCCCTTGTCGAAGAACGCCGGGCTGTACACCGGGCGGGACTGTGTCTCCAGTGCGAAGCCGAGCCCGGTCTCCGGGCTCTCCACCACGCCGCCCAGCGCATTGAACGGGTAAGGGCCGTACCGCTGCTCCAGGAACTCCACCACCTCCGTGCTGCGCTCGATGGAGGCGCGGGCGTCGGCCTCGATCGGGCCGAGGTCGGTCGCGTAGGCGTCGAGGAGTGGCCGGCCCGCCGCCGTGCCGGACGGTACCGACCCCGTCTCCACCGCGAAGTCGCCGGCGACGAACGTCGCCAGGTAGGTCGCCGCGGGACGGTCCTGGCGCCAGGTGGTGACGGTCTTCCCACCCCGGTCGGTGCGGCTGGTGCGGACCCCGGTGGCGATCGCCTCGGTGCCTTCCGGGACGGCGATGCGCACGTCGTAGGTGGCCTTGTCGGACGGGTGGTCGTTGCTCGGGAACCACCACCACGCCGACTCCGGCTGGCCGAGCGCCAGCGCGGCGCCGGGGCGCGCATACCAGCCGCTACCCGCGTCCTGTCCGCCCCACTGCACGTCGGCCGGGACGTCGGCGTAGTCCACCTCGATCCGGACGCGGTCGCCGGACTCCGGGGCCTGCTGCGGCACCACCTCCAGCTTGTGCCGGTCGGGGTGCAGGGTGAAGCCGGCCGGCTCGCCGTCCACCCGCACCGCGTCCACCTGCAGCAGGAAGTCGAGCGTGAACGACGGCAGGTCCTCTTCTGCCGTCGCGCTGATCTCGGCGGTCCCGGTGAGCTTCCCGGAGCCGGGAGCGAAGTCGAGGTCCAGGTCGTAGTGCGCGACGTCGTAGCCGGCATTGCCGTAGTCGGGGAAGTAGGGGTCGCCGGCGCCCCCGGGAGCAGTGCCGGCGGCGGCCGGCTGCGCCGGCCAGCCGGCGGCCAGGGCGAGGGGCGACGCGAGGGCCAGCGCCAGCGGCGCTGCCACCCGTGAGCGGATCCGGCGCATCGGCGGCGTCCTCCTTGCGAAAAGCGGCGTGCGGTCGCCGACCATGATCGGCGACCGCACGCCGCGGGCCCCGGCGGCGCGCCGCCGGGGCCCGGAGGAGGAGCCGGTGCGCTGCACCGGGATGGAGCGCGGCCGGTGCGGCAGTACCGCACCGGACGCGGCGCTACTCGACGGTGACGCTCTTGGCGAGGTTGCGCGGCTGGTCCACGTCGTTCCCCTTGGCCAGCGCCAGCTCGCACGCGAAGACCTGCATCGGCACACTGGCCACGATCGGCTGCAGCAGCGTCGGCACCGCGGGGATCTCGATGAGCTCGTCGGCGTAGGGCCGCACCGAGGTGTCGCCCTCCTCGGCGATCACGATCGTGCGGGCGCCGCGGGCCCGGATCTCCTGGATGTTGCTGACGATCTTGTCGTGCAGCACGCTGCGGCCCTCCGGCGAGGGCACCACGACGACTACCGGCAGGCCGTCCTCGATCAGCGCGATCGGGCCGTGCTTCAGCTCGCCGGCCGCGAACGCCTCGGCGTGCATGTAGGCGAGCTCCTTGAGCTTGAGCGCGCCCTCCAGCGCCACCGGGTAGCCCACGTGGCGGCCGAGGAACAGCACCGTGCGCTTGTCGCTCAGCGCCCGTGCCAGGTCGCGTACCGGCTCGACGGTGGCCAGTACCCGCTCCACCTGCTCGGGCATGTTCGCGAGCTGCTGGATGACGGTGTTGATCTCGTCGCCGAACTTCAGGTTGCGCACCTGCGCCAGGTAGAGGCCCACCAGGTAGCAGGCGACCAGCTGGGTGAGGAACGTCTTGGTCGCGGCGACGCCGACCTCGGGTCCGGCGTGGGTGTAGAGCACTCCGTCGGACTCGCGGGGGATCGTGGAGCCGTTCACGTTGCAGATCGCCAGGACCCGGGCGCGCTGCTCCCGGGCGTAGCGGACCGCCATCAGGGTGTCCATGCTCTCGCCGGACTGGGAGATGGCGATGACCAGCGTCTGCCGGTTGAGGATCGGGTCGCGGTAGCGGAACTCGCTGGCGACCTCCACCTCGCACGGGACGCGGCACCAGTGCTCGATGGAGTACTTCGCGATGAGGCCCGCGTGGTAGGAGGTGCCGCACGCGATGATGACGATCTTCTCGATGTCGCGCAGCTCCGAGGGGGCCAGCCGCATCTCGTCCAGGTGCAGCGTTCCGTCGGCGGCGACCCGGCCCAGCAGGGTGTCGGCGACCGCGCGCGGCTGCTCGACGATCTCCTTGAGCATGAAGTAGTCGTAGCCGCCCTTCTCGGCGGCCGAGGCGTCCCAGTCGACGTGGTACTCGCGGACGTCGGCGGGGTTGCCGTCGTAGTCGGTGACGGTCACCGAGTCCCGGCGCAGCTCCACGACCTGGTCCTGGCCGAGCTCGACCGCGTCGCGGGTATGCGCGATGAACGCGGACACGTCGCTGGCGAGGAAGTTCTCGCCGTCGCCGCGGCCGACCACCAGCGGCGAGTTGCGGCGCGCAGCCACCACCACGTCGGGGGCGCCGGCCTGCACGGCGACGAGGGTGAAGGCGCCCTCCAGCCGGCGGCACACCGACCGCATCGCCGACGCCAGGTCCTCGTCGCCGCGGTCCTTCAGCTCCTCGCTGAGCAGGTGCGCGGCGACCTCGGTGTCGGTCTCGGAGGAGAACTTGCAGCCGCGCTCCTCCAGTTCGGCGCGGAGCTGGGCGAAGTTCTCGATGATGCCGTTGTGGATGACGGCGACGCGGTCCGCGTTGTCGACGTGCGGGTGCGCGTTGAGGTCGTTCGGTGCGCCGTGGGTGGCCCACCGGGTGTGGCCGATGCCGATGCCGTCGGCTTCAGCCGGTGCCGCCTCCAGCGCCGCGCGCAGGTTGGCGAGCTTGCCCGCGCGCTTCTCGGTGCGCAGCCGCCCGTCGGCGACCACGGCGATACCCGCGGAGTCGTACCCGCGGTACTCCAGCCTTGCCAAGCCGTCCACGACGACTTCGAGCGCCGGTTGCGGCCCGACGTAGCCAACGATTCCGCACATGGCCGCCAGCGTAGTTCAGCGGGGGCGGTGCTGAAGCCCACCGTGGCATATACCATTCGCCGTTTTCGCAGGTAACGGTATAGACCACTGGGGGTCCCCCGGGGTTGAGTCCCAGGTGGGGAGGGGTGCCGCCGGCCCTTCGCGGAGCCGGCTGGGCCGCGCCGATTCCGTGGCCGGTTCCGGGCGCGCCGCCCGGAACCGCCGCAGATGTCCCCGGCGGTGTGCGGCCGCTGCGCGCTGCGGCGCGCCGCGCGCCCCGCACGGGGGCCGGTGGCGGGCCGGGAGATCCTTCTGCCCTAAAGTGGGCAGACGTGTCACACGCGACGAAGAACGGCTTTTCATCGCCGTACGTGGAGCTGGACCGTGCGGCGTGGGCCGCGCTGCGTGCGGCGACCCCGCTCTCGCTGACCGAAGCCGAACTCGACATGCTGCGGGGGATCTCCGATCCCACGTCGCTGGATGACGTCCGCGACATCTACCTGCCGCTGTCCCGGCTGCTCAACCTCTACGTGAAGGCCACCCGCCAGCGGCACTCCGCCGTGCGCGCCTTCCTCGGCGAGAACGACCGCCCGGCGCCGTTCGTCATCGGCGTGGCCGGCAGCGTGGCCGTCGGAAAGTCGACCACCGCGCGCCTGCTGCGCGCCCTGCTCGCCCAGTGGCCGGACCACCCCGACGTCGAGCTGGTGAGCACCGACAACTTCCTCTACCCCAACCGGATGCTGCAGGAGCGCGGCATCATGAACCGGAAGGGGTTCCCGGAGAGCTACGACCGCCGCGCGCTGGTCCGGTTCGTGTCGGAGATGAAAGCCGGCGCGGCAGTCATGGACCTGCCCATCTACTCCCACCTGGAGTACGACATCGTGCCCGGCGAGGTGCAGACGGTGCACCGGCCCGACATCCTCATCGTCGAGGGCATCAACGTGCTCCAGCCGCCGATCGCCGGCCACCTCGCGGTCGCCGACTTCTTCGACTTCTCGCTCTACGTCGACGCGCGCGTCGAGCACATCCGGCAGTGGTACCTCGACCGCTTCATGGAGCTGCGGCGCACGGCCTTCTCCGACCCGCGCTCCTACTTCCACTCGATCGCCACCACCGTCCCCGAGGAGCAGGCGCGGGAGTTCGCGATGAACACCTGGCGCAGCATCAACGAGGTCAACCTGGTGGAGAACATCCAGCCGACCCGGGCACGCGCCACGCTGGTCCTGCACAAGGGGCACGACCACCGGGTGCGCCGGGTGCGCCTGCGCAAGACCTGACGCCCGCGCCCCAGCGGAAGGGGCCGATCGGCCCGGTGCGCCGCGCCGGGAAGCCGCGCCGGCCCGCGCCCTCCGCGCCCCGCCTCCCTGCTCCCCCGCGCCCCGGGAACCCGCCCCGGCCTCCGGAGGCCCCGTTGCGGCGGCCGCTTCCGGCCGACCTGCGGCGGACTGGAACAGAGCGGGTGCAGGCTGCGTCCCACGGCACAGAGACGCGGACCCGGCGGTCCGGTGCTGCCCTGCGGCACGCAACGCCGCAGGGGGTCCGCCGGACGATGGGGAGGGTGCTGCATGGGAGGGACCGCAGACATGGCCGGTGACACCTCCGCGCGCGGGAGCGGTGACACCGGGCCGGACCGCAGCGCGGCGGAGGAGCGCCGCCCGTTCCGGACCACCGGCCGGATGAGTTCGCGGACCGTGGTCGCCGGCGCGATCGGAGCGCTGTCGCTGGCCGTCGCCGCCGGCTGCTCACCGGACACGGTCACCGCGCGCTGCGTCGACGACGACCGGCGCAGCGACGGCTCCTACCGGGTGGTCGACGACGACCGGTGCGACGACGACGGGCGGTCCACCGGCAGCGGCGGGGGCGGAACCTCGCACGGCGGCGGCTACTTCCTCTACTACGGCGGAAGCGCGTCGGGCGGGTCGGTGAGCGGCGGCACCACCACGCGCCCCTCGGACGCCCGCATCGTCACCGACGGCGGCAAGGTCATCCAGCGCGGCGGCATGGGCGGCCGCGGCGGCAGCGGCAGCTGAGGGGCGGACCGGTGATCAGGAGCAGCGGCAATGCGGTGCGGCCCGGCTGGCCGGACATCGTCGAGGAGCAGGGCCTGGGCTTCCACGTGTCCGTGCACCCCGAGCACCTCACCCGGCCCTACTGGGACGAGTCGGTGCACTACGCCTTCACGATGGACGAGGTCCTGCGGCTGGAGGCCGACGTCGAGGAACTGCACCGCATGTGCCTCGCCGCGGTCGAGCACGTCGTCACCCGCGAGCGCTACGCCGACTTCGGCATCCCGCCGTGGGTGGCGCCGTTCGTGCGCGAGTCCTGGAAGCGCGCCGACCCCTACCTGTACGGCCGCTTCGACCTGCACTACGACGGGACCGGGCCGGCGCGGCTGCTGGAGTACAACGCCGACACCCCGACCGCGCTCGTCGAGGCGGCCGTGGCCCAGTGGCACTGGATGCAGGACGTCCACCCCGGCCTCGACCAGTGGAACTCGCTGCACGAGCGGCTGGTGGACCGCTGGGCCGAGATCGCCGGCCGGCTGCCGGCCGGGCGCCGCGGCCGGGTGCACTTCGCCTGGACCAATGCCGACGAGTCCGGCGAGGAGGCGCTCACCACCGCCTACATCCAGGAGACCGCGGTCCAGGCCGGGCTGGCGACGCGCGAAGTGGCGCTGGAGGACATCGGCTGGGACCGCAGCCGGCAGGCCTTCGCCGACCTGCAGGGCGACGCGATCGCCGCGGCGTTCAAGCTCTACCCCTGGGAGTGGCTGGTCGACGACGCGTTCGGCCCGCTCGTGCTGCAGAACCTGGACCGGCTGCCGTGGATCGAGCCGGCCTGGAAGATGGTCCTCTCCAACAAGGCGGTCCTCGCCGTGCTGTGGGAGCTCTACCCCGGCCACCCCAACCTGCTGCCCGCCTACCTGAACGACCCGGGCCCGCTCAGCTCCTACATCGCCAAGCCGCTGCTCGGCCGGGAAGGGGCGAGCATGCGCATCGTCACGCCGGCGGGCGAGCTGGAGAGCCGACCGGGCGACTACGGCGCCGAGGGCATGCTCTACCAGGAGTTCGTCCCGCTGCCGTCATTCGACGGCCAGCACCCCGTCCTCGGCACCTGGGTGGTCGGCGACGGTGCGGCAGGCCTCGGCATCCGCGAGACGTCCGGCTACATCACCGACGACACGTCGTCCTTCGTCCCGCACGTGATCCGCGGCTGAGCGCCGGCGGGGGCGGGGGAGCGGTCAGCCGGCCCGTCCGACCGGGTCCTGGGCGGCGCGGGCCGGCATCCGCTCGGCGTGCCCGGCGCCGCCGCGGCAGCGGGCGAACGGCCCCGCCGCGGAGACGAGCCGGTCCAGCAGCGGGTCGAGGTGCTCGGTGTGCCAGCGGGCCGGCCCGGACGGCCCGGCCGCCGCGGTGTCGCACAGCTCGGCGTATGCGAGCCGCAGCGCGTGCAGCCGGCCGACCGCCTCGTGGTGCTCCCACCAGGCGGGGCACCAGTCGGCGCCGTCGCCGGCGTAGGTCGGCACCAGGAAGCCGTCCACCCAGGAGATGAGCGCCGCGAGCTCGGTGCGGTAGTCCTCGCGGGACATGTTGAAGATGAAGCGCGGCGCCGCCGGGTCCGGCTGCGGGTCGGGCGCCGGTTCGTTCAGCTGCGTCTGCAGCCGGATGACGTCGGCGCCCAGCTTGTGCATGGCGTTCTGCAGCTGCGCCACCCGCTCGATGAGGGCGTCGTCGGGCGCGATGCGCTCGTCAGTGGAGGTCATGCCGAAGGTCCCGTGCTGATCGTGCCGGAGCGTCCCCCTCCGCCCGCCGGAGGGTGCCCTCGCCAGTAAACCAGGGCCCCGCCCCGCTCCGGTCCGCGCGGGGTTTCCCGCCGGGTGCACGGGAAACTGCGACAATGAAGGGACTTTCCCTGCACCAGGAGGACCGGCGTGGCTACTCTGGGCGACGATCGCGACTCGACAGCCGGAGGAGACGACGTGAGCCCTCCTGCGACCACGTCTCGGGACACGCGGCGCCCCCTTTCGCCGGCGCAGTCCGTCCGTCCGACACCGCCCGACATGGCGGACCTGGCAGAAGCAGAGGCAGGACTGGCAGCGGAAGCAGGAGAGGACGGTGCCGAGAGCGGCGCCGGATTCGACTGGCCCATCCCTCCCGAGGACGGCTGGGAAGCTGACGACCTCGACCGGATCCCGGATCTCCCCCCGCACACCGAGCTCATCGACGGGAGCCTGGTCTTCGTGAGTCCGCAGCGCAGCTTCCACACGCTAATGCTGTATCTCCTCGAACATGCATTGCGGATGGCGGTTCCCGAGCACTTGCTCGTTCGCCGGGAGATGAGCCTGCTGATCGCGCGCGACCAGCGCCCTGAACCCGACATCCTCATCCTGCGTGCGGAAGCGGTCGAGGGCCGCAACCAGACGTCATTCCCGCCGGACGCCGTCGTCCTCGCCGTCGAGGTCGTCTCGCCCGACTCCCGGACCCGCGACCGGGAGCGCAAGCCCGAGATCTACGCGACGGCCGGTATCCCGCACTTCTGGCGGATCGAGGACGAGAAGGACGGGCCGACCGTCTACGCCTACAAGCGCGATCCGGCCACCGGCCGCTACGAGGCCAACGGGGTCCACCGCGGAACGCTGAAGGCGGACGCACCCGTCGAGGTCGACGTCGACCTGTCGGCCATCGACCGGATGTGACACTGCAGCACCCCCACCTCGTGCGCGGCGGCGTGGACAGGGGCGGGCGGCTCCCGTAGAAACGGGCCATGCGAACCGCCCACGCCGTCGCCGACGTCCGCAGCGCCGAAGCCGAGCTGATGGCCCGCGTCCCCGACGGGGCGCTGATGCAGCGGGCCGCGGCAGGGCTGGCCGTTGCGTGCGCCCGCATCCTCGCGCGGGTCTACGGGGCGCGCGTGGTGGTCCTCGCCGGCAGCGGCGACAACGGGGGCGACGCGCTGTTCGCCGGCGCGCGGCTGGCGCGGCGGGGCGCCGCGGTCACCGCAGTTCCGGCGTCGTCCCGGCTGCACGAGCAGGCAGCGGCAGCCCTGCGCGCGGCCGGGGGCCGCATCATCGACCCGTCCGGTGCGCCGGACGCCGTGGCAGTCGCCGACCTCGTGATCGACGGGCTCACCGGCATCGGCGGCACCGGCGGACTGCGCGAGCCGCATGCCGCGCTGGCGGCGCTCGCCAACGCCGCCCCCGCGCCCGTCGTCGCGGTCGACATCCCCAGTGGCGTGGATGCCGACACCGGCGAGGTGCACGGCGCCGCCGTCACCGCCACCGCCACCATCTGCTTCGGCACCGGAAAGCCCGGCCTGTTCGTGGACCCGGGAGCCGCCCACGCGGGCGCGGTTCACCTCGTCGACATCGGCCTCGGCCCGGAGCTGCCGTCACCCCGGCTGGAATGCCCGACCGGCGCGGACGTCGCCGCACTGCTGCCGCGGCCGGCCCGCGAGGACAACAAGTACCGGCGCGGGGTGCTCGGCGTCGCGGCGGGCTCGGCGGCCTACCCGGGCGCGGCGGTGCTGGCCGTGGGCGGCGCGCTGCGCACCGGAGTCGGCATGGTCCGCCCGACCGGGTCCGAGGAGGTGCGCGCCCGCGTGCTCGACCACTGGCCCGAGGCGGTCGTCTCGGCGCCCGACCCCGGCCTTCGGGTGGCCGCCTGGGCGGTCGGCCCCGGCCGCGGCACGGACGCCGAGGCGGCGCGCGAGCTGGCGGAGCTGCTCGCGGTGGATGTGCCGGTCCTGGTCGACGCCGACGCGACGGCGCTGGTCGCCCGGGAACCGCGCCTGGTGCAGGACCGCGCGGCGCCCACCCTGCTCACCCCGCATGCGGGTGAGCTGGCGCGCCTGCTGCCCGGCGCGGAGCGGGCCGACATCGAGCGGCGCCGATTGGCCCAGGCCGAACGGGCCGCCGACGTCTACGGCTGCACGGTCCTCCTCAAGGGGTCCACCACCGTCGTCGCCGAGCCGGGCCGGCCGGCCGGCGCGGTGCTGACCGGCACCCCGCTGCTTGCCACGGCCGGCAGCGGCGACGTCCTCACCGGCGCCGCCGGCGCCCTCCTCTCCGCCGGCCTCCGCCCCCGCGAAGCCGCCCTCGCCGCTGCCCACCTCCACGGCCTCGCGGCCCGCACCGCCCACTCCGGGGCTCCCATCTCCGCCACCGACCTCCTCCCCGCCCTCCCCGCGGCCATCAAGTCGGTCCTAGAGGGCGAGGAGTAGAGGCGGGGCGGGGGCTGCAAAGGAGGGCTTCGTCGGCAGATCCTCCGCTCTGTCCCGCCGCTCTAGGCTGTTGCGCAACCAGAGCCACTGCTGGGCGCGGGGCAGCGAGGGCAGAGCTCGGCGGTACCTAAGGCGGGCGGCGGGCTGGTCGCGTGACGGAGACGTAAGGCTTCACAACAAGGGCGCCTTCGCCGGCAGACTGATCGGCTCTGTCCCGCCGCTTCGCGATCTGTGTGTGGCCAGAGTTCCTGCTGTTCGCGGGGTGGGGGCGGCTTCGACCGCGGGCTCCCGCATCCCTGCGGCCGGCTTGCCGGTGTTCAGTGCGTCGGACAGGCGTAAAAGCGGCAGCGACGGCGGAGCTGAGAGGGGGCCTGGCTGGTCGGCCGGGTGCCGGGGTGGTCGCGGGTGGGGGCTCACGGCATCCGCGCGAGGGCGGTTTTGTCGGCAGTCTTTGCGCTCTGTTCCGCTGCTTCGGGGCGGTGTGCGAAGAGTCGTGCGGCTGTTCATGGGGCCAGAACGGTAGGGACCGCAGGCTCCCGCTCCTCGGTAGTCGGCTGTCCGGTGTTCTTGGCGTCGGAACAGCGGAAAAGAGGAGGCGGCGGCAGAGCTCGGCGGCGCCTGTGGCGGGGGCGGTCGGGCGGCGGCTGGTCGCGGGTCGGCCGGATGGCGGGCGCATGCCAGGACAGCGGGCACCGCAACGGGGGCCCTGCAATCCCGCCCAAGCAAGCACCACTCTCCCCTGCGGGCCCTGCGCGGAGAGTCCGATTCCGCGCCACTCTGGCCTGCGCAGAACGCGTGGTTACGCAGTGTGGCGGTGTCTGATTCCCGCGCATCCGCCTTTTCCGCTGCCTGGTCGGTAAAAAGGAGCGATTCGTGGTCTCACGCTGTCCCGTTATGGGCGGTTTGAGGCGGGAGGGGTTTCATCGCCCCGCGAAGAGGAACGCGCCGCGCTTTTGAGCGTGGGCCCCCAAACCGGACACTCGGACTCCAGTGGTGATTGACGCCCGGTTTCGCCCTGAATGTCGCCACGCAGAGTGAAACCAGCCCTGGATACGGGCCGCGAAAGGATCGCGCCGCTCGATTCTGCGGGGATGGGGCGCTGAAAAGGTGGGTGTCGTGGCGGCGATGGGGTGTTACCGGCGGTTCGCGAACCACCCGCCCACGCCCGGCCCGCCGGCCGCCGACCCTCCAGCCCCTCTATTCACACCAGTCACTCCCGACCCGCACGCCCGCCCCGCGCCCGGTCGCTCACCCGCGGAGCCGCCTCCCCCTGGCGTTGCCGCCGCTTTCCGCTGGTCCGACGCACTGAACATCGGTCGGTCGGCTACAGAAGTGCGGGAGCCTGCGGCGTCGGCCGCCCTCGCAAACACGCCTGCCCCGCGGCCGGCCCGGCGCCCGGCCGCTGCCCCGAGCTTCCGGGCACCGCTGCCGTCGCGGCCGCTTGACCGACGCACCAAACATCGTTCGGCCGGCCGCAGCGGCGCGGGAGCCTGCGGTCTGGTCCGGCCCCGCCCCGACTACCAGCAGAATCACTGGTCTCACGCCGATTTTGAAGTGGCGGACAGAGCGGAAATCTGTCGGCGAAGCCGCCCTTGTTGTGATGCCTGAGCCCGCGATGCGACCTGCCCGACACCCGGCTGACCACCCGAGGCCCTGCCCTCTCGCCGTTGCCGCCGTTTGTCCGCTGGTCCGACGCACTGAACACCAGGAAGCCGGCGACCGAGAAGCGGGAGCCTGCGGTCGAAGCCGCCCCCCCTGCCCGCGAACAGCAGAAACACTGCCCGCGCACTGGCCTCGAAGCCGCGGCACAGACCAGGCAGGACCGCTGGCGAAGCCGCCCTAGCGGGTAGTGCTTGCGCCCCCGCCCTTGGCACCAGACCGCCGCCCGGCTCCATCCCAGAGGTGCCGACCGTCCTTGCCATGCCGTGAGCCCTTACGCCCGCGACCAGCGTCCCCTCTGACCACAGCGGTCGGGACAGTGCTCACCACTCTGCCGGCGAAGCCGGCGGCGCCGCCTGCTCTCCTTCCAGAGCGGCGAATGCCCGCTGGAGGAGGTCGGTGACGAACGGGTCGTCGGGGTTGTGGATCGCGGGGAGGTCGGCGGGGCTGAGCCAGCGGAAGGCGGTGTGCTTGCCGGGTTCGAGGGCGGGGGCGGTGAGGTCGCCGCGGACGCGGACGAGGTAGTCCACCTCGTGGCGTTCGGTGCCGCCGTCGGGGGTCCAGGAGAGCCGGTGGAGTTCGGCGTCGATCGACGCGAGGCGCCAGCCGGTCTCCTCGGCGATTTCGCGGGCGAGGGCGGACCGCACTGATTCGCCCGGTTCGACGTGGCCGCCCACGAGGTCCCAGCAGCCGGGGAAGACCTTCCGGTCCGGCGACCGGCGCTGCGCGAAGACCCGGCCGTCGGGCGCCGCCACCACCGCGCCCACCACCCAGAGCCGGCCGTCGCCGGTGTCGGGGAAGTCGATCCCGTCCGCGACGCGCACCCCGCCGGTACCGCCCTTCTCGCGTTCCATCACCCCTCCTCGCTCCGCGCCGCCGGCGTGTGCCCGGCGGCATCCTCCATCCTGCCCGCCGCGGCCGCACCGGGGCGTGCAGGTGCGGCCGGTGCGGAACAGGAGCGCTACCGTAGGCGACCCTCCTCCGGCATAATCGCCGCGGCGTGGTCAATCCCCCTTACCCCTCGAAAGCGCATAAGGGAGCCTATGGACGCCCAGCCGATGCTCACCCGGGACCTGGTGCTCCGCGTGTGCGCCAACTCCACGGAGTTCGACGAGGCGTGGATGGCGGCGGAGCGCAAGGCCGTCGTCCCCTTCCTGGCGCCCCGGGACACCACCCTGGTCGACGCCGCTGCAGCGGCGGCCGCCGCGGTCGGCGTCGACCGGGTGCTGATCTGCCGCACCCGCGCCGAGTTCGCCTATGAGCCGGTCACCGACGCGCCCGCCACCACCGCCGGCATCGTCGACGTCATCCGCGGCTGGGGCGACGACCCCACCGACGTGCTTATCGTCGTCGAAGACCTCTCGGCCGCCGTGCTCATCACCGCCGAAGAGCTCACCGTCGCCGCCGGCCCCGCCGACTTCGCCTCCGTCTTCACCGGATCCGACCTGCCCGGCGCGCGCGCCGAGTTCGGCGCCGAAGCCCGCCGCCGCCGCGACCCGGAACTCCTGCGCGCCGCCCAGCGGTACGGCTGCACCGCCCCCGGTGCCCGGCACGCCCGCACCACCCGCGGGCCCGGCCCGGACACCGCTGAACGGCTTGCCGAGCGCGCCCACCGCCTGCGTACCGGCTCTCCGCGAGCCGCCGCGGCGCTGCGGGCCGTGCGCGGCGGCGCCTGCTGGCTGCTGCTCGCGGCGTTCCTGGTCTCCCTGCTGTTCGTGCCCGACATCGGTGGTTCGGTTCCGGTGCTGCTGGGCACTGTGTGGCTGCTGACCCAGCTCGCGCTGTTCGCCCGCTCGCGCACCGTGGGGTTCGCGACGCTGCTCCGGGTCGCCGTCCTCGGCGCAGCACTGGCCTGGCCCCTGGCGTTCGCCGAGCAGACGCTGGCAGCACCGTTCGGCCGCGACGGGGACTGGATCGGACCGACCTACATCGCGGTTCCGGTTGAAGAGCTCGGCAAACTCCTTCCGCTGCTGCTCCTGTGGGTGTTCGCGCGGCGCCGCCTGCGCCGCAGCGGGGCGGTCGACCTGCTGCTGCTCGGCGCGGCATCCGGCGCCGGCTTCCAGGCCGCCGAGCAGGTCCTGCTCGCGACTGCCGGCGGGCCGTTCGCCGCGGTCGCCGACTACGGGCCGTTCACGCTCGTCCCGGGCGCCTCGGTCGCGGCGGCCGACGGCACCGTGTTCGCCGGGCACGCCGTGACCACGGGGCTCATCGCCGGCGCCGTCGGGTTCGCGCTGGTCGGCCGGCACGCCTACCGGCCCTGGGTCTGGCTCGGCGTGCCGCTCGCGGCGGGCCTGGCCTTCCTCGACCACCTGCACTACAACGCGGCGCTGCTCGGCCTGCCGATGGACCCGGTCAGCAGCACGATCGCGGTGCTGACCGGCAACGGCGCGCTCGCCCGCTGGCTCCTGCTCGGTCTGCTGGTCGCTGCCGTGCTGCTGGACCTGCGGCTGATGCGGCTCACCGGTGCCACGACGCCGCCGCTGCCCGGCGCCGCACCGCTGGCCGGCCTGCGCGCCGCCGCGTCCGGACGGGGTGTGCGGGCGCGGGTGCGCGTGCCGGGCGACATCGCCCCGTCGTTCCGCCGGATCGCACTGGCCTGGATCCGCCTGCCGCGCACACTGGCCGACGGCCTCTCCACGGTTCTGCACGAGTTCGCCGTGCAGCTGCGTGCGGCCCGCCGCGGCCCGTCCGGACTGTTCGACGCCTGGCGGTACCTGCGCGCGCGCCGGTCCGACGCGCTGGGTGCGGTGCGCGCGCCCGAAGGCCGGCCGTGGCGCCGCTACCCGCCGCCGGAGCGCCTCGACGCCGCGCGGCGAGCGCTGGAGCCCGGGGGAGCGGCGGCAGGTGCCGCGGTTATCGCCGCGGCGGCCTTCGCGGTGGTCCACCCCGCCGCGGTTCCCGCGCTCGGATCCGGTGCGGCCGCCGGAGCGGCGTACGTGCTGTCCGCGTTGCAGGCCGCGATGGAATGGTTCGACGGCCTTCCGGCCGACGGGCGCATCTGGGCGGCGGTCGCGGGCACGGCCGCTGCGGTGCTGCTCGCCTCGGGGTGGGCTGCGCCGGCCGACCCGCCCGCCATGGGCGTCCTGCTGCGCCGGCCCGGCCCCACCGGCCTGGCGCTGCTCGGCGCGGCTGCACCCGGCCAGCTGCCCTACTGGGCGGCCGCCCTCGTCGCCCGCGGCCTCGGCGCGGCCCTGCACAGCGCCCTCCGGCCCAGCCCGCCCGGCCCCTTCGCCCCGCCCGACCCCGCACCGGCCGACCGCCTCGACGGCGACTGACCCGCGACTGTCCCGCGACGCGGCCGCGCACGCCGGGCGGTCGCGGCCGTGCCGTGCCCGCTGCTGCGGCCGGCCGGCTGGTCAGCCGAACGGAAGCAGCCCGCTTGCCGTGGCGCGCTTCCCGCGGCCGGTTCGATCTGCGGCCCCCCGATGCCGGGACGGACGCGGCGATCGGCGGCGCACCGCGCAGGACGAGCGGGATTACTCCGCACCGCTGGGCCGCCACCAGCACCGGCGACGGTTGCGGTCGCGGCGCTGCTTCCGGCTGGCTCGGCGGCGGTACGGGGAGGGACGACCTAGACTTGCCCCATGCCACCGACCTTCGCCGAGGCCCGCGTCGACCTCGGTGTCCTCGCCGAGAACGCCGCCGAACTGACCCGGCGGGCGCAGGGTGCCGCCGTGATGGCGGTCGTCAAAGCCGACGGGTACGGCCACGGCGCTGTGCCGTCCGCCCGCGCGCTGCTCGCCGGCGGCGCGACCTGGCTCGGGACCGCGTTCGTCGAAGAGGCCCTTGAGCTGCGCGCGGCCGGGATCACCGCGCCCGCCGTCGCGTGGATCCTGCCGCCGGCCGCGCCGCTCGGCGAGGCGATCGCCGCCGATATCGACCTCGGCGTCAGCGCGCCCGAGGTCCTGCAGCGCGTGGCCGGCGCCGCCCGCAGCACCGGGAAGGCCGCGCGCGTGCACCTCAAGGCCGACACCGGGCTCAACCGCGGCGGCGTGACCGGCGAGGCGTGGCCCGCCGTCGTCGCCGCCGCGGCCGAAGCCGAAGCGGCCGGGCTGCTCCGCGTCACCGGCGTCTTCTCGCATTTCGCCTGCGCCGACGAACCCGGCCATCCGTCGATCGCCGCCCAGCAGCGCGTGTTCGCCGAGGCGCTGGAGGTCGCCGAGAAGGCCGGGCTGCGCCCCGAGGCCCGCCACATCGCGAACTCGGCGGCCACGTTCACCCTGCCGGACACGCACTACGACCTGGTGCGCCCCGGCATCGCCTCCTACGGCCTGCGCCCCATCCCCGGCATGGAGTTCGGCGGGCTCCGGCCCGCCATGACGCTCCGCTCAGAGATCGCGCTGGTCAAGAGTGTTCCGGCGGGCGCCGGCGTCTCCTACGGCCACCGCTACACCACCAGCGAAGCCACCCGGCTCGCGCTGGTCCCGCTCGGTTACGGCGACGGCGTCCCGCGCGCCGCCACCAACCGCGGTCCGGTGCACGCGGCCGGCCGCGTGCGCACCATCGCCGGCACCGTCTGCATGGACCAGTTCATGCTCGACGTCGGCGGCGACCCGGTCGAGGCCGGCGACACCGCCGTCCTGTTCGGCGGCGGTCCAGGAGAGCCGACCGCCGAAGACTGGGCCGAGATCCTGGACACCATTCCGTACGAGATCGTCACCCGCGTGGGCTCCCGGGTCCCGCGCACCTACACCCCCGCGTGACGCGCCCGAGGGGCGGGGCCCCGCCCCACCCCGCCGGTGTCTGCGGGGTGGGGGACGACCCCCACACCCCCGCAACCCGCGTGCGTCTGCCGTTGCGTCCGGCTGGCGGGGCCTCCGGACGGGCAGCGGGCCGGTGTTCCGGGCAGGAACGTCGCCCACATGGCACCGCGGTCGTGTTCCGCCGCTTAACCTGGGACGTACCTCCAACCGGGAAGAACGATGACAGCTGACGTGTCCACGGCCTTCGCGGCCGCCACCGACGCGGACATGCGGTCCCTCGGCGCACGCATCGCCGGCCTCCTCGGCCGCGGCGACCTGCTGCTGCTCAGCGGACCGCTCGGCGCCGGCAAGACCACTTTCACCCAGGGGCTCGCCGAAGGGCTCGGCGTGCGCGGCCCGATCACCTCGCCGACGTTCGTCATCGCCCGGATCCACCCGTCCCTGGACGGCGGGCCCGACCTGGTCCACGTCGACGCCTACCGGCTCGGCGGTGCCGCCGAACTCGACGACCTCGACCTCGACGCGACGCTGCCCGAAGCGGTCACCGTCGTGGAGTGGGGCGACGGCATCGCCGAAGAGCTCGCTGAGGACCGGCTGGAGATCGCGATCGAGCGGCGCGCGGACGATGTCCGCACCGTCCGCGTCACCGGCGTCGGCCCCCGCTGCGCCGAACTGCTGCACCAGCTCTGAGGCGGGCGCACCGCCGCGCCTTCCGGACCTTCGAGGAAAACCCGTGCTCCTGCTTGCCTTCGATACCGCGACCCCGGCGGTCACCGCCGCGGTCTGCTCCGCACCTGACGGGGCCGGCCCCGGTGCCGTGCAGGTCGCCGCCTCCGCGTCCTCGGTCGACGCGCGCCGCCACGGCGAACTGCTCGCCCCCGGCATCGCCGACGTGGTCGAGCGCGCCGGTGCCCGCCTCGCCGACCTCACGCACGTCGCCGTCGGCGTCGGCCCCGGCCCCTACACCGGGCTGCGGGTCGGTCTGGCCACCGGCCTCGCCCTCGCCGACGCGCTCGGAATCCCCTGCTACGGCGTTCCGACGCTGGACGCCGTCGCCTATGCCTCCGGGCGCACGGCGCCGTTCATCGCCGCAACGGACGCCCGCCGCAAGGAAGTCTTCTGGGCCCGCTACGACGACGCGGCCACCCGCACCGGCGCCATCGCCGTCGACAAGCCGGCTGACGTCGGCACCGGCGGCCTGCCCGTGATCGGCCACGGCGCCGGGATGTACGCCGAGGTGTTCGGTGCGGCCGCCGCGGACCCCGAGCCGCTCTACCCCGACGCCGCCGCGCTCGGCACGCTCGCGGCCCGCCGCCTGCTCGCCGGCGAGCCGCTCGACGAGCCCCGCCCGCTCTACCTGCGCCGGCCCGATGCGGTCGAGCCGTCGGCGCCGAAGAAGGTGCGGCAGTGGCACACCTGAGGGGGATGACCGCCGGCGACGTGCCCGCCGTGATGGCGATGGAGCACGACCTGTTCGGCGCGGACGCCTGGAGCGAGGCCATGCTCCGCTCCGAACTCGCCGAGCCGACCCGGCACTACTACGTCGCCGAGGCGGACGGGGCCGTCGTGGGCTACGCCGGCCTGCGCTCCGTTCCGCCCGAGGGCGACGTGCAGACGATCGCGGTCGAGTCCGGCCACCAGGGCGGCGGCGTCGGCCGCGCGCTGCTCCGCCGGCTGCTGCAGGAGGCGCTGGACCGCGGCGCCACCGAGGTCTTCCTGGAGGTCCGCTCGGACAACCCGCGCGCCCAGGACCTCTACCGGAGGTACGGCTTCGCCGAGATCGGCCTGCGCCGCAAGTACTACACCGATGCCGACGCGATCGTGATGCGCCGCTCGGCGACACCGGCCGAGCGGGCCGGCGAGGAGGGCATCTCATGAGCGATCCGCTGATCCTGGGCATCGAGTCGTCCTGCGACGAGACCGGCGTCGGCCTGGTCCGCGGGTGCACACTGCTCGGCCAGGACGTGGCCTCCAGCGTCGACCAGCACGCCCGCTTCGGCGGCGTGGTGCCGGAGGTCGCCAGCCGCGCCCACCTGGAGGCGATGGTGCCGACCGTGCACCGCGCGCTGGACAAGGCGGGCGTGCAGCAGAGCGATGTGGACGCCGTCGCCGTCACCGCGGGGCCGGGACTGGCCGGCGCGCTGCTGGTCGGCGTCTCCGCAGCCAAGGCGTACGCGATGGCGCTCGACGTGCCGCTGTACGGCGTGAACCACCTGGTGGGACACGTCGCGGTGGACCAGCTGGAGCACGGCCCGCTGCCGTCCCCGGCGGTGGCTCTGCTGGTCTCCGGCGGGCACACCTCGCTGCTGCTCGTCAACGACCTGGCGACCGACGTGCGCTCGCTCGGCGACACGGTGGACGACGCGGCCGGCGAAGCCTACGACAAGGTCGCCCGGCTGCTCTCGCTGCCCTACCCGGGCGGCCCGCCGATCGACGCCGAGGCCCGCAGCGGCGACCCGTCGGCGATCCGCTTCCCGCGCGGCAAGTGGGGCGACGGCACCTACGACTTCTCCTTCTCCGGCCTGAAGACCGCGGTCGCCCGCTGGGTGGAGGACGCCGGCCGCCGCGGCGTCGACCTTCCGGTCGCCGACATCGCCGCCGGCTTCCAGGAGTCGGTGGTGGACGTGCTGACCCGCAAGGCGGTCGACGCCTGCCGGGACAACGGCGTCGGCACCCTCGTCATCAGCGGCGGTGTGGCAGCCAACTCCCGGCTGCGGGCACTGGCCGAGGAGCGCTGCGCGGCCGCCGGGATCGACCTCCGCGTCCCCCGCCCGGGCCTGTGCACCGACAACGGGGCCATGATCGGCGCCCTCGGCGCCGAGGTGGTCCGGGCGGGCCTGCCGCCGTCCCGCCTGGACCTGGCCACCGACACGTCACTTCCAGTCACCCAGCCCCTGGCACCCTGACCCGGCCGCGGACCGGTACCACTCGACGCCGGCGCGGCCCCTCCGGACGCCGGGAAGACAGCACTCTGGAGGCCTGCGAGAGCACTCGCGCAATGTGGCCACGATCAGGTCGCCCGAGATGTCATTACGGTAACGCCCCGCGTTATCGCAGTTCAGCTCTTGTGACTCCCGCGAACGCGGGAATGGACCGCGGTGGCGGTGTAGACGGTCCAGCGGTGCCCGGTGACTCCCGCGAACGCGGGAATGGACCCGAGCGTCAGCACCTCGAACAGCTTGTCGAGGGGGCGTCCCGCACTGCGGGGGGCGGCTCAGGAAATGCCGTGTACACCCGGCACACAGCAGTCGGGCCCGAGTCCCTGAGGGACTCGGGCCCGACCCCGTTCTGAGCTATCCGGACGCGGTGTCACCCGCAACGACGGTAGGAAACCGCGGGTTGCGGGGGGTGCGGGGGTCGTCACCCCGCCCGGAGGCTCTGGCGCGGGGGGTCGTCACCCCGCCCGGAGGCTCTGGCGCGAGGGCCCGTCACCCCGCCCGGAGGCTCTGGCTACTCGTCGTCCTCGTCGTCGTCCCGGCGGCGCTTCTTCTTGCCGTCGCGGCCGGGGCGCAGCAGTGCCTCGGCGAGGGCGAGCATCGTCTCTTCAAGGGCCGCGAGGCGCTTGGTGACGTCGTCGTGGGAGGTCTCGACGGCCTCGGTGAGGGCCTCTTCGAACTCGTGGCGGTCCGGGCGGGCCTGAATCTCCTTGGCGAGCGGGTCGAGGGAGGTGTCCAGGCGGGTGAAGAGCGTGTCGAAGCGGTCGCCGTGGTCGACCACCGGACGCTCGGCCAGCTCGCTCAGGCGGCGGTGCAGCTCGGAGACCTCCAGCGAGGCCGGGAGCTGGGTGAGGCGCTGGTTCACGGCCTCCAGCCGGTCGTCGACCGCCTCCATGCGGCCGTCCACCCCGTCCAGGTGCCCGTTGACGCCGTCGAACCGGCCCTCGACGCCGTTCATCCGGCCGTCCAGGCCGTCCAGGCGGCCGTTGACGCCGTCGAAACTGCCCTCGAAGTGGCCCTCGAAGGTGTCGAACCGGTCCGAGAGCCGGCCCAGCCCCTGCTCGAACGAGGCCGTCACCGACGTCTCGTGGCCGTCCAGCCGCTCGGTCACCGCCGCCTTGTGCTCCTCGTACAGCGACGCGAGCGCCTCGTGCCGCGCGTCGCCCTTCTCCGCCTGCTCGGACAGCGCCGACTCCAGCGCCGTCTGCGTCTGCGCCAGCTGCGCAGCGAGGTGCTCGCGGGCCTGCTCGTCGCGGTCCCGCAGCTCGCCGGAGTGCACGTCCAGCTGCTCGTGCAGCTCCGCCAGCCGGTCCCGCAGGTGCCCGCGCAGCTCGCCGAGGCGCGCCTCGGTGTCCGCGGAGAGCTTGCCGACGGCCGCACTGGCGTCCGCGACTCCGGCCGCGGCGTCCGCGTGGTTCTCCTCGGCCTGCTTGGCGATCTTCGCCGCCGCCGCGGCCAGCTCCTCGGCCAGCCCGGTGCGGACCCGCTCCAGCTCCTCGGCGGCACCGGTGCGCGCGGACTCCACGTCGGCGGCGAGCCCGCTCCGGGTCTGCTCCAGGTCGGCGGCGATGCCGGCGCGCACCTGCTCCAGGTCGGCCGAGACCGCGTCGCGGCGCTCGTCGAGCCGCTGCTCCAGCCGCTCGTTCAGCCCCGTCTCCACCGTGGAGAGCAGGTCGGCGAGCGCGGTGGACAGCGACGACTCGATGCCGTCCAGGCGGGTGCCGAGCGCCTCGTGCCGCTCCTGCTGCTCCGCCGCGAGGGACTCCAGCCGCGCAGCGAGTGCCTCGTGCCGCTCCTCCTGCGCGGTCGCCAGCGCCGACAGCCGCTCGGCCACCGACTCGACCTCCGCGTGCGTGCGCAGGTTCGCCTCGGCGAGCGCCTTGATCCGGTCCAGGGCGGTGCCGACGTGGTCGGAGACGCCGCGCACGTCGGAGCGGAGGGCCGGCAGCTCGGAGAGCGGCTTGACGCGCTGGCCCACCATCTCGATGTGCTCGGCGAGGGTCTCCGCCCACTCCGGTGCACGGGAGGTGAGGTCGTCGACGCGGGAGCGGACCTCGGCGACCGACTCGGTCAGGGAGGCGAACTCGCGCTCGCGCATCTCCCGGAGGAGCCATTCCATGCCCTCCAGGCGCTGCCGCATCTCCTCGGAGACGGCGCCCTGCGACTTCTGCTCGGTCACCTGCTCCTGCGCGGCCCGGGAGAGCAGGTCGCGCATGCGGTCGGAGATCCCGGTCTGCCCTCCTCCGTTGAGGAAGTTGTGGCTGGACTGTTCCACCGAGGTGCTCCTTCGAATGTCTCGATCGGCCACCGGGCGCTGAGGGGGCGTCCGGCGGCTGTGCGCCGACGGTCAGATGCGGGCGATCCGTGCACACTCCGCTGCGATGCGCCTGCGGCGAGTGATGGTATCGGCTGCGGAGGAGGCCCGGGGGTCCGGGCTCAGTCGGCGGATCCGCGGCTGTGGGGGGCGGGGGGCTACCGGCGCTCAGTGTAACGACACGCGGCTCCGCCGCCGTGGGCGGATGTGGAAGGTCGATTCTGGGATGGTTCGGGGCTTTCGTCGGTGATGGCGGTATTCGCGGCGGTGCCCGGGCGCGTCCGGGTCCGGCCGCGGCGGTCACCCTCCGTCGGCGCCGTGACCGGCGGCGGGAAGCGCCGAACACACCAGGCACCAGGGCCGCTCGCCGATCCTGGTGAGCACCACGACCGCCGATCCGGGGCCGGACGGGCGGAGGTCGCGGCGGAGCCGTTCGACGTCGACGGCCGATCCGCGTTTCTTAATCGTTACGGTCCCCACCTCTCGCGCGCGCAGTTCGGCGCGCAGCCGCTTGAGCGAGAACGGGAGCGCGGCGTGCACCTCGTAGCCGGAGCAGAACGGGGTGGCGGTGCGGCGGTCGCTGGTGATGTAGGCGATCCGCGGGTCCAGCAGTGCACCCCCGACCAGCTCGGCCGCCTCCGCCACCAGGTGTGCGCGGACCACGGCGCCGTCCGGCTCGTAGAGGTAGCGGCCCGGGCCGTCCGCCACCGGCGCCGACGCCTCCTCCTCGCCTCCGGTGAGCGTGGCCGGCTTCTCCGGCGCGGCGGAGCGGATCAGCGTGGCCCGCCGCGGCACGTCGGCCAGCGCGCCGTACCAGAGCGCCGCCTCCTTCACCTCGCCGTCGACCGAGACCCACTCCGCCGACGCGCCGGTGCGCGAGAACGGCCCGATCCGCTCGTGCGGGATGCCCGGCGCCGCCTTCAGGCAGGCGCCCGGCGCCGCCGCGGCCAGCTCCTCGGCCACGCCCCACGGCGGGCTGTAGGAGTCGGGGTCGAACACGCGGCCGCGCGCACCGCGCCGCGCCGGGTCGCAGAAGACCGCGCCGTACCGGCCCGGGGGAGCGCTGTCCGGCCCGACCTCGCCCACCGACACCGCCATCCGGCCGGCCGCGCCGAGCGCCTCGGCGTTGGCCGCGGCGACGGCGGCGGTGAACGGGTCGGCGTCGACCGCCTCGACCGACAGCCCCGCCTCGGCGAGGGCGAGTGCGTCGCCGCCTATGCCGCAGCAGAGGTCCGCCACCGGAGAGCCGGCGGGAAGGGCGCCGGAGGCGAACGCCGCCGCGAACCGCGCGGCCCGGTGCCGGGCCACCTCGGTGCGGGTGGACTGCTCCAGTCCGGCCGGTGTGAAGAACATTCGCTCGGCGGCCGCACCGAACTTGGCCCGTCCCCGCGCCCGCAGCCCGACCTGCGTGAGGGCGGCCGCGGCGGCCTCGGCCGGTGCGGCGCCGGGCAGCGGGTCGCGCTCGGCGGCGGACCGGACCGCCGCTGCGGCGCGCAGCGGATCGCCTTCGCGGGCGGCCTCCGCGGCCGCCGCAAGCAGCCGTGCGCCGGCCGCCGTCTGCAGCGCCGCCAGCGCCGCAATTCCCTGCTCAGCAGGCAATGTGTCCCCCGTGACCTGTTGTTTGACGCACCCGTTGACCCGGGCTAGTGTTCGGTATTGGCACTCTCCACGCTAGAGTGCTAACCGCGACGAGGCCGGTCTGGCACCCGCGACGGCAGGCCGCCGTGGTCGCCCCTTTTGACAAGAATGCCGTTTCGCATGATCGAACCTGAAGGGGGAGGTCACAACCGTGTCGACCGCCACCAAGACCGTCCTGAAGCCGCTTGAGGACCGCGTCGTCGTCAAGACGCTCGAGGCCGAGCAGACCACCGCCTCCGGCCTGGTCATCCCGGACACCGCCAAGGAGAAGCCCCAGGAGGGCGAGGTTCTGGCCGTGGGCCCGGGCCGCTGGGACGACGAGGGCGAGAACCGCATCCCGCTCGACGTCAAGGTCGGCGACGTCGTGCTCTACAGCAAGTACGGCGGCACCGAGGTCAAGTACGACAACGAGGAGTTCCTCGTGCTCTCCGCCCGCGACCTGCTCGCGGTCGTCGAGAAGTAGCGAGAGCCAGAGTTCCTCGGCCGCCGGCGCAGCGGCCGGTCCCGCCCGCCTCTATCGGGCGGGCCCGGCCGGCGCCGCGGCTTCCGCCCCGGCCGGCACCTGCCGGGCGGGGCGTTCTCGTTCCGCCGTATTCGCACCTATCCGAATGGGGTAGCCCAGAGCATGGCCAAGATCCTGGAGTTCGAGGACGACGCCCGCCGCGCGCTCGAGCGCGGCGTGGACCGCCTCGCCGACGCGGTCCGCGTGACGCTCGGCCCGCGCGGCCGCAACGTCGTCATCGACAAGAAGTTCGGCGCTCCGACCATCACCAACGACGGCGTCACCGTCGCCCGCGAGGTGGAGCTGGAGGACCCCTACGAGGACCTGGGGGCCCAGCTGGTCAAGGAGGTCGCCACCAAGACCAACGACGCCGCCGGCGACGGCACCACCACCGCCACGGTGCTGGCGCGCGCCCTGGTCAAGGAGGGGCTGCGCAGCGTTGCCGCCGGCGCCTCCCCGATGTCGCTCAAGGCCGGCATCGACCAGGCCGCCCAGAAGGTCTCCGACGTCCTGCTGGAGCGCGCCCGCGAGGTCGGCGAGCGCGCCGACATCGCCTACGTCGCCACCAACTCCGCCCAGGACGACCAGATCGGCGACATGATCGCCGAGGCGTTCGACAAGGTGGGCAAGGACGGTGTCATCACCGTCGAGGAGTCCCCCGCCATGGGGCTCGAGCTCGAGTTCACCGAGGGCATGCAGTTCGACAAGGGCTACATCTCGCCCTACTTCGTGACCGACGGCGACCGCCAGGAGGCGGTCCTCGACGACGCGGTCATCCTGATCCACCAGGGCAAGATCTCCAGCCTCAACGAGCTGCTGCCGATGCTGGAGCAGATCGTCCAGCAGAAGAAGCCGCTGCTGATCATCGCCGAGGACGTCGACGGCGACGCGCTGGGCGCGCTGGTGCTCAACAAGATCCGCGGCGCGCTCAACGTCGCCGCGGTCAAGGCGCCCGGCTTCGGCGAGCGCCGCAAGGCGATGCTGCAGGACATCGCCACCCTCTCCGGCGGCCAGGTCATCTCCGAGGACGTCGGCCTGACCCTGGAGAACGCCGGCCTCGAGGTGCTCGGCTCGGCCCGCCGCATCACCGTCACCAAGGACGACACCACGATCGTCGACGGTGCCGGCGCGGAGGCCGAGGTCGCCGACCGCATCGCCCAGATCCGCCGCGAGATCGAGGCGAGCGACTCCGACTGGGACCGCGAGAAGCTCCAGGAGCGCCTGGCCAAGCTGGCCGGCGGCGTCTCGGTGCTGCGCGTCGGTGCGGCCACCGAGGTCGAGCTCAAGGAGAAGAAGCACCGGCTCGAGGACGCCATCTCGGCGACCCGCGCCGCCATCGAGGAGGGCATCGTCGCCGGCGGCGGCGTCTCCCTGGTGCACGCTGCCAGCTCGCTGGACGGCCTCGGCCTCACCGGCGACGAGGCCACCGGCGCCGGCATCGTCCGCGCCGCCCTGGTCGAGCCGGCCCGCTGGATCGCCGTCAACGCCGGCGAAGAGGGCTACGTGGTCACCCACAAGACCGCCGAGCTCGAGGTCGGCCACGGCTACAACGCCGCGACCGGCACCTTCGGCGACATGATGGCCGACGGCATCATCGACCCGGTCAAGGTCACCCGCTCCGCCGTGCAGAACGCCGCTTCCATCGCCGGGATGCTGCTCACGACCGAGGTCCTGGTCGTGGACAAGCCCGAGGAGGAAGAGGCCGAGGCCGGACACGGGCACGGCCACGGGCACTGATTCGCGGCGCCCTGCCTTATCATGCGTGCCCCGGGGAGCGCCCCGGGGCACGCGTGTTTTGCCCGGCATTTCCCCCGAATGTGATCATTCTGTATCCGGGGAACGTGACGTAAGGGTGGCGGAGGCGGGGCATGATGCGAAGCGTGAGGGATCAACGCGCCGCAGGGGGGACGCTGCGCGGACAGCGGGCACACCAGCGCGCAGCCGCCGAGCGCGCCCCGGAAGACCGGCTCCTCGACCAGCTGGGCTCGCGTGCGGTCCAGGGAGACCACGTTGCGGTGGACTCGCTGATCCGCGAGGTCCGGCCCATGGTGGTCCGCTACTGCCGCGCCCGGCTCTCCCGCGGCTCGCAGTCCTACGGCCAGCACTCCGACGACGTCGCCCAGGAGGTCTGCATCGCGCTGCTCGCGGCCCTGCCGCGGTACGAGGACCTCGGCCGGCCCTTCGCGTCGTTCGTGTTCGGCATCGCGGCCCACAAGGTGGCCGACGCACTGCGCGCCCAGACCCGCGCCGACGTGCCCACCGACGCGGTGCCCGACCACCCCGATGACGGGCCCGGCCCCGAGGAGGCCGCGGTGCGCCGCGCCGAGGCAGAGCGGGCCCGCGCACTCCTCACCGAACTCCCCGAACAGCAGCGACGGCTCCTCGTCATGCGGGTGATCGCCGGACTATCAGCGGATGAGACAGGACATGTACTCGGAATGTCGCCCGGCGCGGTACGGGTTGCCCAGCACCGAGCTCTTGCTCGGCTTCGGCGCCTGGCCGTGGCGAACCGCCTCTTTTAACGGGACGGGCGGCTCCGGCCAGTGCGGTGCGCGCCGCGTCCCCGGACCGCGCCGCTGCCCCCGCCCTTCGCGCATCCGCCGCAGCCACCCCTGCAGGCTCTGACCTGCCGCGGCCTGTCGCCCCGCTGCTGCAGCAGGGATCCCGGAGAATCGGGGGCCGGTGCACCGGCCCCGGCGCGCCCACCCCGACCGCGGAGGCGGACATGTCCATCGCGACCGAGAAGCGCGTCACCCCGTTCCTGATGTTCGAGGGGCAGGCGGAGGCCGCGATGGCCTTCTACACGTCCCTGTTCGACGACGCGGAGATCGTCGACGTCACCAGGTACGGACCCGGCGGAGACGGCCCGGAGGGCACCGTGGCGCAGGCGACGTTCCGGCTGGCGGAGCAGACCTTCCTGTGCATCGACAGCCCGGTCTCGCACGGCTTCGGCTTCACCCCCGCGGTGTCGCTCTTCGTCCAGTGCACCAGCCCCGCCGAGATCGACCGCCTCTTCGCCGCGCTGTCCGACGGCGGCGAAGTGCTGATGCCGCTGGACTCCTACGGATTCAGCGCCCGGTTCGGCTGGGTGAACGACCGGTTCGGGGTGTCCTGGCAGCTGAGCCTGTCTGCCTGAGCCCGCCGGCCGCATCCGGGCCCGGCCCGGACGGGCCCGCCCCGCCCCGCTGCGGGCCGTGTGAGTCCGCGCACTCTGCGCCCCCTGCCGCCCAGTTTCGCCGGACATGGCAAGAAGGCCGTGGTCAGCCGCCTAGGATGAGCACACACGCGCGAGTGGTTGGGATGGATATGACGCAGCTTTATTCGGGCGAGAGCGGCAAAGTCCTGCCGCCGGGGCTCACCTACGACGACGTCCTGCTCGTGCCGGGCTACTCCGACCTGCAGCCCGGCGAGGCCGAGACCGGGACCCGGCTGACCCGCTCGATCGAACTCCGCATCCCGCTGGTCTCCGCAGCCATGGACACTGTCACCGAGGCGCGGACCGCGGTCGCGATGGCCCGCCAGGGCGGCGCCGGCGTCCTGCACCGCAACCTCTCCGCCGAAGACCAGGCCGCGCAGGTGGACCTGGTGAAGCGGTCCGAGGCCGGCATGGTGACCGACCCCGTCACCTGCAGCCCCGACGACACCCTCGCCGACGTCGAGCGGCTCAGCGCGCACTACCGGATCTCCGGCGCGCCGGTCACCGACTCCGACGGCCGCCTGCTCGGCATGGTGACCAACCGCGACATGCGGTTCATCCACGACTCCAGCAGCCGGGTCGGCGACGTCATGACGCCGCTGCCGCTGATCACCGCGCCGGTCGGGGTCTCGCGCGACGAAGCGCTGCGCCTGCTGCGCACCAACAAGGTGGAGAAGCTCCCGCTGGTCGACGACGCCGGCCGGCTGCGCGGGCTCATCACCGTCAAGGACTTCATCAAGAGCGAGCAGTTCCCCGACGCCACCAAGGACGCCGACGGCCGCCTGGTCGTCGGCGCCGCCATCGGTGTCGGCGCCGACTCCGAGGAGCGCGCCAAGCTCCTCGTCGAGGCGGGCGCCGACTTCCTCGTCGTGGACACCGCGCACGGCCACTCGGCCGGCGTGCTGGAGATGGTGGCCCGGATGAAGGCCAACACCTCGGTCGACGTCATCGGCGGCAACATCGCGACCCGCGCCGGAGCCCAGGCCCTGGTCGACGCGGGCGCCGACGCCGTGAAGGTCGGCGTGGGCCCCGGCTCGATCTGTACCACCCGCGTCGTGGCCGGCGTCGGCGCACCGCAGGTCACCGCCGTGATGGAGGCGTCGAAGGCGGCCGGCCCGGCCGGCGTCCCGGTGATCGCCGACGGCGGCCTGCAGTTCTCCGGCGACATTGCCAAGGCCGTCGTGGCCGGTGCGAGCACCGTCATGCTGGGCAGCCTGCTGGCCGGCGTGGAGGAGAGCCCCGGCGAACTCATCTTCATCAACGGCAAGCAGTACAAGGCCTACCGCGGCATGGGCTCGCTCGGCGCGATGCGCGGCCGCTCCTTCTCCAAGGACCGCTACTCGCAGGCCGACATCAGCACCGAGGAGAAGCTCATCCCGGAGGGCATCGAAGGCCAGGTGCCCTACCGCGGCCCGCTCCAGGCTGTGGCGCACCAGCTGGTCGGCGGCCTCCGCCAGTCCATGTGGTACGCCGGCGCGCGCACCGTCGACGACCTGCGCGAGAACGCCCGCCTGATGCAGATCACCGCGGCCGGACTCAAGGAGAGCCACCCGCACGACGTGCAGATGACCGTCGAGGCGCCCAACTACAGCGGCCGCCGCTGACGGCACCGCACGGCCCTCCCGCGCGCGGGCCTGCGCCCCGCGCACGGGCGGCCGCACGCGGACCGCGGGGCGCGCCGCCGGCCCTGCGCCGACGGCTCCGCACCACCCCGGGCAGGCACTGCCCGGGTACACTCGCCGCGGCGGCGACCGCCGCCGGCATGCACGTCACGAGGGGATCGAAGCGTTGGCTCAGGTGGAGATCGGGCTGGGCAAGAACGGGCGCCGCGCCTACGAGCTCGACGAGATCGGCATCGTGCCCGCACGCCGCACCCGCGACCCCGAAGAAGTGTCGATCGCCTGGCAGATCGACGCCTACCGGTTCGAGACGCCGCTGGTCGCCAGCCCGATGGACAGCGTCGCGTCGCCGGAGACCGTCGTCGCCGTCGGCAACCAGGGCGGCCTCGGCGTCCTCGACCTTGAGGGCCTGTGGACCCGCTACGAGGACCCGGCCCCGCTGCTCGCCGAGATCAGCGACCTCGGCGACGCCGCCGCCACCGCGCGGCTGCAGGAGATCTACAAGGCGCCGATCAAGGAGGAGCTGATCGGCCGCCGCATCGAGGAGATCCGCGCCGCCGGCGTCGTCACCGCGGCCCGCCTGTCGCCGCAGCGCACCGCGCAGTACCACAAGGCGGTGCTGGACGCGGGCGTCGACATCTTCGTGATCCGCGGGACCACCGTTTCGGCCGAGCACGTCTCCGGCCGCGCCGAGCCGCTCAACCTCAAGCAGTTCATCTACGACCTGGACGTCCCGGTCGTCGTCGGCGGCTGCGCCACCTACACCGCCGCCCTGCACCTGATGCGCACCGGCGCCGCCGGCGTGCTGGTGGGCTTCGGCGGCGGCGCCGGCCACACCACCCGCTCGGTGCTCGGCGTCGCGGTGCCGATGGCCAGCGCCATCGGCGACGTCGCCGCCGCCCGCCGCGACTACCTGGACGAGTCCGGCGGCCGCTACGTGCACGTCATCGCCGACGGCGGCATGACCGGCAGCGGCGACATCGCCAAGGCGCTCGCCTGCGGCTCCGACGCCGTCATGGTCGGCTCTCCGCTCGCCCGCGCCGCAGAGGCGCCCGGCGCCGGCTACCACTGGGGCAGCGAGGCGCACCACGGCGAGCTGCCGCGCGGCGAGCGCGTGCCGGTCGGCACGGTCGGCGACCTGTCCGAGATCCTGCACGGCCCGGCCTCGGCCAGCGACGGGTCGATGAACCTCATGGGGGCGCTGCGCCGCACCATGGCCACCGCCGGCTACTCCGACCTGAAGGAGTTCCAGCGGGTCGAAGTCGTCGTCAACCCGCACCGCTGACCGCGCCACCCGCGTGCCGGACTCACGAGGGGCCCCGCCCCGGGGATCGGCCCTGTCCGCGGTGGTCTTCACCGTGCTGGGGGCCACCGTGCTGGCCGCCGCCGTCCTCGCGGCGGCGGCCGCCGTGCTGCTCGCGCCCACCCGCAGCAGCAGTCCCGCGCCGTCCGTGCCGCCCGGCGCCGCCGACATCCCGGTGCCCATCGAAGGCGGCGGCGCCGACGGCATGGCGCGGGAGCGCGGCTCGCCCGCGCCCCGCACCGCCGACGAGCAGGAAGCGCCGGCCGCCGCCGAATGGCTGGAGAGCACGGCCCGCAGCACCGGCATCGCCGAGCGCGCCCTGTTCGGCTACGCCTCCGCGCAGCTGGCGATGGAGCGCGAGCAGCCCGACTGCCGGGTGAGTTGGCCCACCCTGGCCGGGATCGGCTCGGTCGAATCGCGGCACGGCACCCTGGACGGCAGCGAGATCGGCGCCGACGGCCGCACCACCGAGGACATCATCGGCATCGCGCTGGACGGCAGCGGCGTCGAAGCCGTTCCGGACACCGACGGCGGCGCCTACGACGGCGACACCGAATGGGACCGCGCAGTCGGCCCGATGCAGTTCATCCCGGAGACCTGGGAGCGGTGGGGCGACGGTGATCCGCACAACATCGACGACGCCGCGCTGGCCGCCGCCCGGTACCTCTGCGCCGACTCCCGGAACCTCAGCGACGCAGGGGACTGGAACGATGCGGTGCTCTCCTACAACCGCTCGCAGGACTACGCCGCCGACGTATTGCGCAACGCCGACACCTACGCCACGGCGTCGCGTACCGCGGCCACCGGATGAATGCGGGTTAGCCTGAAGATCCCGGACGTTCCGTTGCGAGAGGCGTGAGATGACGACAGGACGCATGGGACCGGAGGAGCGCGACGGCGCGCTCGCGCACATGGCAGAGAACGAGCTGGACGTTCTCGTCGTCGGCGGCGGCATCGTCGGCGCCGGTGTCGCCCTGGACGCGGTGTCGCGCGGACTGTCGGTGGGCCTGATCGAGGCCCGCGACTTCGCTTCGGGCACCTCGAGCCGGTCCAGCAAGCTGATCCACGGCGGCCTGCGCTACCTGGAGCAGCTGGACTTCGAGCTGGTGCGCGAGGCGCTCACCGAGCGCGGCCTGCTGCTGCGGCGGCTCGCCCCGCACCTGGTGCGCCCGGTGCCGTTCCTCTTCCCGTTCACCAAGCACTGGGAGCGGCCCTACATCGGCGCCGGCGTGGCGCTCTACGACACGCTCGCCTTCTCCATGGGCGGTGAGCGCGGCCTGCCGCCGCACCGCCACCTCACCCGCAGCGGCGCGCTGCGGGTCTTCCCGGCGCTGCGCCGGGACGCGCTCGTCGGCGCCGTGCAGTACTGGGACGCGCAGGTCGACGACGCCCGCTACGTCCTCACGGTGCTGCGCACGGCCGCCTCCTACGGCGCCCGCATCGCGTCGCGCGTGGAGGCGTCGTCGTTCCTGCGCGAAGGCGAGCACGTGACCGGCGTGCGCGCCACCGACCTGGAGGACGGCCGCGAGTTCGACATCCGCGCCAAGCAGGTGGTGAACGCCGCCGGCGTGTGGACCGACGACATCCAGGAGATGGTCGGCGGCCGCGGCCAGATCCACGTGCGCGCCTCCAAGGGCATCCACCTCGTGGTGCCGCGGGACCGCATCCAGGCGTCGTCCGGCATGATCCTGCGCACCGAGAAGAGCGTGCTCTTCGTCATCCCGTGGGGACGGCACTGGATCATCGGCACCACCGACACCGAGTGGGACCTCGACAAGGCGCACCCGGCCGCGAGCCGCAGCGACATCGACTACCTGCTCGACCACGTCAACCGGGTGATCAAGGTGCCGCTGACCCGGGACGACGTCGAGGGCGTCTACGCCGGCCTGCGGCCGCTGCTGTCGGGGGAGTCCGACGAGACGTCGAAGCTCTCCCGCGAGCACATGGTGGCGCACCCGGTGCCGGGGCTGGTGCTGATCGCCGGCGGCAAGTACACGACCTACCGGGTGATGGCCCAGGACGCGGTCGACGCGGTCGCGCACGGCCTGGACGGCCGGATCCCGCCGTCCGTCACCGACCGGCTGCCGCTGGTCGGCGCGGACGGGTACGCGGCGCTGTGGAACCAGCGGCGCGGCATCGCGGCAAAGGCCGACCTGCACCCGTCCCGGGTGGCGCACCTGCTGCGCCGGTACGGGTCGATGATCGACCAGGTCCTGGCTCTGATGGAGGAGGACCCCACGCTGAAGGAGCCGCTCGCCGGCGCCGACGACTACCTCCGCGCCGAGGTCGTTTACGCGGTCCGCTACGAGGGCGCCCGCCACCTGGACGACGTGCTGTCCCGCCGCACCCGCATCTCGATGGAGACGTGGGACCGGGGGATCGCCGCCGCGGAGGAGGCCGGGCAGCTGGTCGCCGGCCCGCTCGGCTGGGACCGGGAGCGCACCGACCGCGAGGTCACCTACTACCGCAAGCGGATCGAGGCCGAGCGCGCCGCCCAGGAGCAGGACACCGACCAGGAGGCCGACGCCATCCAGCACGGCGCCCCGGAGATCGTCCCCGAAGACCGCCGCAAGACCAGCGCCTGAGGCTGACCGCACTCGCGCAGGGCCCGGCCGCCGATCCGGCGGCCGGGCCCTGCGCGAGCCGGCCCGGGTGCCGCTGCTGCTCGCGGCGGATCCGGACACCGCCAGCCGCCTCCGCCCGGCCCGGGGCGTGTCGGGTGGGCACCTGCCCTGCTGTGCTGAGCCTTGGCACGCCCCTCGCTGCGTTCTCCTCAGACGACAGGGAAAACCCGCCCTGACTCCTCCGTCGGCCTTTCGACGGGTGCACCGCCGACACCGCTCGCGACAAACGCCATCCACCCGACGCGCCCTAGCGCGGTGGGCCGGCTCGTTCCGCAGGCGGCCCTGCCGCCGCCGCACGGCGGGCGGTACCCATGGGTGGCGGCAGTGCGGCGCGGGTGCCGGCGCCTGCCCCCGGTGCGTGCCGTGGTGCTGCGCGGGCTCGGTGCCGGCTGCGTCCGATCGCTGCGGCGTGCGGCAGCGGGCGCGGTTTCCGCGCCGGGCCTCCGGGGCAGGTCGACCGTGTCGGTCGGGTTCGGGCGCCGGGCGCGTTTAGGCTGGTGGTGCCCGGGTTGCGCGCTCCGTCCCGGGCCCGGGGGACTGGGGCGCGGGGGTGCACATGGTCGTCGTCAGCGTGGTCGTAGCCGCCGGAGCGGACGAGGAAGGTCAGCGGGCGCTCGCGTCGACGCAGCGCTCCCTCGCCGCGCAGAGCATCGGCGCGGACACGGTCGAGACCCTCACCGCCGACCCCGGCGGCGGTGCCGGTACCGGAGGCGCCTGGAACGGCGCAGCGCGCCGCGCCACCGGCGAGTTCCTCGTCTTCCTGCGCGCGGGACAGCGCATGCCGCCGCACGCCCTGGGCGCCATGGCCGCCGGACTCCGCCGCTCCGGCGCCGACTTCGCCACCGAGGCGCCGCCCGGATCCTTCCTGGAAACGGTGGCGGGCACGCACGTCTCCGAGCGGCCCGCCCTGCTCGGCGACCGGTCCGCCGCCGGCCGGATGTGGCGCCGCGGCTTCTGGACCGCCGAAGGCACCCGCTTCCCCGAGCAGACCCCCATCGGCGACATGCGGGTCACCGTGCCGGCGCACTTCCGGGCCGCGGCCGTCGACGTCTACTCCACCGCGCTCGTCCTCGGCCCCGACCCCGCGGCGGTGCCCGCCAACGCGCCGCCCGAAGAGCTGTTCGCCGTGGTCCGCGCCACCTCGACGGCGGTCGCCGACGCCGCCGGCGACACCGCCCGCAACACCTGGGACGCCGAGGCGCTCCGCACCGACCTCGCCGTGTCCCTCGCCGACCTCGACGGCGACGACGCAACCGCGCGCGCTTCCTTCGCCGAGATCGCCAACGCCTACATCGACACGGTGGACCCCCGCGTCTTCCGCCGCCTTCCGGCGCTGCAGCGGCTCAAGTGGTACCTGGTCCGCCGGCACATGCTGGAGGAGCTGGCCCGGGTGCTGGCGTTCGAGCGCGAGTCCGGTCCGGACTGGGTGCGGGCGGATGCGCTCGCGGTCCGCCGCGGAACCCGCTGGTACGCCGACTACCCCTACCTGGGCGATCCGATCGCGGCCGTGCCGCAGGACGTCTACCGGATCGACGGCGACATGGAGGTGCTGCAGCGCGCCGAATCCGCGACCGCGGACGGTGCCCGCTTCACCGTGTCCGGCCGGCTCCACCTGGCCTTCCTCCCGCCCGACGGGCGCTTCCGCCAATACCTGCGCGCCTACGCCGTGAACGCCGGCACCGGGGCCCGCGCGCGCGTCCGGGTATCCGCGCACCGCGCGAACGTGCTCGGCCTTCCCCGGGGCGCCGTCACCCGGGACCGGGACTGGGGCGGCTACGAGATGGTGGTGGACGCCCGCGACCTGAAGGCCAACAAGGTGTGGCGGCCGGGGGAGTGGTCGGTGGAGCTGTGGGCGGTGAACCGCGGCGTGACGCGCCGGGCGACGCTCGCCTGGCCTGCCCCCGGGGCGGCGTCGCGGCCGGCGCCGTTCGAGGTCGAGCCGGACGTGTGGATCCGGCCGGAGTGGCGCGGCGCGGACGGGCTGCGGCTCGTCGTCGACCCGCTGCGGCTGCTGATCACCGGGGCCGAGTTCACCGGAACCGGCGAGGACACCGCGCTGGAGCTGCACGGACGCGCGGCCGACGACGTCGGGGACGGCGCCCTGCTCCGGATGCGGCGCCGACCGGGCGACGCGGTCACCGAGGTGCCGCTGCGCCGGGACCGGGCCGCCGGCACGTTCGCGGCGACCATCCCGGCCGCCGGCCTGCTCGACGGCTTCGACGCTCGGCACACGGCGGACGGCGGCCCCGACTCGGCCGAGACCTGGGACCTCTACCTCGCCGCCGAGGACGGGCTGACCGAGTGCCGCGTCGCGCTCGCGGACGCCGCCGCTGCGGGCGCCCGCGCCCGGGTCGCCGAGGACAGGGTGGTGGGCCTGGTGCCGGACGGGCCCGACTGGGCGGCGCTCCGCTGCGGACTGGAGCGGCCCGTCATCGCCGGCGCCGAGTGGACCGGTGGCGAACTGCGCGTCTCCGGTCCGTTCGGCGGGCCGGCCGGCGCAGCCGAGCTGGTCCTCACCGACCTGGCGACGGGCGAGCGCACCGTCCTCGACGCCGCGTGCGACGGCAGCGACTTCAGCGCCGTCCTCGCAGGCCCCGACACCGCACCGCCCGAAGGCCGCCACCGCCTGTCGCTCCGCCTCACCCTGCCCGGCACCGACAGCTCCCGCCGGCCCGTCGACGTCGACCCGCCCCTCCTCGCCGCGCTCCCCTTCCGCGGCACCGCCGCCGGCCGCCCCGCCTCGCTCGACGCCTCAGCCCCGTCGGCCCCCGTCCTCACCATCGGCCAGGAGGCCCTGCCGGGGTGAGAGGCGGCTTCGCGGGCAGTGGACTAGTCGCGGGGCGGGACTTGCGGCATAGGGGCAGGGCGGCTTCGCCGGCAGACTGATCGGCTCTGTTTCGCCGCTCTAGGCTGTTGCGCAACCAGAGCCACTGCGGGTCGCGGGGATCGGGCGGATCAGACCGCAGGCATGCGGGAGCCTGCGGTCGTAGCGGCCCGGTCCCGTGAACAGCCGCAACTCTGTCCGCTCACCAACCCCCAAGCGGCGGCACAGAGCGGAAGCCCCCGGCGAAGTCCTTGTCGTGATGCCGTGGGTCCCCCGGAGCAGACGGACTGCCGGCGAAGCCCTCCCCGCCTCCTGCCCCATCCGCCGCCTTCAGATGTGCAGGACGGTCTTTCCCCGCGTGTGGGCCTCGGCCAGGCGGGCCAAGGCGGCGGGGCCGCCGGTGAGCGGGGCCTCGTGGTCGAGCGTGAGGTGGAGGCGGCCGGCGGCCACCATGTCGGCGAGAGTGGCCAGGAGAGCGGAGCTGCCGCGGCTGCGGACGTTCTCGGCCCGGATCCCGCGGTGCGACAGGGCCTCGGGGTCGAGGGCACCCGTCGTGCTGACCGCCACCGCATCGCCGCCGCGCAGGAGCGGGAGCAGCGGTGCGACTCCGGCGGCGTCGTCGACCAGGTCGAGGACTGCATGCACGCCGTCCGGGCGCAGGCCGGCGACCTGGGCCGGCAGCCGTCCCGTGGTGTGGTCGACCGTCGCAGCGGCACCGAGCGACTCCAGCAGCTCCGCGTCGTCCTCCGTGGCGGCCGTCGCGATGACGTCGGCGCCCCGGTCCGCCGCGAACTGCACCGCCGACTGGCCGACGCCGCCGGTCGCGCCCACCACCAGCACCGTGCGGCCCGCCCCCACCGCCGCCGCATCCACCACGGCGAACGCGGCCATCGACGCCGTCGGCACGGCCGCCGCCAGCGCGAACGACATGCCGTCCGGCACCGGAGCCACCGCGTCCTCCTCGGTGGCCAGCGCGTACTCGGCGTAGCTGCCCAGGCCCAGCGGCAGGTTCATGAACTGGCCGAACACGGCGTCACCGGGGCGGAACGCCGTCACCCCCGAGCCGACCGCGGCGACCTCGCCCGCACCGTCGTTGCCGAGGATGAGCGGAAACCGGTGCGGAACCACGTCGCGCAGCGCCCCGCCGGCGACCTTCAGGTCGAACGGGTTGACGCCGGCCGCCCGCAGGCGCACTAGGAACATGCCCGGTCCGGGCTCCGGATCGGGTAGCTCCATCGACTCCGGATCGGCGCCGAAACCGGAAATGGCGATTGCGCGCATCGGACCGTCCCCCCTGCCGTGCCCGAGGCTGTGACGTGCAGTTTCCCTCTGCGCAAGCGCGGGTGCAACCACCTCCCCGCGCGCCCCACCCGCCCCGCGCGTTTTGCAAAGTCGCGAAACGCCGCAACAGCAGGCGATCTGGAGAAATCACTCGATCGGGATCGGGTTCTGCGCGACACTCAGTGCGTGCTGCTGACGATCACTACCGAGCTCCCCCCGGCGACCGACCTTGGACACCTGCTGCGCAAGCACCCGGACCGGGTGCAGACGTTCGGGCAGTCCTTCGGCACGGCACACGTGTTCTACCCCGAGGCGAGCGCGGAGCGCTGCACTGCCGCGCTCCTCCTCGAAGTCGACCCGGCCGCGCTGCGCCGCGCCCGCGCCCCCGCAGGCGGGGGGATGTCGCTCGCGTCCTACGTCAACGACCGGCCCTACACCGCATCGTCGCTGCTGTCCGTCGCGATCGGCGACGTGTTCCGCAGTGCCCTGCGCGGCGGCAGCGCGGAACGCCCCGACCTGGCCGCGCGCCCGATCCCGCTCACCCTCACGCTGCCGTCGGTGCCGTGCCGCGGCGGAGCAGAAGAGGCCCGCGCGCTCTTCGAGCCGCTGGGCTGGGCGGTCGACGCCGCCCCGGTGCCGGTCGACCCGGAGCTGCCGGACTGGGGCGACTCCCGGTACCTGTCGCTCACCCTCACCGGCGAGCAGCGCCTCGCCGACGCGCTCTCCCACCTCTACGTCCTGCTGCCCGTGATGGACCGCGCCAAGCACTACTGGGTGGCCTCCGATGAGGTCGACAAGCTCGTGCGCGCCGCCGGCGGCTGGCTCGGTGCGCACCCGCTGCGCCGCACGATCTCCCGCCGCTATCTGGCGCAGCGCCGTGCCCTCGCCCAGGCGGCGCTCGCCCAGCTCTCCGAGGCCGAGGGACCCGTCGCGGAGACCGGCGACGAGCCCGACGACCCTGCCGTGGAGCAGCCCGCGCCGGGACCGGACGGTGAGCGCGTGCACCGCGCAAAGGGGCGCGGCGATGCCGATGAGGCGGCCGGGGCGCTGAGCCGGGACGGTGCGCACGAAGCCGCCGGTGCGGACGCCGCCGCGTCGCCGTCCGGTGTTCCCGCCGATGCCGCGAGCGGGACCGCGGAAGCGGCGGATGGGGCACCGGCCGATGCCGCCGAGCCGCCGTCTGCCCCCTCTTCCTCTGACGCGGCGCCCAATTCGCCGGCGGAGGAGCGGCAGCCGCCGCTCGCCGCGCAGCGCGCCGAAGCGGTCGCTGCCGCACTGCGCGCCGAGGGCTCCAGCACCGTGCTCGACCTCGGATGCGGCACCGGAAGCCTGGTCGCGCGGCTGCTGCGCGACCCCTTCTTCCAGCGGGTCTCCGGCGCCGACGCCGCTCCGGGCACGGTGCTGCGGGCCCGCCGCCGGCTGCGCACCGACCGGATGGGGGAGGCGCAGGCGCGCCGCGTCGCCCTGTTCACCGCCTCCGCGGTCTACCGCGACGCGCGCTTCAAGGGCCACGACGCCATCGTCCTGATGGAGGTCGTGGAGCACGTCGACCCGGCGCGGCTGCCCGCGCTGGAGGATGCGGTGTTCGGCGCCGCTGCACCGCAGGCGGTCGTCGTCACGACCCCCAACGTCGAATACAACGTGCACTACGCGGGACTGCCGGAGGGTTCGCTGCGCCACGGCGACCACCGCTTCGAATGGACCCGCGCCGAGTTCGCCGACTGGGCCGACCGCGTGGCCGCAGCGCACGGCTACAGCGTCCGCTACGTCTCCGTCGGCACCGACGATCCGCAGACCGGCCCACCGACCCAGATGGGGGTGTTCACCCGATGACCGACGACGATCGCACGACCCCGGTGCCCAACGCCCCTGCCCGGGAATCCGACGGCGGCCTGCGCGCCTCCGCGCCAGACCACTGCGCCGCGCCCGGAGACGACGCGGGCCCGACCGGCGCCGCCGACGGATCCGCGGACACCACCGATCCCGTCGGCCCAAGCGCCGCGGGCTCCGTCGACTCCGTCGGACCGGTCCTCGGCGTTCCTGGCCGGCCCCGACGTGATGGCGCGCTTCCGGCCGGCACGGCGGACGATGCCGGCTCCGCCGGTGTGGCCGAGGCGGCACCTGGCGCCTCCGCGGATGCCGGCGCAACCTCTGCGACGGCGGCGGGGGCGTCCCAGCCTGCGGCGGCACCCGACCGCGGTGCCGCCCCGCCTGCCGGCGCGGCCGGTTCCGTCCCGGCCGGCGCCGCCGGCAGCGCCGCGGACACCACCGATCCCGTCGGCCCCGTGCTCGACGTGCCCGACCTGGCGCTCGTGGTGCTGGTGGGGCCGTCGGGGTCGGGCAAGTCGGTGTTCGCCGCGCGGCACTTCCTGCCGACCGAGGTCGTCTCGTCGGACCGCTGCCGCGCCGCCGTGGCCGACGACCCGACCGACCAGTCCGCGACCCCCGACGCGTTCGCGCTGCTCGACTTCACCGTGCGCACCCGGTTGCGCCGCGGGCTGCTCACCGTGGTCGACGCGACCAGTGTCCAGCGAGAGGCGCGCGCCGCGCTCCTCCGCGCAGCCAAGGACCACGACGTTCCGGCGGCCGCCATCGTGTTCGACGTGCCCGAGTCCCTGTCCCAGGCCCGCAACGCCGAGCGCACCGACCGCGCACCGGTCCCGCCGCACGCCGTCACCCGCCAGGCGCGCGACCTGCGCCGCGGGCTCAAGCGGCTCGGCAAGGAGGGCTTCCGCCGCGTGCACGTGCTGCGCGGCGCCGACGAGGCCGATGCGGCCCGCGTCGTCCGCGAGCGCTCCTGGAACGACCGCAAGGACCTGACCGGCCCGTTCGACATCATCGGCGACGTGCACGGCTGCCGCGCGGAGCTGGAGGAGCTTCTCGGCGAGCTCGGCTACACCGTGCACCGCGACGCCGACGGCCGCGCCGTCGGCGCCCGCCACCCCGAGGGGCGCACCGCCGTGTTCGTCGGTGACCTGGTCGACCGCGGCCCGGACACCCCCGGTGTCCTGCGCCTGGCCATGGGCATGGTCGGCGATGGCGATGCGCTGTGCGTCTCCGGCAACCACGAGAACAAGCTGGTCCGCGCGCTGAGGGGCCGCAAGGTCTCCACCGGGCACGGCCTCGCCGAGTCGCTGGATCAGCTTGCCGCGGCCGGTGCGGAGTTCACTGCCCGCGCGCGCGACTTCTGCGACGGCCTCATCGCGCACTATGTCCTGGACGGCGGACAGCTCGTCGTCGCCCACGCCGGCCTCAAGGAGGAGTACCACGGCCGCGCGTCGGGGCGCGTGCGATCGTTCGCGCTCTACGGCGAGACCACCGGCGAGACCGACGACCTCGGCCTGCCGGTCCGGCTCGACTGGGCGCAGGAGTACCGGGGCGCGGCCGCCGTCGTCTACGGCCACGTGCCCACGGCGTCGGCGACCTGGGTCAACAACACGATCTGCCTGGACACCGGCTGCGTCTTCGGCGGCCGGCTGACCGCGCTCCGCTACCCCGAGCGCACGCTGGTCGGCGTCGAGGCGCACCGCACCTGGTACGCCCCGCCGCGGCCGCTCGCCGCCGAGCCGGAGCGGACCGGCCCCGCCGTGGACGCCGCCGACGTCGGCGCCGACGCGGTTGCCGACGGCCGCCCTGTCATCGTCGACACCAGTTACGCCCCGGTGCGCGTGCCCCCGGAGCACGTGCTGGCCGCCCTGGAGTCGATGAGCCGGTTCGGCGCCGACCCGCGCTGGCTGATCTACCTGCCGCCGACCATGGCACCCGCCCCCACCTCGGCCGATCCTGCCCTGCTGGAGCGGCCGGCCGAGGCGTTCGAGCGGTACCGGACATGGGGCGTGGAGCGGGTGATCGCCCAGGAGAAGCACATGGGCTCGCGCGCCGTCGCGGTGGTCTGCCGCGACGCCGCGGCGGCCGAGCGCCGGTTCGTGCCCGGCCAGCTCGGCGCGGTCTACACCCGCACCGGACGGCCGTTCTTCCGCGACGCCGCCACCGAGGCGGAGGTCCTCGGCGACCTGCGCGCCGGCATCACCGCCGCCGGGCTCTGGGAGCGGCTCGACACCGACTGGATCGCGTTCGACGGCGAGCTGCTGCCCTGGTCGGCGAAGGCCGGCGGGCTGATCCGCGACCACTACGCGTCGGTCGGTGCCGCTGCCCGCGCCGCCCTGCCCGCGGCCGCCGCGGTGCTGGACGCGGCAGTGCAGCGCGGTCTCGACGTCGGTGGACTCGCGGCGCGCGTCGCCGAGGCGCGCGAGGACACCGACGCGTTCAGCCGCGTCTACCGCCGCTACACGTGGCCGGTGGAGGGCGCGGCCGGGCTGCGGTATGCGCCGTTCTCCGTGCTCGCCGCGGAGGGCGCCGCGTTCACCGACCGGGACCACCGCTGGCACATGGAGGTCGCCGAGCTGCTCGCCGAGCACTGCCCACTGGTGCGCACCACCCGGTACCTGGAGGTCGACACCGGCGATCCGGAGTCGACGGCGGCTGCCGACCGGTGGTGGCACTCGCTGGTCGACGCGGGCGGCGAGGGCATCGTGGTCAAGCCGCTGGCCGGCCTCGCGGCGAGCGGCAGCCGCGGCCTGCTGCAGCCGGGCCTGAAGGTCCGCGGGCCGGAGTACCTGCGCATCATCTACGGCGCCGACTACCTCCGCCCGGACCGGCTGGCGCGGCTGCGCGACCGCAAGCTGGGCCGCAAGTCCGGCTTGGCCCTGCGCGAGCACACCCTCGGCGTCGAGGCCCTCGCCCGCCACGCCGCCGGCGAGCCGGTCCACCGCGTCCACCAGCCCGTCTTCGCCGCACTCGCCCTGGAGGCGGACCCGGTCGACCCGCGCCTGTGAGGTGGCGGCGGCCCCGCGAACTGCGGGGCCGCCACCAACCGGACTATTGCTGCCGTGCCAGGGACACCAGGTCTCAGATGCGGCCACGATCAAGTCATCTACCATCGCGAACCGGTAACGCTTATGCTTCACTGCAGGTCGGCTCTTGTCGCCCCCGCGAGCGCGGGGATGGACCGATCTGGCGCGGGGATGAGTTCGAGTACGCCACGTCGCCCCCGCGAGCGCGGGGATGGACCGATTTGCTGCTGGATGTCGGCGATGCCGCCCGGGTCGCCCCCGCGCCTGCGGGGATGGCCCCCCGAGCCGCAGCAGCATCGTCGCGACCCGGCCCCGCGGAGCGGGGAAGCACGGACCGGCGGCGCCCCCGCCAGCGCCGGCAGCCTGGCAGCCGCCCCGCGGAAGCGCGCTGCCCAGGGCGCATAGGCTGGGGGTGTCAGGGCCGCGGCCCTGCGCACTTCCCGGTGGCGGCCGGGGAGGCCGCGTCGAAAGAGGAGTGCAGTGAAGGTCCTGCTGACCGGCGGAGCCGGCTACATCGGCACGCACACCGCCGTGGCGCTGGCCGAGGCCGGGCATCAGCCCGTGGTGCTCGACCTGCTGGACAACGGCAGCGACGAGGCGGTGCGCCGGGCCGAGCGGATCACCGGGGCCGAGATCCCGCTCTACGCCGGCGACTGCGCCGACCGGGAGCTGCTCGACCGCGTCTTCGCCGAGCAGGCGATCGACGCCGTGGTGCACTGCGCCGGGCTCAAGGCCGTCGGCGAGTCCACCGAGCAGCCGCTGCGCTACTACCGGACCAACCTCGACGCGCTGCTCACCCTGCTGGAGGCGATGGGCGCGCACGGCGTGCACGGGCTCGTCTTCAGCTCCTCGGCGACCGTCTACGGCGACCCGGCCACCGTCCCCATCACCGAGGACATGCCGCTGTCGGCCACCAACCCCTACGGCGCAACCAAGCTCTTCGCCGAGCGGATCCTCGCCGACGCCGCGGCCGCCGACGGCCGGCTCAGCGCGATCTCGCTGCGCTACTTCAACCCGATCGGCGCCCACCCCAGCGGCCTCATCGGCGAGGACCCGGCCGGGGTGCCCGCCAACCTGTTCCCGTTCATCGCCCAGGCCGCCGCCGGCCGCCGCGGCGCACTCACCGTCTTCGGCGACGACTACCCGACGCCCGACGGCACCGGAGTCCGCGACTACCTGCACGTCACCGACCTCGCCCGCGGCCATGTCGCCGCCCTCGAGCACCTGCGCGACGCGCCCGGGCACCGCGCCTACAACCTCGGGACCGGCGAGGGAACCTCCGTCTTCCAGGCGATCCGCGCGTTCGAGCAGGCCACCGGGGTCACCGTGCCCTACACCGTGGCCGGCCGCCGGCCCGGCGACATCGCCGTCTGCTACGCCGACCCGGCGGCCGCCCGCCGCGACCTCGGCTTCACCGCCAAGCACACCATCGCCGAAGCCTGCGCCGACGCGTGGCGGTGGCAGACCGAGAACCCGGACGGCTACCGCGTTACCCGCCGGTAGTCACGCCATCGCCGCTGAACTAGGGTCGGTCGGTATGGGAAACGCCACAGACACCTCCCCGCTGCGGGACCGCGTCCCCGACGCGGCGACCGTCGCCCGGCTCACCGGCCGTGTCGCGTCCGACTCCAAGAAGACCGCCGAGACCACCGCGCCGTTCACCGGCGACGTCCTCGCTGAACTCCCCCAATCGACCGCCGCCGACGTCGCCGCCGCGTTCGACCGGGCCCGCGCCGCCCAGCAGTCCTGGGCCAAGCGCTCGCCGGCCGACCGCGCCGCCGTGTTCCTCCGCTTCCACGACCTCGTCCTGGACCGCCAGGCCGAGATCCTCGACATCATCCAGCTGGAGACGGGCAAGGCCCGCCGGCACGCCTTCGAAGAGGTCTACGACGCCGCGGCCGGCCCGCTCCACTACGCGCGCCTGGCCCCCAAGCTGCTCGGCCGGCGCCGCGTGCCGGGCGCCATCCCCGGCGCCACCCGCGCCTACACCAACCACCAGCCCAAGGGCGCGGTCAGCGTCATCACGCCCTGGAACTACCCGCTGGCGCTGCCGGTCAGCGACGCCGTGCCCGCCCTGCTCGCCGGCAACGCCGTCGTCGCCAAGCCCGACACCCAGACCGCGCTCACCGCGCTGTGGGCGATCGACCTCGCGATCGAGGCCGGGCTGCCCGAAGACCTGTGGATCCCGGTGCTCGGCACGCCCGCCGACATCGGCGACGCCCTCGTCGACCACGCCGACTACGTCGCGTTCACCGGCTCCACCGCCGCCGGAGCCGGCATCGCCCAGCGCGCCGCGGCCCGGCTGGTCGGCTGCTCCGCCGAACTCGGCGGCAAGAACCCGATGGTCGTGTGCGACGACGCCGACGTCGAGCGCACCGTCGAGGGCGCCATCCGCGCCTGCTTCAGCAACGCCGGCCAGCTCTGCATCTCCGCCGAGCGGATCTACGTGCACGAGGGCATCTGGGACCGGTTCGTGCCCGCGTTCACCGAGGCCGTCGCCGCCATGAAGCTCGGCACGGCGCTGGACTACACCCCCGAGATGGGTTCGCTCACCCTGCAGCGCCAGTTCGACCTGGTGTCGCAGCACGTCGAGGACGCCCGCGACAAGGGCGCCGAGATCCTCACCGGCGGCCGGCCCCGCCCCGACCTCGGCCCGCTCTTCTACGAGCCCACCCTGATGACCGGCGTGCAGCCGGTGATGAGCGCCTGCGAAGGCGAGACGTTCGGCCCCGTCGTCTCGCTCTACCGGTACTCGACCGACGAAGAGGCCGTCCGGCACGCCAACGACACCGACTACGGCCTCAACGCCAGCGTGTGGACCCGCGATACCGCGCGCGGCCGCCGCATCGCCGAGCAGATCCGCGCCGGCACCGTGAACATCAACGAGGGCTTCGCCGCCGCCTGGGCCAGCTACGGCGGCCCGATGGGCGGCATGAAGAAGTCGGGCCTGGGCCGCCGGCACGGCACCGAGGGCCTGACCCGGTTCACCGAGCCGCAGACCGTTGCCAGCCAGCACTTCATCGGCTTCGGCGGCCCGCCCGGTATGGACTACGCCACGACCGCCAAGCTCATGGCCACCGGCGCCCGCCTCATGAAGCGCTTCCGCATCCGCTGAATCCGCTGACGGGCCGCCCCGGGCCGTCCCCTCCCGGGGCTCCGCAGCGCCGTTCCGCCGCCCCGCCGCCGCACCGCGGGCCCAGCCCGCCTCACGGCGAGAGGGCCCACCACCTTCCTGACAGCCCTAGACTTGTGAAGTCTCACCTCTAACCTGCGGGAAGGCCGATCCGTGTCCCTTGACGGTGCTGGCGACAGCACGTTCGACACCGTTCTCGTCGTCGACTTCGGCGCGCAGTACGCGCAGCTGATCGCGCGGCGGGTCCGCGAATTGCACGTCTTCAGCGAGATCGTGCCCTCGACGATGCCCGTCGAGGAGATGCTCGCCAAGAAGCCCAAGGCCATCATCCTGTCCGGGGGGCCCTCGTCGGTGTACGCCGACGGCGCACCGCAGGCGCCCGCGGGCCTGTTCGAGACCGGGGTGCCCACGTTCGGCATCTGCTACGGCTTCCAGGCGATGGTCTCGGCGCTGGGCGGCACCGTCGCCAAGACCGGACTGAGCGAGTTCGGCCGCACTGACGCCAGCATCGGCACCGACTCGGTCCTGTTCGCCGGACTGCCCGGCGCCCAGTCGGTGTGGATGTCGCACGGCGACTCCGTCACCGAGGCGCCCGCGGGATTCCGCACGATCGGCTCCACCGAGGGCGCGCCCGTCGCCGCCATCGAGGACACCGGCCGCGGCCTGTTCGGCGTCCAATTCCACCCCGAGGTGCTGCACACCGAGCACGGCCAGGACGTGCTGCGCCGCTTCCTGTACGAGGGAGCCGGCTGCCGGCCCACCTGGACCATGGTCAACATCGTCGACGAGCAGGTGGAGCGCATCCGCGCCGAGGTCGGTGCGAAGAGCGCGATCTGCGCGCTGAGCGGCGGTGTGGACTCCGCGGTCGCCGGCGCGCTCGTGCAGCGCGCCATCGGTGAGCAGCTGACCTGCGTCTTCGTTGACCACGGCCTGCTCCGCAAGGGCGAGGCCGAGCAGGTGGAGAAGGACTTCGTCGCCGCCACCGGCGCGAAGCTCAAGGTGGTCGACGCCCAGGACCAGTTCCTCGGCGCGCTCGCCGGGGTCTCCGACCCCGAGGAGAAGCGGAAGATCATCGGCCGCGAGTTCATCCGCTCCTTCGAGGCGGCCGCCCGCGAGGTCGTCGCCGAGTCGGGCAGCGGCGAGGACGTCGAGTTCCTCGTCCAGGGCACCCTCTACCCGGACGTCGTCGAGTCGGGCGGCGGCACCGGCACCGCCAACATCAAGTCGCACCACAACGTCGGCGGACTGCCGGACGACCTGAAGTTCAGCCTGGTCGAGCCGCTGCGCGAGCTGTTCAAGGACGAGGTGCGCCGGGTCGGCGAGGAGCTGGGCCTGCCCGCCGAGATGGTGTGGCGCCAGCCGTTCCCCGGCCCCGGCCTGGGCATCCGCATCATCGGCGAGGTCACCCGGGACCGCCTGGACCTCCTCCGCGAGGCCGACGCGATCGCCCGCGAGGAGCTGTCCCGCGCCGGACTGGACCGCGACATCTGGCAGTGCCCGGTGGTGCTGCTGGCCGACGTCCGCTCGGTCGGCGTGCAGGGCGACGGCCGCACCTACGGCCACCCGGTCGTGCTCCGACCCGTCTCCAGCGAGGACGCCATGACCGCCGACTGGTCCCGGCTGCCCTACGACGTCCTGGCCCGCATCTCCAACCGCATCACCAACGAGGTCCGCGAGATCAACCGCGTCACCCTCGACGTCACGAGCAAGCCCCCGGGCACCATCGAGTGGGAGTAGCAGCGCACTGAGGGCGGCCGCGGAACACCGCGGCCGCCCTCAGCCGTTGCTGCGGGCCGCTCCGGCCGGTGCACCAGGGCGTTGGATCGGCAGCCCGGGCGGAGCCGGCGGCTGCTCCGGGAGGAGCCCGTACTGGTGCGGGCCAACCCGCGCGCTGCGCGCCAGCGTGCCGCTCCGGTTTCCGCCGGACTTCACGCGGAGGGCAGCAGAGCGGCGCCCTCGGTGGGCTCTGCGGGGTTGAAGCAGCTGACCGGCGCGGGGCCATAGGTCTCGCCCATGGCGTTGGGGCGTGCCGAGCCGCACTGCCAATTGTCGCCCCCGGACAGGGCGTTGCCGTCCAGTTCTTCCGGAGGCTGGTCGATGTAGAACTCCATCTCGGAGCGCGCCGTCGCGCAGTCGACCTCCGGCGACGTGGTGAGCAGCACCGGCGAGCCGTCGCCGTACTCGACGGTTCCGCAGTTCCACCGGTCGAGCTCGCCGTCGAAACCCGTGTAGGTCCATGTCGTCGTCGGGTCGAAGTCCTCGCCCTGGAGCGGCGCGTCGGGCTGAGGGCTCTGGCTCGCACCCTCCGCATCCTCCGGGGTGAAGTCGAGGCGCAGCGGGGTGCCGTCGTCGGCGACCCACAGGGAGAACGTCATCGGCATCGGGTCAGAGCGATTGAAGCCATGGGCCAGCGTGCCGGTATAGCTGCCTTCGATCCGGCGCGCCTCCGCGCCATCCACCTCGGTGGGTGCGTCGCCGGTGACCTCCATGGTCTCCGCGATCTCCTCGAACGGGGCGACGACCTGGTTCCGCATGTTCTCCGGGGTGCGCTGGGAGTTCGGGTCCTCCTGGAAGTCGGTGCCGTAGGGGCGCGTGAGGATGAACTCCCGCTCGCCCGCGGCATCGACGATCTGGTCGACGGAGTCGCCGCCCCCGATCCGGTGCCACTGGTAGAAGTCCGGATCGGCCCGGAACACCCACTCGTCCGTCGGCGACGCAAGCTCCCACTCCGGGTCGTCGCCCTGGTCCTCCCGCGCCAGATAGGAGTCGGTCGTCTCGATCCGGTCGATCGCCGCCGCCACTGCCTCCTTCGGGGAGGGCGGCCCCGACGGCGAGGCCGATGCTTCCGGCTGGCCGCCGGGCCCGTCGTCGGCCAGCCCGCCGGCGGCGTACATGCCGCCCAGGCCCACGCCCGCGGTGCCGATCACGGCCGCCGACACCACCGCGGTCAGTTTTCCCGCGCCGATGGTGCCGAGCGACGCGGCGCCGCCGACTCCGCCGGTCGACGCGGTGGCCGCGGCGCCCGCCCCGGCGGAACCGCCCGCCGTGCCCGCCGCCGCAACACCCGCCGCCGCCGTCTCGGCCGCGATGTCGGCGGCCGCGTCGCCGAGCGCGCCTCCGGGGTCGGGCGGGGCACCGGCGGCATCCGCGGGGCCCGATGCCGCACCGTCGCCCGGCGGGGCCGGCTCCAGGGCGTCCGCCCACGCACCCGGGTCGTGCCCGGTGGAGCCGAACCCGGTCCAGGTGCGCGACAGCAGGCTCTGCAGCCGGCTCTGCAGGTCGGGGGTCGGGATCGCGCTGATGTCCTCGTCCAGCGTGAAGTCGACGAGCCCGCGGTAGATCGACTCGGCGTCCGGGCGGGCGGCCGGGTCCTTCGCGAGTGCGGCGCGCAGCATCGGCACCAGCCCGGCCGGCGCGCCGTCGAGGTCGGCCTCCTCTTCACGCGAACGGCGGGTGCGCTCCCCGGTGTCGCCGGTGCCGAACGGGGCCCGCCCGGTCGCCGCGAAGGCGACGACCGCGGCCCACGAGAAGACGTCGGAGGAGGGGGCCGGCGCGGCGCCGTCGTAGCGCTCCGGCGCGAGCCAGCCCGGGGACCCGAACAGGGGTGCGCCCGGCCGCGCGGCAGCGGCCGCGGGCTCGGCCACCCCGAAGTCGACGAGCTTCGGTCCGTCCGGGGCGAGGATCACGTTGCCCGGCTTGATGTCGCAGTGCACCACACCGGCGGCGTGCACCGCGGTCAGAGCCTCGGCCAGGCCGGCCGCGAACGCGGTGAGCTGGTCGCCGCTGAACGTCCCGCCGCCGCGGATGTGCGCTTCGAGGGTGGGGCCGGGTACGTAGGAGGTGGCCAGCCACGGCACCGGCGCATCGGCCGCGGCGCCGATCACCGCAGGCGTGCAGACTCCGCCGACCCGCCGCACGGCTTCGATCTCGCGGGCGAACGCGGTGCGGAAGTCGGGGTCGTCGGCGAACTGGGGGGCGACCGCCTTGACCGCGATGCAGGCCCCCGACCCGTCCAGCGCGCCGAAGACGGTGCCCATGCCGCCCTGCCCGATCCGGCCCGCGATCCGGAACGGGCCGATCTGCCGCGGATCCGATGCCAGCAGCGGGCGTAGGGCGGAGGGGACGGGCGCCCCGGTCGAGTCGCTGCCCGAAGCCATGCGGATCTTCTTTCTTCACGGGGTGTTGGGGAGTGCCGCAGAGATCCTAACGAGCCCGCGGTGCTCCCCGCCGCCATCCGCGGAACAGGATCGGACAGTCCCTCTTCGACCTGCGGATATCCCGGGAATTCGGGATCACCCGTCCGTTGCTGGGCGTACCGGGGCGGCGACGCACAGCAGGGGAGTGGACGCACGTGTCGGGAGGCGCCACCGCGGAGTGGCTGCTAACCCCACTCGGGGGCCGGGCCTGCAGTGCAGCTCTGCCGGGAAGGGTGTGCGGCGGCCGCACCTCGTCGCCGGCGCGTGCACCTCCAACACCGCCGGCCGGGGCAGCGCCCGCCGGCGGGCACAGCGAGCGCGCCGTGTCAGCCCTCGATGCTGTTGGTGCCGCGGTCGCGGGAGCGCATCAGGGCGCGCGCGACGCCGATCAGGCCCAGGCCGATGGCGAGCACCGGGACCAGCCAGAGCAGCCCGACGTCCCAGCCTCCGGTGCCGCGCAGCACGAAGGCCGCTCCGATCAGGATGAACAGGAGCCCTGCAACGAGCGACGCCCAGTCCGCACTATGCCGCTTCACGCTGCACCTCCATGTCGCCGACGCCGGTCGAGAGCTCGATCCGCAGGACGGGCGGAACCCGGTCGCCGTCCGCGCTGCCGGCCGGTACCGGCGCGAACTCCTCTCGGACGCTCAGGTTGGGGCCGGACCGCTCCCACCCGTCGGCGGTGATCGCGCCGAACCCCGTGCGGCCGCTCAGCTCGACGTGGGCACTGCGCGGCACGATCACCTCGATCGTCCCGACGCTCACCCCGGCCGCCACCGGCACCGTCTCGCCGGCGTGCAGGTCCAGCTCCGTCAGGTCGAGCGTCGCCGATCCGATGGCGACCCGGTGCTCCCGGGCGGCCTCGGCGGCGTCCGCTGGCCGCCACACCCGGTCGCCGAACCGTGCCGACGGCAGGTCGGTGGTGGCCGCGATGCTGGCCGCCAGTACGGCGACCAGCCCGAACACGACAAGGCCGCGCGGGTCGCCGAACCACGTCCCCAGCGCCAGCGCCAGTCCGATGATCACGGTCACGCCCCCCAGGTACACCTGCCCCTGCGCCGGGCCGACCAGCGCCGCCGCCGATACTTCGCCCGCCGCCAGCAGCGCGACCCCGGCCGCGGCGACCGAGAGCCACACGACCGGCGACAGCAGCCGCATGCCCCGGTTCGGCCGCGCCCTCTTCGGCTTCAGGGACTCCGGAGACTTCCACGCCCGCGGCGGGAGGTAGGCCATCGGCCGACGGCGGGCGCAGCCGGTGCCGGTCCCGCCGCCGCCCTGCTCCTCGTCCTGCTCCGCCGCGGAGTCCTCCTCCGCCGCCTCGGCGGCGGGGGAGGAACGGGAGCCGCTCACCACCGCCAGGTCCACCGGTCCGCTCGGTGCCTGCGCCCAGGGCTGCGCCGGGTTGTAATAGGACGGCGCCGGCTCGGGCGTCGGCGCAGCAGGCGGCGGGCTGTGCGTCCGCAGCAGCGACGGCAGCTCCCGGAACGCCGCCTGCAGGTCCACGCCGCGGTTGCGCGCCGACAGCACGCCCACGATCAGCGGCGTGGCCATGACGAGCGTCCCCCAGCTGAAGCCGCCCACCAGGCTCAGCGCCGTGAGGAGCGCCGTGGCCGCTGCCAGCAGCGGCAGCACCGCCCGCGGCGGGATAGTCCGGTTGAGCAGCTGCTCGAACATCGCCGGGCCGCCGGTGGTGTCGCGCATGGTCAGCCACGCGCCCACGTAGAGCAGCACCCCCGCGCCGCCGGCCAGCCCGGTCAGCGCGAACGCCACGCGCCACAGCACCGGATCGGTGCCGGTGGAGCGGCCCAGTCCGGTGCAGACTCCGGTCAGCACACCCCGTTCGGAGTCGCGGACCAGCGTCGGCTGCTGCTCGTCATCCACGGGCGGTCCTCACTGCCTCCGTCGGCCGGCTGCGCCGCCCCCCGCGTGCGGGAGCGCCTCCGCCGAGCGTAGGACCGACGGAGCGGAACACGGACCGCCCGCACCGCTCGCGGCGCGCCGCGAGGGCCGTCCAAGCGGGCGGCCCGGGCAGCCCGCTGCGCCCGCCTGCCCCGACCGGCCGGTGCGCTGCACGCCCCGCACGGGCGGCTGCCACCGGTACGGCGATCGCGGGCGCTGGCACCGTCGGGCTCCTTCCGTCCGCTTCGGCCGGCCCGTCGGATGACCGGGACCGGCTGCGTGCGCCGCGGGTGCGGCACGCTTCCATCGTGGCCCGCCACCAGGCCCGGCGCCCATCGGGGACGTCCCTGAGCCCACCCTGACCCGCCCCGCGCGGCGTACGGGTCGCCCCGGGGCGCGCCCCTGATGCCCGATCCGCCCGGACCCGGCATGCTGGAACCCGCACCACCGATACCACCGCGGCGGACCGGACGGAGAGCACGACACGATGGCCGATACGGCAGCGGCCGAGGACGCCCCGCGCCTCCACCGCGTGCGCGAGGGCCGGCTCCTCGGCGGAGTCGGCGGCGGCATCGCCCGCCACCTCGGGATCGACCCCGTGGTGGCGCGCCTGGCGCTGCTGGCGCTGAGCCTGGGCGGCGTCGGCATCGCCGTCTACGTGGGGCTGCTCTTCTTCGTCCCGGTCGACGACACGGACGGCAGCGGCCCGGGCCCGCTGCCCGGCACCGCGCGGAGGGCGGCGGGCGCCGAGGCCGGCCCGGACGGCTCCGCGGCGCATTCCGCGGGCGCCGCCGCCGACGGCCCCGACGGTGACCGGCGCAACGGCCGCGACCTCACCCAGATCCTCGCCTACACCGCGCTGGCCTGCGGGTTCGGCGTGCTCTTCCTGATCTTCGGCGGCCTGTTCGACCCGCTGCTCTGGTTCCTCGTATTCGGCGCCATCGGCGCCGCCATCCTCTGGCAGCAGGCCAACCCCGCCCAGCGCGACGAATGGGTGTCGGCGACCGCAGTACGGGGCCGGAAGGCGTGGCTGCGCGCCGGCGCCGGAGTGCTGCTGATCATCATCGGCGTCGTCGGCTTCCTCGGCTTCCAGCAGCAGTTGCACGAGGCGCGCGGGGGACTCACGTTCGCCCTGGCGATGCTGGCCGGAATCGGCCTTATCGGCGCCCCGTGGATCGTCGGCCTGGTGCGCGAGCGCGACCGGGAGCGGCGCGAGCGGATCCGCAACCAGGAGCGCGCCGAACTCGCCGCGCACATCCACGACTCAGTGCTGCACACCCTCACCCTGATCCAGCGCCGCGCCGAGGACCCGCGCGAGGTGCAGCGCCTCGCGCGCGTCCAGGAGCGGGCCCTGCGCAGCTGGCTCTACCAGCGCCCGGCCGACGCCGAGACCACGGTGAAGGCGGCCCTGGAACGGGTGGCCGCCGAGGTCGAGGAGGCGCACGGCGTGCCCATCGACGTGGTGTGCGTCGGCGACGGCCCGATGGACGACGGTGTGCACGCGGAGCTGCGCGCGGCGCGGGAGGCCATGGTCAACGCCTCCAAGTACGCCGGCCCCGCCACCATCTCGGTGTTCGGCGAGGTCGAGCCGGAACAGGTCCTGGTCTTCGTGCGCGACCGCGGCGAGGGTTTCGATCTGGAGGCCGTTCCCGAAGACCGGATGGGCGTGCGCGGCTCGATTATCGGCCGGATGGAGCGGCACGGAGGGACCGTCCGCATCCGCACCGCCCCCGGCGAAGGCACCGAAGTGCAACTGGCGATGCCGCGTGCGCCCCAGCCCGACTCCTAGGGGTGGGTAGAGTCGCCCTGAGGCTTCGGCGGATTCGGGGAGACGGCGTGACGCACGGAAGCGATGGACACGAGGACGCGGCGGACGCCGGCGGCGAGGGCCGCAGCGGCCTGCCGCGCGTGGTGATCGTCGATGACCACCGGCTGTTCCGCAGCGGTGTGCGCCAGGAGCTCGGCGACTCCGTCGACGTGATCGGCGAGGCGCACGACGTCGACTCCGCGGTCCGGGTGGTCGGCGAACTCCAGCCCGACCTGGTCCTGCTCGACGTGCATCTGCCCGGCGGGGGCGGCGTCGAGGTGCTGCGCCGCGTCCTGGCGCGCCACCCCGACATCCGCTTCCTGGCGCTGTCGGTGTCCGACGCCGCGGAGGACGTCATCGGCGTCGTGCGCGGCGGCGCCCGCGGCTACGTCACCAAGACCATCTCCGGCACCGAGCTGGCCAACGCGATCGTGCGGGTCGCCGACGGGGACGCGGTGTTCTCGCCGCGCCTGGCCGGGTTCGTGCTGGACGCGTTCGCCGCGACCGACGCCCCGCCGGTCGACCCCGAACTGGACCGGCTGACCCAGCGCGAGCGCGAGGTCCTCCGGCTCATCGCCCGCGGCTACGCCTACAAGGAAGTCGCCAAGGGGCTGTTCATCTCCGTCAAGACGGTCGAGACCCACGTCTCCTCGGTCCTGCGCAAGCTCCAGCTCTCCAACCGCCACGAACTCAGCCGCTGGGCCACCGCCCGGAAGCTGGTCTGAGGCGCACAGGGCCGCGCCACCGGCGCAGCGCTCCATCAGCCCCGCCGTGCGCGCGGGAGCAGCAGGTCCGGATGCACCGCCGGGGACAGCGCCGCTACCAGGAGCCCCCCGCGGAAGTGCGGGGAACGCCCGCCTGTCGGTCTGCGCCGCAGGCGTCACCGCGGAGGCACCGGGCGACGTGCACGCGGCGTGTGCCGACCGCGCGAACCCGAGTCCGTCCGGGGCGCATCCGCCGGTTGGCGCGCCGGATACGGGAACAGCGGCGCGCCGGCACATCTCCGCGTGGCCGAGCGGGACGAGAGCGCAGAGCAGAACGCCCCCAAGCGCGACCGCGGCGTGGCCCATCGCCGCAGCTTCGCCGTCCCCGTGCGGATCCCCGCCGGCACGTCCAGGTGGCCGCCAGGGCGGCGGCGCCGATGAAGTGCAGACCGCCACCGGTGCCGCGAAGGGCAGAACAGCGCGCACTGTCGCCGCCGCCCGCTGCATTCGGGAACGCGGCGTCGCTCCCGCTCATCGAGGGCGTGGCGGGTGGTCCACTGCCCTGCTGCTTCTCGCCCTGGCGCGCCTCATCCCGGCGTTCTCCGCTTCTCGACAGGGAAAACCCGCCCTGACTCCCTCGTCGGCCGTGCGACGGGTGCACCGCCGGCACCGCTCGCGGCAGACGCCCTCCACCAGAAACGCCCTCGCCGATTCGCATCGCGATCCCACCGAAGGCGAAAGCCGGGCCGCCCCCTTCGGAATAGCGCCGGCGCCGCGCACCGCGCAGAAGCGCCGCATCCCCGGAAACGTCGCCCCCCGGTGGGAGGGTTCCGGCGAGCGCTGAATCCGGCGCGCAGAGAGGGAGACGATGGCCCGCGAAATCCAGTTCACGTTCGACTGCGCCGACCCCGCCGCGCTCGCGGCGTTCTGGGCCGAGGCGCTCGGCTACCGCGTCCAGGACCCGCCCGCCGGCTTCGCTACCTGGGACGAGGCCCTCGACGCGTTCGGCATCGCGCCCGAGGACCGGAACATGGCCTCGGCGGTGAACGACCCCGACGGCGCCGGCCCGCGGCTGTTCTTCCAGCGCGTCGCGGAGGGGAAGCAGGTGAAGAACCGCGTCCACCTGGACGTGCGGGCCGCCCCCGGGCTGGAGGGCGAGACCCGCATGGCCGCCCTCGAAAAGGAGGCCGAGCGTCTCACCGCCGCCGGCGCCACCCGGATCGAGCGCCACGAACCCGCACCCCCGCTGGGCGCCGGCCACATCATCATGGCCGACCCGGAGGGCAACGAGTTCTGCCTCGACTGACGCTCCGCCGCAGCTCACCGGGGGATGCGCTGCTCCGGTGAACCGCACTCCGGCGCCGCGGGCGGCCTGCGCACAGCGGGCCCCCGCACGCAAAGCCGGTGGGACGCCGGACGGGCAGAGCCCGGCGCCTGGCTCCGCCAACCCTGGATGGGACCGGCTGCACCCCGGGGCGCCGAGGCGCGCCCGTGTTCCGCCGCCGGGCCGTGCGCTGCCGGACCCGGTGGAGCAGCCCGAGCCGATGGCGGCGCCTCCGGAGCGGGCGCTCCCGAGCCTGTCCGAGCCCGCACACCCGGTGGCCGCCCCGGCTCCGAGGACTGCCGCAGCCCGTCCGCGCCCTACTGCGCCGGGTCGCGCACCGCCGGATCCGACGGGGCCGGGTGCGCCGGAGCCGGCGCGGCACTGCCGCCCAGGGCGCGGAGCATCCGCTCCAGGAAGGCGTCGTTGTCGGTCTCTCCGACGATCGTCGCGGCCCTCCGGTCCGAGGTGAGCGTGGAGGCGAACGGGCGCAGGTCCGCCAGAGTGGCGCCGCGCGTGTACTGCCCGGCCAGCTCCACGAAGACCGACCGCTCACTGCCCCGCAGTACCAGTTCGGGGTCGACCAGCACCGCCGCCGCGAGCGGGTCGTGCATGGCCGACTGCGGGCGGCCGAACACGGTCGCGTAGAAGCGGAAGTAGAAGTCCAGGAAGGCTGCGCTGCGCTGGGCCCGGTCGTCGCGCACCGCCTTCAACCGGTCCAGCCAGGGCTCGGTGGCGACCGCGCGCATGGTCACGTCCAGCGACACCAGCGTCAGATCGAACCCGGCCGCGAACACCCGGTCCGCCGCCTCCGGGTCGTTCGCCGTGTTCGCCTCCGCCCACGGCGTCACGTTCCCCGGCGCGGCCACCGCGCCGCCCATCACCACGACCCGGCGCAGCAGCGCCGGCAGCCGGGGCTCCAGCGCCAGTGCCAGCGCGACGTTGGTCAGCGGCCCCACCGCAAGCAGGTCCACCTCACCCGGGTACCGCCGCGCCACCTGCACCAGCAGCTCCGCGGCGGTCTCCGGGACGGGCGCACCGGACGGAGCGAGCAGCTCCACGTCGCCGAGCCCATTGCTGCCGTGCACCGACTCCGCCAGCCGCGGCTCCTGCACCAGCGGGCGCTCCGCGCCCCGCGCCACCGGAACGGTGGCCGCGCCGCCCGGGAGGTACAGCTCGAGCAGGCGCAGCGCGTTGTCCGTCGTGATGTCCACCGTGTTGTTGCCGAACACGGTGCCGACCCCCGCCAGCTCCACGTCCTCGCGCGCCGCCAGGTAGGCCAGCGCCAGGGCGTCGTCGATCCCGGGATCGCAGTCCACGAAGACCCGCATGCATTCCCCCTCGTTGTCGGCGCACCCGGCGCCCCGGTCGGTACGTCCCGCAGCGCGGCACCGGCGCGCAGCCGCCGGCGCCGGAATGATCCGCCATGGAGACCCGACCACGGTAGTGCGCCTAGGCTTGGAGGGTGTCCACCTCTACCTCGCTCCTCGAAGGTCTGAACGAGCCGCAGCGGGAGGCCGTCCTCCACTCCGGCTCCCCCCTGCTCATCGTGGCCGGCGCCGGATCGGGCAAGACCCGCGTCCTCACCCACCGCATCGCCTACCTGCTGGCCGAACGCGGTGTGCGCCCCGGCGAGATCCTCGCGATCACCTTCACCAACAAGGCCGCCGCCGAGATGAAGGAGCGCATCGAAGGGCTGCTCGGCAGCCGTGTCGCCAACGCGATGTGGGCCATGACGTTCCACTCCGCGTGCGTGCGTATCCTGCGCCGCGAAGCCGGGCGGCTGGGCTACCCGAGCAGCTTCACCATCTACGACGCGGCCGACGCCAAGCGGCTCATGCAGCTCGTCTGCAAGGAGCTCGACCTCGACCCGAAGCGGTTCCCGCCGAAGTCGTTCTCCGCCCAGGTGTCGAACCTCAAGAACGAGCTGGTCGACCAGGACACCTTCGCCGACCAGGCGCAGAGCGAGCAGGAGAAGAAGCTCGCCGAGGCGTACGCGCTCTACCAGCGCCGCCTGCACGAGGCCGGCGCGATGGACTTCGACGACCTGATCATGGTCACCGTCAACCTGCTGCACGCCTTCCCCGACGTCGCCGAGTACTACCGGCGCCGCTTCCGGCACGTGCTCGTGGACGAGTACCAGGACACCAACCACGCCCAGTACGCGCTGATCCGCGCCCTCGCCGGGGGCGGAGACGGCGAAGGCGGCGACAGCGCCGCCGGCGGTGCCGCCGCGACCGCGTTCCCGCCCCCGGAGCTGTGCGTGGTCGGCGATGCCGACCAGTCGATCTACGCGTTCCGCGGCGCCAGCATCCGCAACATCCTCGAATTCGAGCGCGACTACCCGCAGGCGCGGACGATCCTGCTGGAGCAGAACTACCGTTCCAGCCAGAACATCCTGAACGCCGCCAACGCGCTGATCGAGCGGAACGGCGGCCGGCCCGCCAAGAACCTCTGGTCCGAGCAGGGGATCGGGCCGATGATCACCGGCTATGTCGCCGACAACGAGCACGACGAGGCCGGCTTCGTCGTCGGCGAGATTGACCGGCTCTCCGACGAGGGCGCCGCGCGCCCCGGCGACGTCGCCGTCTTCTACCGGACCAACGCGCAGTCCCGCGTCTTCGAAGACGTCTTCATCCGCACCGGGCTGCCGTACAAGATCGTCGGCGGTGTGCGCTTCTACGAGCGCAAGGAGATCCGCGACATCCTGGCCTACCTGCGGGTGCTCGCCAACCCCGAGGACACCGTCAGCCTGCGCCGCATCATCAACGTGCCCAAGCGCGGCATCGGCGAGCGCGCCGAGGAGGCCGTCGAGCTGTTCGCCGCCCGCGAGCGCACGTCGTTCGCCCGCGCCCTCGCCCGCGTCGACGAGGCACCGGGCGTCGCCACCCGCTCGCTGAAGGCGATGCGCGAGTTCAACGCGCTGATGGACGACCTGCGCTCGCTGGTGGAGACCGCGTCGCCGTCCGAGATCGTCGAGGCGGTGCTGCACCGCACCGGCTACCTGTCCGAGCTCGCCGAGTCCAGCGACATCCAGGACGAGAGCCGGGTGGAGAACCTCGAAGAGTTCGTCGACGTGGCGCGGGAGTTCGAGAGCACGTTCACCGGATCGCTCAACGCCGACGAGGAGCCGGCCGGCGCGGAGGACGCGGAGGAGGCGGACGGCGGGCCGGCCGAGGTTCCGGAGCCCGAACTGGTCGACTTCCTCGAGCAGATCGCACTGGTGGCCGACACCGACCAGATCCCCGTCGACGGCGACGGCGTCGTCACGCTCATGACGCTGCACGCCGCGAAGGGCCTGGAATTCCCGGTCGTCTTCCTCTCCGGGATGGAGGACGGCGTCTTCCCGCACATGCGGACCCTCGGCGACAAGAACGAGCTCGAAGAGGAGCGCCGCCTCGCCTACGTCGGCATCACCCGCGCCCAGCAGCGCCTCTACCTGAGCCGCGCCGCCGTGCGCAGTGCGTGGGGCACCCCGTCGTACAACCCCGCATCCCGTTTCCTCGACGAGGTGCCCAAGGACCTGGTCGACTGGCGCCGCGCGGAGTCGTCGATGTCCAGCCTCGCCGGACCGCGACCGCGCCGGGAGCCGCCCCGGCGCGCACCGTCGGCCGCACCCACGCTGAACGTCGGCGACAAGGTCAACCACGACTCCTTCGGGATGGGCACCGTGCTCCTCGTCGACGGCGCCGGCGACAAGACCAAGGCCCGCATCGACTTCGGCGCCGACATCGGCGAGAAGGACTTCCTGGTCAAGTTCGCCCCGATCGAGAAGCTGTAGGCGCGCGGGCGCGGCCGGCACGGTGCCGGCCGCGCCCGCCGCGTCACTCGTGGGCGTCCGGGTCGAACCCCTCCGGGGCCCTGTCGAGGAACACCGTGGCGGAGCGGACCCGCCCGTCCCCGGAGACGGCCAGGACGTCGGTCCCGGTCGCGAACTCCTCGCCGTCCAGCGACAGGGCCCAGCGCAGCCGAATCCGGTCGTGGTGGCTCTCGGGCTCCTCCCGGGCGGAGAACCGCGGCCGCGGCTGGTGTTCGGCGAACTGCGCCGCGAACTCCGCGAGCGCTGCGCGGCCCGCGAAGACGCCGAGCGGCGCGACGTACTCCGCATCCTCGGTGAACGCCGCCGCTGCCCGGTCAGCGCGCTGTCCGGCGTCGGCGTTCCAGAACCCGACGTACCGCTCGATGGTGTCGCTCATGGCGGACCCCCTTCTCCAGCTGCGGCACCGTGCCGCGGTCCCTACCCTCCGCCGGCACGCGCAGGAGGACGACTACGTGCGGGGTAATGGACGCCCTGCAGCAGGCGCCTACCGTTGTGCCATGGCGACCAACGGCACCGGAGGCGGCGTGGGCGGGGCGGGAAGCAGCGCAGACCCGGGCAGCGCGGCCGGCGCCGGGGAGCTTCTGCGCACCTGGCGGCAGCGGAGCAGGCGCTCGCAGCTGGACGTGGCGCTGGCCGCGGGCATCTCGGCCCGGCATCTGAGCTTCCTGGAGACCGGGCGGGCGCGGCCGAGCGGCGCGATGATCGAGCGCCTCTCCGGCGAGCTGCAGATCCCGCTGCGTGCTCGGAACCGGCTGCACCTCGCAGCGGGGCTGGCGCCCGCCCACCCCGAACGCGACGTCGCCGACCTCGGCTCTGCGCTGCACGCGATGGAAGCGGTACTGGCGGCGTTCGATCCGCACCCGGCGCTGGCGGTGGACGCCGGATGGGACCTGGTCTCGGCCAACCGCGCGGCCGGGGCGCTCTTCAGCGGACTGCCGGCGGACCTCATGGAGCCGCCCGCCAACGTGCTGCGCCTGACCTTCCACCCGGCCGGCCTGGCGCCGCGGATCAGGAACTTCGGGCAGTGGCGGGCCCACACGCTCGGCCGAGTGGCCCGCCAGTACGAGCGGACCGGGGATCCCCGGCTTCAGGCGCTGTACGCGGAGCTCGTCCGCTACCCGGGGGCGCCAGGGGTCGATGACGCCCGGCTGCCGCCGAACGAGGTGGCCGTACCCTTGCGGCTCGCAAGCGAACACGGCGACCTGGCGTTCCTCTACACGGCCACGGTCTTCGGCGCTCCGCGCGACGTGACTCTGGAGGAGATCGCCATCGAGGCGTTCTTCCCGGCGGACGAGGCGACCGCGGAGGCGCTCCGGATTGCCGGCCGCGCTCTGGTCTAGGCACCGGGCGCGGGCGTCCGGCGGCTCGGCTCGGAAACTTCCGGCACGAGCAGTCGGAGGAGGCTGTAAGCTGGGAACACCGGAAGGGCGCGGGAATCCGCGGCCGGACGGCCCCGCTCTGACGGACGGCGCGAGCACTCGCGGCGGCACGGTAGAGTGGAACCACTCCCGGAAAACGATCTGGATCTTGACGGGTCGGAGTTCGTGAGTAAGATAGAAGGGTTGGCCTTCAGCCGGGAGATTTGGTAAGCTCCAAGGCGAAGGGGTCAGCCCCTCGAAATAAAGGCACGGCCCCGTCTGGGGCGGAAAGCCTTCTGCGGAATTGCCGCCCTTGCCGAAGAGTCTCGGATCATCCGAGTTCGTATGCGGTGAGCGGTTGTTTCTTGAGAACTCAACAGCGCGTGTTCAATACTTTATGATGCCATGTTTGTTTTGGCC
>NZ_BAAGXT010000034.1:0-64773 GCF_054779695.1 Nocardiopsis coralliicola | reverse complement strand
GTCGCCGACGGCGGACTCCGGCTGGGGCCGCAGGCCCCCGCGGGCGCCTCCCCCGACGGTGCGACGGCGGAGACGCCCGCCGGCACGCTGGTAGCACCGCCGCGCGGTCCGCGGCTGCTGTGGGCACTGCCCGCACCGCGGGCGGAGGCGGCGGAGCAGGCGGCCCTCCCGCCAGTCGACGCAGCCGTGGTGGACGCACGGTCCCCCGAGGCCATCGCCGCGCTGCGCCGCGCCGGCACCGTCACCGGCGCGACACTGCTGCTCGCCGTCTGCGGCGGCCACGGCGTGCACGCGCCCGCCGAGTTCGACCGCCGGGCGGCCCTGTGGGGCGCGCACCCGGTGCGCGACGGCGAGGAGTTCGACCTCGGTGCGGACAGCGGTGCGTCCCGTTCCGCGGGGCGGGTGCTCGTGACCGGCGGCGCGCGCTCGGGGAAGTCGGCCGAGGCCGAGCGGCAGCTGCTCGCCGACCCCGCGGTCGCCTACATCGCCACCGGGCCGGTGCCGGAGCGCGAGGACGGCGCCTGGGCGGCGCGGATCGCGGCGCACCGCGACCGCCGCCCGCAGGGGTGGACGACGGAGGAGACCCTCGATGTCCCGGCCGCGCTGGACCGCGCGGCCGCCGCGGGCTCCGCGGTGCTGCTGGACTGCTGCGGCACCTGGCTGGCGGGGGTGATGGAGGCCAGCGGCATGTGGGCGGAGGCGCCGCCGCCGGGCGCGGCCGCCGCCGTCGAGGAGAGCACCGCGGCGCTGGTGGCCGCCTGGCGCCGCTTCCCGGGCCGCGCGGTCGCGGTGACCAACGAGGCCGGTTCCGGTGTGGTCCCGGCGACCCGCAGCGGCGGCCTCTTCCGCGACCTGCTCGGCCGCCTCAACCAGCGCCTCGCCGCCGAGTCCGAGACCGTGCTGCTCGCCACCGCGGGCCGGGTCACCGAACTCCCCTGAAGGGCTGCCGTCGCGCGCCGGCGCGGTGGCGGTGCGCGGGGATCCACACAGCGCGGGCCCGTCGGGGGAGCCCGGGGAAGGGAGCACGGTGCGCGAGAGGCTGCGGGACGCGGCGGACGGGGCGCGGATGGCGGTGGGGACGCTCACCGCCGTCCCCGTGCGGGTGGACCGGGTCGACCGGGCCACCGGCGGCTGGGCGATGGCGCTGGCTCCGGCGGTCGGCGCGGTGCTCGGCGCCGCGGCCGCAGCCGTCCTCGCGGCCGTGCTGCTGCTCGGCGGCGGCGCCCCGCTGGCGGCGGTCCTCGCCCTCGGCCTGCTGGCCCTGCTCACCCGCGCCCTGCACCTCGACGGCCTGGCGGACCTGGCCGACGGGCTCGGCAGCGGGCGCAGCGCCGACGGCGCCCTGGACGTCATGAAGCGGTCCGACATCGGCCCGTTCGGCGTCGCAGCGCTGGTGTTCTCGGTCCTGGTGCAGGCGGCCGCCCTCGCCGCGCTCGCCGGCACCGGGATCTGGTCCGCGGCGGCGGCGCTGGTCACCGCGGCTGCGGCCGGCCGGCTGGCGATGACCGCTGCCTGCACCCCGGGCGTGCCCGCGGCGCGCCCCGGAGGCCTGGGCGCCTTCGTCGCGGGCACCGTGTCCCGGTCCTCGGCGGCGGTGGCGGGGGCTGCCGTGCTCGCCGCAGCCGCCCTCCTCGGCCTGGCCCACTCTCCCGGCGCCGCCCTCGCCCTGCCGGCGGCGGCCCTGCTGGGAACCGGCGCCGCCCTCGCCCTGCTCGTCCGCGCCCGCCGCCGCCTGGGCGGGATGACCGGCGACGTCCTGGGCGCCCTCTCCGAGACCGCCGCCGCGACTTCCCTCGCTGCCGCCGCGCTCCTGCTCTGAGCGGGAACCCCCGGACCGGCACCGCCGCCCCCGCCGTGCGCCCCGGCGATACGCGTGCTGCCGCCGCCACCCGCCGGAGTCCCGGGACGGCAGCGCTCCGGCGCGCAGCGCCTCCGGCCCGCTGCCGGCCCCGGGGCGGCGCGGGGGCGCGGGTGCATACCTGTCGGGATGATCACATTTCTTCACACCGGGAACCGGGGCCGCGGACCGGCCGCCAGCGGCTCAGGGGCCAGAGCAGGCCGCAAGCCGGCAGAGGATTGTCACCGGGAGCGGGAATCCCCGGCCGAATCCGGCCCGGCAGCGGCGTCCGGAGCCGGCTCCGGGCCACCGGGCCGCCGGCGCCGCCGCGCCCGGCAGGCGGCGCCGGCGGGCCCCTGCACCGCGTTCCGCGTGCCCACCGGGGCTGCACAAGGACTAGCATCGGAAGCGTGAGCACGTCGCTGTCAGTCATTACGGAATCCCCCTGTTCGCTCGACGTCGACGCGGTTGTCGTCGGCTACCACTCCGGTGCCGGCGGGCCGGAGCCCGCGTCGGGCGCTCACGGCGTCGACGCCGCTTTCAGCGGCGGACTCGCCCAGACCCTGTCGCTTCTGGGAGCGAGCGGCACCCTGGAGGAGGTGCACAGCATCCCGTCGAACGGCGCCGTCACCGCGCCGGTCGTCATCGCCGTCGGCCTCGGCCCGGCGCCCCGGTCCGGCGCCGCCGACCCCGACACTCTGGCCCGCGCTGCGGGGGCCGCCCTGCGCACCCGCGCCGCCGGCGCGGCCCGCATCGCCGTGGCCCTGCCCGCGGACACCGCCGAGGAGGCCGCGGCAGCGGCCACCGGCGCGCTGCTGGGCGACTACTCCTACACCCGCTACCGCACCGGCGAGAGCGCCGAGCGCGCGCCCGTCGCCGAGCTGCGCATCATCAGCTCCGCCGGCGGCGCCGCAGCGGCGGCCGACCGCGCCGCAACCGTCGCCGCCTCGGTCAACCTCACCCGCGACCTGGTCAACACCGCGCCGGCCGACCTGGTCCCCGAGGACCTCGCCGACGCCGCGCGCTCGGTGGCCGAAGAGGCCGGGCTGGAGATCTCGGTGCTCGACGAGGCCGACCTCGCCGAGGGCGGCTACGGCGGCATCCTCGGCGTCGGCCAGGGCTCGGCGAACCCGCCGCGCCTGGTCCGGCTCGCCTACAGCCACCCGGAGGCGGTGCGCACCGTCGCGTTCGTGGGCAAGGGCATCACCTTCGACTCCGGCGGCCTGTCGCTGAAGCCCGCAGGGTCGATGGACTGGATGAAGTCGGACATGGGCGGCGCCGCAGCGGTGCTGGCCGCGCTGCGCGCGGTGGCGCTGCTCGGCGTTCCGGTCAACGCCGTCGGCTACCTGGCGATCGCGGAGAACATGCCCTCGGGCACCGCGCAGCGCCCCTCCGACGTGCTCACCATGTACGGCGGCACCACGGTGGAGGTGCTCAACACCGACGCCGAGGGCCGCCTGGTGATGGCCGACGCGATCGTCCGCGCCCAGGAGGACCGCCCGGACCTGCTCGTCGACGCCGCCACGCTGACCGGCGCCCAGCTGGTCGCGCTCGGCAGCCGCGTGTTCGCGGTGATGGCGGGCGACGACGCGACCCGCGCCGCCGTCACCGCCGCCGCCGGTGCGGCCGGCGAGGCGGCCTGGCCGATGCCGCTCCCCGGCGAGCTGCGGTCCGGCCTGGACTCGTCGGTCGCCGACATCGCCAACGTCGCCGGCGAGCGCTGGGGCGGCATGCTCAGCGCCGGCGTGTTCCTCAAGGAGTTCGTCGAGGAGGGCCAGCCCTGGGCCCACCTGGACATCGCGGGTCCGTCGTTCAACCAGGGGTCCGCCTACGGGTACACCCCCAAGGGCGGGACCGGCGCGGCGACCCGGACCCTGGTCCGCGTCGCCGAGGACCTCGCCGCGGGCGGGTCCGGACTGCCGGAACGCAGCACCGAACAGTGAGCCGGAACCGGCCGCGCCTGCCAGCGCGGCCGGTTCGAATCGTTTGACCAGCAGGTCCGGCTCAGTGCCGGGCCACCGGGCCGGCCCGCGCGGCCGCGTCCGCCAACCAGGCCGGATGAGACACGCATCCGGCAGCGTTGAACCGTCACAGACGGACGAACACCATCACATCCACACCAAGGAGTGTCCTTCCCGTGAGTGAGAGCGGCGGCACCTTCGACCTCGTCATTCTGGGCGCCGGCAGCGGCGGTTACGCGGCGGCGCTGCGCGCGGCCGAGCTGGACCTGAGCGTCGCCCTGATCGAGAAAGACAAGCTGGGCGGCACCTGCCTGCACCAGGGCTGCATCCCGACCAAGGCCCTGCTGCACGCCGCCGAGGTGGCCGACTCCGCCAAGGAGAGCGAGAAGTTCGGCGTCAAGGCCAGCTTCGACGGGATCGACATGCCCTCGGTGCACGCCTACAAGGACAAGGTCGTCGGCGGCCTGTTCAAGGGGCTCAGCGGCCTGATCAAGTCCCGCGGCATCACCGTCGTCGAGGGTGCGGGCAAGCTGACCGGCCCCGACGAGGTCACCGTGGACGGCACCGTCTACAAGGGCCGCAACGTGCTGCTGGCCACCGGCTCGCAGCCCAAGACCCTCGGCCTCGACATCGACGGCGAAAAGGTCGTCACCAGCGAGCAGGCACTGAAGTCGGAGCGCATCCCCGGCTCGGCCGTGGTGCTCGGCGGCGGCGTCATCGGCGTCGAGTTCGCCAGCGTGTGGCGCTCGTTCGGCTCCGAGGTCACCATCGTGGAGGCGCTGCCCCACCTGGTGCCGGTCGAGGAGGAGTCCAGCTCCAAGCTGCTCGAGCGGGCGTTCCGCAAGCGCGGGATCAAGTACGAGCTCGGCACCCCGTTCGAGAGCGTCAAGACGACCGACTCCGGCGTCAGCGTCACCCTCCAGGGCGGCAAGACCCTGGAGGCCGACGTCCTGCTGGTCGCCATCGGCCGCGGCCCGGTCTCGGAGGGCCTCGGCTACGAGGAGCAGGGCGTCACGATGGACCGCGGCTTCGTCCAGGTCGACGAGAACCTGCACACCGGTGTCGGCAGCATCTACGCGGTCGGCGACCTGATCCCCACCCTGCAGCTGGCCCACGTCGGCTTCGCCGAGGGCATCTTCGTCGCCGAGCGCATCGCCGGGCTCAACCCGCCGGCCATCGACTACGACGGCGTCCCGCGCATCACCTACAGCGAGCCCGAGGTCGCCTCGGTCGGCATCACGTCGGCCACGGCGAAGGAGCGCGGCTACGAGACCGTCGAGACCAACTACAACCTGGCGGGCAACGGCAAGAGCCAGATCCTGCAGACGCAGGGCGCGGTCAAGGTCATCGCGGAGAAGGACGGCCCCGTGCTCGGCGTGCACATGGTCGGCAGCCGGGTCGGCGAGCTAGTCGCCGAGACGCAGCTGATCTACAACTGGGAGGCGCTGCCCTCCGAGGTCGCCCAGCTGATCCACCCGCACCCGACGCAGTCGGAGGCCATCGGCGAGGCCCACCTCGCACTCGCCGGAAAGCCCCTGCACGTCCACGACTGACGCTGCCGCGCGGGGCGGGCGGGCCGGCACCCGCCCGCCCCGCGCCAGCGCCGCCACCGCTCTTTGCAGCCGCCCGTGCCGCTGCTCCCGTTCCATCAAAGAGGACCAATGCCGACTTCTGTTTCCATGCCTGCCCTGGGCGAAAGCGTCACCGAGGGCACCGTCACCCAGTGGCTGAAGAGCGAGGGCGACACCGTCGAGGTGGACGAGCCGCTCCTCGAAGTGTCGACCGACAAGGTCGACACCGAGATCCCCTCCCCCGTCTCCGGCGTCCTGACCAAGATCGTGGTCGACGAGGACGAGACGGTGGAGATCGGCGCCGAGATCGCCGTCATCTCCGAGTCGGGCGAAGCCCCGGCCGCCGCGGAGGCCCCGGCCGCGGAGGCGGCCCCCGAGCCCGCCCCGGCCCCGGCCCCGGAGCCGGCCCCCGCCCCCGAGCCCGAGCCCGCTGCGGCGCCCGCCCCGGCCCCCGAGCCCGCCCCGCAGGCCGCAGCCCCGGCGCAGCCCGCGCCGAGCGCCTCGCGCGAGGACGCCACCCCTCCGGTGGATGTGGAAACCATCAGCGGCGGCACCGCCTCGGGCACCGACGCCGTCACCGAGGCCTACGTGACGCCGCTGGTCCGCCGCCTCGCCGCGGAGCAGGGCGTGGACCTGTCGACGGTGCGCGGCACCGGCGTCGGCGGCCGCATCCGCAAGCAGGACGTGCAGGACGCCGCTGCGGCCAAGCAGCAGGGGTCCGGCGCCGCGGCGGCGGCAGCGCCCGCGGCCACGCCGCAGCCGTCGGCGGCCGACGCCGCACTGCGCGGCCGCACCGAGGTGATGTCCCGCCTGCGCCAGACCATCGCCGACCAGAAGACCGAGTCGCTGCGCTCCGCCGCGGGCCTGACCCAGGTCATCGAGGTCGACATGACCAACATCGCGCGGCTGCGCGGCCTGGCCGGCGCTGAATTCGCCGCCCGCGAGGGTGTCGAGCTGGAGTTCTTCCCGTTCTTCGCGCTGGCCGCGGTGGAGGCCCTCAAGGCCAACCCGCGCCTGAACGCGGTCATCGACAGCGAGAAGTACGAGGTCACCTACCACGACCTGGAGAACCTGTCGGTGTCGGTGGACACCGAGCGCGGCCAGCTGGCCCCGGTCCTCAAGGACGCCGGCGACCTCAACCTGGGCGGCCTCGCGCGCAAGATCGCCGACCTGGGCGAGCGGGCGCACACCGGCATGCTCAACCCCGACGAGCTGAGCGGCGGCACGTTCACCCTCACCGACACCGGTGCGGTGGGCGCGCTGTTCGACACGCCGATCATCAACCAGCCGCAGGTCGCGATCCTCGCCACCGGCGCGGTCGTGAAGCGGCCGGTCGTGGTCGAGGACCCGGAGCTCGGCGAGGTGATCGCGGTCCGGTCGATGGCCTACCTGGCCCTCACCCACGACCACCGGCTGGTCGACTCCGGCGACGCCGGCCGGTTCCTGCAGACCATTCGCGAGCGGCTCGAAGAGGGCGCGTTCGAGGCCGAGCTCGGCCTGGCCTGACGCCCCGGGCCGGCCCGGCCCCCGCGCAGCATCCGGCGCCCCGTACTCCCCGCGAGTACGGGGCGCCGTGCTGTGCGGGGCGGTCCTCGGCCGGGGAGGGGCGCCCGGGCGGCACGCCGCGGCAGCGGCAGGAGGCGCGGAAGAGGTGCAGGGCGCCGGAGCCGACCGGTACGCACGGTCCCCCGGGTCCTTCCGGGCGCGCACTGCGGCGGCCGGCGGCTGCGCATCCTGGCGGCGCTCGGACGCGGTCCGGCCGGCAGCGGCGCAGCGGAGGCGGCGCCGTGCACGCCCGGGCCGTTAGGACCGCAACGGAGACGGGGCGGGCCCGTCGCCGGACCCGCCCCGCTTGTTACCCCACCATTCACCATCCCCCTGGTGATCCCCATCACCAAAGGTCTGTCCCGGGCCGCATCCGCGTGGCCCGGCATAGACACACCGTATGTCGGCGCTCACCCGTCGCGCAGGCGTTCCGCGGAATTCGGGGCCGCGGAATCCGGCCGGACCCGGTCACCGCTCCCCCGGCCCTGCTGCCGCGCCGGCCCCGGCGCACCGCGAGGTTCCGCGCCGAATCCGCATGACCTGCAGCTTCGCCCGCCCTTCCCGCGATCCGTAGGCCGGAAGCCGGAATGCGGCCGATCCCGCGGTGCACAACGGGGCTTCGACAACCCGGCCGACTCCGGCCACCGCCGGGATGCGCTTCTTCCGCCGGCGGGGCGCCCGCCCGGTCCGGCCGGCGGGGCGCTCCCCCCTCCGCCCCTCCCGTGCCGCGGCTCCCACCGTGTTCCCCGGCCGTCCCCCGGGCAGGCTCTCCCCACAGGGTGGAGGACGATGGGGTGCACGGCGCTCCGCCGCACAGGAGCGAGACGGTACGGGGGCGGTCCGGTATGAAGGTCGCGATCACGGGCGCCGGCGGCTTGGTCGGCGGCGCGCTGAGCCGCGCGCTGACCGCCGACGGGCATGCGGTGGTGCACCTGGTGCGCCGGCCGGCGCGCACCGCCGCAGAGGCGCGCTGGGACCCGGGGAAGGGAACCGTCGATACGGGACCGCTGACGGGGGCGGACGCTGTCGTCCACCTCGCCGGCGAGCCGATCGGCCCGGCCCGGTGGACGCGCGCGAAGACCGCCGCGATCTGGGACAGCCGGATCAGCGGGACCGCCGTGCTCGTCCGGGCGCTGCTCGGCATGGAGCACCCGCCGCCGCGCCTGGTCTCCGGCTCCGCCGTCGGCTTCTACGGCGACACCGCCGGCCGGCCGACCGGGGAGGACGGCCCGAACGGCACCGGTTTCCTGCCGCGGCTGGCCCGCGACTGGGAGGCCGCGGCCCAGAGCGCCGCCGAAGGCCCGGTGTCGGTGGCGCTGAGCCGCACCGGGATCGTCCTGGCCGGCTCCGGCGGCATGCTCGGCACCGTCCTGCCGCTGTTCCGCGCCGGCCTGGGCGGCCGGCTGGGCACCGGCCGCCAGTACATGAGCTGGATCGCGCTGGACGACATGGTCGCGGCGCTGCGGCTGCTGATCGAGCGCACCGATCTGACCGGCCCGTTCAACCTGACCGCGCCCAACCCGGTCACCAATGCCTCCTACACGGCAGCGGTGGCGCACGCCCTGCACCGGCCCGCCCTGGCCCCGGTTCCGGCCTTCGCCATCCGCGCGGCCCTCGGCGGCTTCGCCGACGAGGCCGCACTGGTGGACCAGCGGGTCGTCCCGGACCGCCTGAACGATGCGGGCTTCACCTTCGCCCATCCGGAACTCACCGCCGCGCTGCCCGCTGTACTGCGCCAGTAGCCCAGCGCTCCTCCGGCTCCGGGTGGAGGGGGGCGTCGGCTTCCGGCGGCGGCAGTCCGGCGCTGAAGCCCGCGCGGCGCACTCCGCCGGGGACCGCGGCCGGCCCGGCGAGGACGGTCGGGGCGAGCCGCCGATCTGCAGGAGTCAGGCCCCGCCGGTCGGCCTGCCCGCCGATCCGGACTGCCCGGCCGACCACCGCGGCGCAGCGGCCCCGAGCCCGGCCCCGGCCGTCACTTCTCCCAGTCGATGAGGTGGTCGATGAAGGCGCGGTAGTCGCGGAGGGCGAGGCGGTATACCTCGGTGTCCGGGCCCGCCTCGCCGGACCAGGCCGCGGCGAGGGCGGCGCGGCGGCAGCGCAGGGACGCGACGACCTCGCCCAGGACTTCCTCGGACAGCCGGTCGGCCTCCTCGACCGCCTCGCGGGGCCCGTCCACGAAGCTGCTCTGGACGTCCCGCCAGCGGCCCCGGACGTCCTCGGCGTCGACGGCGCGCTGCCCGGCAGCCTCCTGCCCCTCCGAAGCGGCGACCTGCGCGTTCAGGGCGGCACGGTCGAAGGGGGCGGTGTCCGACGGCGGCATCGCCGCCCGCTGCTCGGCGGTCCGCCGCACCGGCCGGGACCGCACACTGGACCGCTCGGCCCCGCCCGGGGCGGTCCCGCCGGGCACGTCGGCTTCCTTGCGCTCCGCCATTGCATCCTCCTTACTCGGGGGCACCGAAGCGCCCGGCCGCGTCTGCCTGCCCGCCGGCGGCGGGGCTCCACTGCCGCGCCTCACCGCGCCGCCCCGGTGTTCCCGCTTCCGCCGCCGGCGGAGGACTGCCCCGGCGCGGCGTCCGCAGCCGGCCCTGCCTCCTGCGGCCCCGGCCCGGCTGCCGCGGCCCTGCCGCGCGGCACGGGGCCGATCAGGGCTTCGACGAGGGTCCGGTGGGCGACCAGGCTCGCCCGCAGGTCCTCGGTACCGGCGGACGGACCGCCCGCCGGCGCGGAGCGGCGGAACGCGGCCGCGGCGGCGGGGTGGTCGACGGAGAGGTCGTCCACCCGGCGGTCGAAGCCGGCGCCGCGCCCGGCCGGCGGGTAGCCCAGGTCGTCCAGTACCCGCCCGACGAGCGCCTGGGCGCTGCGCACCGCGCCGACCGGGTCGTCCACGAACTCCCACTGGACCTGCGCCCAGTCGCGGGCGTAGCCGGAGCGCTCCCGCGCGCCCGGCTCGCGCAGTTCGCGGCCGGCCCGCCGGCTCAGCCGCTCGGCCAGGTCCTCCTCGGCAGCCGCTGCGTCGCCGTCGTGCGCCTCGACGGCGCGCTCGTATTCCGGGCCGAAGCGCTTGCGCAGCCGCGCACTGCGCCCGCCCAGCAGCCCGCGGGCGCGCAGCACGGCGACGAGGGCGGCGATGGCTAGGACGACGACCGCGATGGCGGCGACGGTGACGGCGATGGCGATGGCGGCTGGGCCGCCGCCCGAATCGGCGGCAGCCGCGCTGGCGGCTGCGGTGGCGCTGTCCGAGCTGTGCACGGGGGGTACCTCCTGACGCACGCTCTGCCCCGGGGGGCTGCGTGGAAACGGGTTCGGCCTTGCCCGGCCACGAGCGGGCGCGGACGGTGCGGGTCCCGGCTGACCGGGGCCGGCACGCTAGCCCTTAAGGTGGGATGTATGAGTGAGCTCGTCTTCGCCCGCCTCGGCGACGACCCCGTCCCCTACCAGCAGGGATGGGACCTCCAGAAGCGGCTGCACGCCAGCCGCGTCGCGGACCTGATCCCCGATACGGTACTGCTGCTCCAGCACGAGCCGGTGTACACCGCCGGCAAGCGCACCGGTGAATGGGACCGGCGGCAGACGCGTCCCGGCACGCCCGTATTCGACATCGACCGCGGCGGGAAGATCACCTGGCACGGGCCGGGGCAGCTCACGGTCTACCCGATGGTGAAACTGGCCGACCCCATCGACGTCGTCGCCTACGTGCGCATGCTGGAGGAGGCCATGATCCGCACTGTCGCCGAGTACGGCATCACGGCCGAGCGCATCGAGGGCAAGACCGGCGTGTGGGTGCGCGCCGATCCCGTACGCGGGCTCATCGACCGCAAGATCGGCGCGATCGGCTGCCGCATCGCACGCGGCGTCGGCATGCACGGAGCCGCACTCAACTGCGCCAACGACCTCGACTGGTTCTCCGCGATCGTGCCCTGCGGGATTCCGGCCGAGGAGGGCGGCGTCACCAGCATCAGCCGCGAGCTGGGGCGCGCTGTCTCCGTCGCCGACGCACTCCCGCGCGTGGAGCACCACCTCGCCGGGGTGCTCGGCGCCGAGGACTACCGCGTGGCCGACGGTGTTCCCGACCACTTTCCCGGTGCGCTGCCGGACGGCGCCGCGCCGGCGCCCGCCTGAGCCCGGGCGACCCGCCACCGACACGACCCCTCCGCACGAGGGACTGACTCCCCGCAGGGGACGAGGAAAGGAAGGGTCCGCGTGACCATCGCTCCCGAGGGGCGCAAGCTGCTGCGCGTCGAGGCCCGCAACAGCGAGACCCCCATCGAGAAGAAGCCGCCCTGGATCAAGATCAAGGCGAAGATGGGCCCGGAGTACAGCGAGCTCCACTCGCTGGTGAAGAGCGAGGGCCTGCACACCGTCTGCCAGGAGGCCGGCTGCCCCAACATCTACGAGTGCTGGGAGGACCGGGAGGCGACGTTCCTCATCGGCGGCGACCAGTGCACCCGGCGCTGCGACTTCTGCCAGATCGCCACCGGGAAGCCGTCGGCGCTGGACCGGATGGAGCCGACCAAGGTCGCCAAGTCGGTGCAGAAGATGGGGCTGCGCTACGCCACCGTGACCGGCGTGGCCCGCGACGACCTGGACGACGGCGGCGCCTGGCTGTACGCGGAGACGGTCCGCAAGATCCACGAGCTCAATCCGGGCACCGGCGTCGAGCTGCTCATCCCCGACTTCAACGCCGACCCCGGCCAGCTGGCCGAGGTGTTCGGGTCGCGGCCGGAGGTGCTCGCGCACAACGTCGAGACGGTGCCGCGGATCTTCAAGCGGATCCGCCCCGGCTTCCGCTACGAGCGCTCGCTCGACGTCATCACCCAGGCGCGCGCGGACGGCCTGGTCACCAAGTCCAACCTGATCCTGGGCATGGGCGAGGAGCGGGCCGAGATCAGCGAGGCAATGCGCGACCTGCACGAGGCCGGCTGCGACCTGCTGACCATCACCCAGTACCTGCGGCCCTCCAAGCTGCACCACCCGATCGACCGGTGGGCCAAGCCCGAGGAGTTCGCCGAGCTCGCGGCCGAGGCGGAGGAGATCGGCTTCGCCGGTGTCATGTCCGGTCCGCTGGTCCGCTCGTCGTACCGGGCCGGCCGCCTGTACAAGCAGGCCGCCGAGAAGCGCGGCATCGCCACATCGGTGAATATCTGACCGGGCGGCGGGCGGCCCGTCCGCCCGCCGCTGGAACCGCATCGGACGCCGGCGCTCCGCCGGGGCCGCACCGCCCCGGACCGCAGCGCCGGCGTCCGACGGCGTTGTGACCGGAACACCACTGCGGACGTGACCAAACGGCAACGGCGGCCGGGGACCGCCGTTTCCGAACCGCTCCGACCTTCCCCATATCCTGGAGCCATGGCGAAGAAGCCCAAGGAACCCACGACATCAGCGGCCGCCGGCGATGCGGCCCAGAAGAAGCCGGGCCGGTTCAAGCAGATCGGCATGGTGGCCAAGCTCGTCCACAAGCAGAGCCCGAAGAGCATCCCGATCGCCGTCGCGATCTTCCTGGGGCTCGTCGCGCTCTCAGTGGTGGGTGCGCTGCTGTTCGGCGGTTGGCTGTACTGGATGTCCCTGGGCATCCCGATCGCCTTCCTCGCCGGCTTCATCTTCTTCACCCGCTCGGCGCAGCGCATCCAGTACAAGATGCTGGACGGCCAGCTCGGCGCCGGCATGGCGGTGCTGGAGAACATGCGCGGCGACTGGTCGCTCGACCCGGGCGTCGCTGCCACCAAGCAGATGGACGTCGTGCACCGGGTCGTCGGCCGCCCCGGCGTAGTCCTGGTGGGCGAGGGCGATCCGCAGCGCCTCGGCCGGATCATCGGCGCCGAGAAGAAGCGCGTCGCCCGCATCGCCTACAACACCCCCATCTACGACGTGATGGTGGGCAACGGCGACAACCAGGTGGCCATCGCCGATCTGCAGAAGCGCCTGATGAAGCTCCCGCGCAACCTGGACAAGCCGCAGGTCGCCGAGCTGCGCTACCGGCTGCGCGCACTGCCGGCCGCGATGCAGATGCCGAAGGGCCCGCTGCCCAAGGGCGTGAAGATGCCCAAGGGCCCCAAGCCGCAGTAGCGCTTCCCGGCCCGGCCGCTCCGGGCTTCCGCGCCGGCTTCTCGCCTCGGATTCCTGTGAACGCCAGCGGCGCCCGGTTCCTCCGCGGAGGAACCGGGCGCCGCTGGCATGTGCGGGGCGCCTCCCTGCTCAGAGGCGCTTGCTGACGGTCCCCGCTGCGCGGTCGTGCAGGCCGCGCTGGTCGCGGTCGTAGACGACGGCGGGGATGACCAGGCACAGCAGCGCGGTGCGGATCAGCATCGACACCGGCCAGGGGAAGGACCGCTCGCCGGTGGCGGCGATACCCACGCCGGCGACGCGCTTGCCCAGCGTCGTACCGAACAGGCTGAGCAGTACGACGGCCATGGCCGCGAAGACGAGCAGCGCGGTCGAGGAGCCCTCCTGCGTGCTCTGGCCGAGCAGGCCGTAGGCGATCGCACTGGCGAGCAGCCAGTCCAGGAGCAGCGCGCCGAGGCGCCGCCCGACGCCGGGCACCGAGCCCGGGCCTTCCTCGGGCATGCCCAGCCGGTTGCCGGGATAGGCGAACTCCTGGTCGGTGCCCTGTGTGTCCATGCCTCCACGGTATCGGCGCCCGCCGGCCGCCCGGCCCCGGGGCTGGGCGGCCGGAACGGCTCCCACCAGGCCCCGGGCCGGCACGCCGCGTGCGGAGCGCGGCCGAGGGAGGTGACGCACCCGACCGTGTCGGGGCGCGTGATCCCGTAACCGCGGGGAAACATTGGAGACATTGCTGAGAAACGGCCTGGTCCTAGCTTCAGGAACGTGGCCGAGGAGGTGGCGCGGACAGCGGTGTCCACACAGGGAGCCCACCCGCGTGCCGCCTCAAGAATCTGCTCGGAGGTATGTCTTGTTCAGCAGCGCCGATGAGGCCCTCGCCTTCATCCGCAACGAGGGCGTCCAGTTCCTCGACATCCGGTTTACCGATCTCTTCGGCGGCGTGAACCACGTGACGCTTCCGGTGGAGAACGTCGACGAGGACACGTTCACCAAGGGCCAGATGTTCGACGGCTCGTCGATCCGCGGCTTCCAGGCCATCCACGAGTCGGACATGCTGCTGCTGCCCGACCTGAGCACGGCGGTCCTGGACCCGTTCCGCGAGTTCAAGACACTGAACATGACGTTCTTCGTGCACGACCCGCTGACGCTGGAGTCCTACAGCCGCGACCCGCGCAACATCGCGCGCAAGGCCGAGGCGTTCCTGAAGAGCACCGGCGTCGCCGACACCGCCTTCTTCGGCCCCGAGGCCGAGTTCTACATCTTCGACGACGTCCGGTTCGAGACGAAGGCGAACACGGGCTTCTACCAGATCGACTCCGTCGAGGGCGCCTGGAACACCGGCGCCTCGCAGAACGGCGGCAACCTCGGCTACCGGCCGCGCTACAAGGGCGGCTACTTCCCGGTCGAGCCGGTCGACCACTACAGCGACCTGCGCTCCCGGATGGTCCGCAACCTGATCGACGCGGGCCTGGAGGTCGAGCTCCAGCACCACGAGGTCGGCACCGCCGGCCAGGCCGAGATCGGCATCAAGTTCGGCACGCTGCTGCAGGAAGCCGACCGGGTGCAGCTGTACAAGTACATCGTGAAGAACACCGCCAACGCCGCCGGCAAGACGGTGACCTTCATGCCCAAGCCGCTGTTCGGCGACAACGGCTCCGGCATGCACTGCCACCAGAGCCTGTGGAAGGACGGCGAGCCGCTGTTCTTCGACGAGTCGGGCTATGCGCAGCTGTCCGACACCGCCCGCCACTACATCGGCGGTCTGCTCAAGCACGCCGACGCGCTGCTGGCCTTCACCAACCCGACGGTGAACTCCTACCACCGCCTGGTGCCGGGCTACGAGGCCCCGATCAACCTGGTCTACTCGCAGCGCAACCGCTCGGCCTGCATCCGCATCCCGCTGACCGGCCCGAGCCCGAAGGCCAAGCGCCTGGAGTTCCGCGTCCCGGACCCGTCCGCCAACCCCTACCTCGCCTTCTCGGCGATGCTGATGGCGGGCCTGGACGGCATCAAGAACAAGATCGAGCCACCTGAGCCGCTGGACAAGGACCTCTACGAGCTGCCCCCGGCCGAGGCCGCCGAGGTCAAGACCGTGCCCGCGACGCTCGACGCCGCCCTGGACGCCCTCGAGGCCGACCACGAGTTCCTGCTCGAAGGCGGCGTCTTCACGCCGGACCTGATCGAGACCTACATCGACTTCAAGCGCACCGAGGAGATCGACTCCCTGCGCCTGCGCCCGCACCCGCGCGAGTTCGAGCTCTACTACGACATCTAGGCCTGTGGCGCCCTGACGTGCGCTGATGGGGGAAAGCCCTCCATCAGGCGCACATCCGGCGCACATCAACGGCTTCAGAGGCCATCGACGGCGTGCCGCACGCCGTCGGTGGCCTCCCGCGTTCTCCGGGACGGCGCCGGCATCATGCGGGTCCCGGAGGCAGTGCGGTCAGAGCGGCTTGCGCCAGACCGAGATGTGCTGCTCCGACTCCGACGTGAAGGGTCCGCCGCTCCAGTCGGCGGTGCGGCTCTCCGGGGTGAGCCCGGCGATGCGGGCCATGAGGTCGAGTTCGGCGGGCCAGACGAAGCGGTGGCGCGACTCGGAGCGGCGGAAGCGGCCGCCGGCGCCGGCGGTGAAGTGGTGCGAGGTGAGCAGTTGCGCGGCGGGCTCGAAGGTGTCGAAGCCGACGTGGCCGGGCGAGATGTCGAAGGGAACCGCCTCGGCGCCGGGGACGAGCCGGCGCAGCGGCGGCACCCCCACCTCGATCACGAAGCGGCCGCCGGGTTCCAGGTGGCGCGCCGCGTTGCTGAAGCACGCGACCTGCTCGTCCTGGGTGAGCAGGTTCCCGATCGTGTTGTAGACGAGGTAGACGAGCCGGAACCGGCCCGGCACCGATGCGGTGGCCATGTCGCCGATGACGACGGGGATCGCGTCGGCACCGCCGCCCGGCTTGCGCCGGAGGACGTCCACCATGTGCGGGGACAGCTCGATGCCGGCCACCGGTACGCCGCGCCGGCTCAGCGGCAGGCCGATCCGGCCGGTGCCGATCGCGAACTCCAGCGCCCGCCCGCCTGAGGCCAGTCCGGCGAGGAAGTCCACGGCGGGGCCGACGGCGGACGCGCCGGACCCGCCGGCCTCGCCGTCGTAGCGCTCGGCGGCCTCCCGGGTCCACAGCTCACTGCTCACCATGGCGGCCATTGTGTGCCGGCGGCGCCGCCGCGTCGATCGGTTTTCCGCTGTGTGCGGCCGCCGGCCGACTGGGGGTCGGACGGCGGCCGCTTCCGGGAGCGCCTTGGGCGTATTTGGTGGACACCTGTCCTGCTGCGCGGCGCCCTGGCACGCCCCTCGCTGCGTTCTCCTCAATCGAGGAGGAAAACCCGCCCTGACTCATTCGTCGGCCTTGCGATCGGAGCACCAGGACACCGCTCGCGACGAACGCCACCCACCAAAAACGCCCTAGCCGTGGCCGCCGTGCTCGCCGTGGCTCTCCGGGCCGCCGCCGGGCTCGACGACCTGTGCGGTCACCGTGAGCGGGTCGGCGCCGGAGAACTCCAGGGTGAGGTCGAGCTGGTCGCCGGCTTCCAGGGAGTCGGGCTCCATGAGCATCAGGTGGAGGCCGCCGGGTTCGAAGTCGACGCGCTCCCCGGCGGGGACCGGCACCGAGTCCTGCTCCTCCATGGTGGTGGTGCCGCCGGACTCGACGGTGTCGTGGATCTCCACCGAGTCCGCCGCGTCGGTGGCGGCCCCGGTGAGCTCGGCGCCGGTGCCGCCCCCGTTGGTGAGGGTGAGGTAGCCGGCCGCGACCCCGGGGTTGGCCGGAGCGCGGACGACCGCGTCGGCGGCGCTGATGTCGGGCCCCTCGGGGGCAGCGCCCGCTGCGTCGCTGCCGGATCCCCCGCCGCCGCAGCCGGCTGCGAGTGCCAGTGCAGCGGCGGCAGAAGCGGCCGCCGCCCAGCGCGGCGCCCGGGCCGCGGTGCCGATTCTGCTCATCGCTCCTCCTCCATGACCGCGGTGAGGTCCTCGGCGATCTCTTCGGCGCCGGTGCCGTAGCTCCACATCAGGCGCGATTCGCCGTCGGGACCGAACAGCAGCACCTGGCTGCCGTGGCCCACCTGGTAGTCGCCGTCCCGCTCGTCCTCGGCCGGGCGGTCGACCATGATCCCGAGCTCCTCGGCCGCCGCGTCGGTGGTGGCGATGTCGCCGGACAGCCCGGAGAAGGACGGGTTGAAGCTGGACAGCCACATGTCGAGCAGCTCGGGGTCGTCCCGGTCGGGGTCGGCGGTGACGAAGACGACGCCGAAGTCCGCGCGCTCGGGCTCTCCCAGCCGGTCGACCGCCTGGGAGAGGTCGGCCATGGTGGTCGGGCAGATGTCGGGGCAGTTGGTGAACCCGAAGAAGAGGGCGGTGTACCGCCCCGCGGAGTCGTCGCGCAGGTGGTATGGGTCGCCGTGCTGGTCGGTGAACTCGGCGTCGGGCAGCGTGAAGGAGTCGATCGGGCTGCCGTGGTAGGGGGAATCGTCGCCGGTGGCGGCCTGCGGGCCGGCGCAGCCGGTGAGGAGGGCTGCGGCGGCGGCCGCCGCACCCCAGTGGATTGTGCGCATTCTCGGTCTTTCGCGTCGTTTCGGGCGCGCGGCAGCGCAGCCCGGCAGCCGCCTCGGGCGGCGTCGGATGTCAGGCGAAGGCGGGAATGCGCGGCGGCGCGCGGCCGGCCCGCGCGTGCCGCAGCAGGCGGCTGCGCAGGACCGCGAGCGGCGGCGCTGCCGGACGGCCGCGAGGCTGAGCGGCGCGTGCCCGGGCTCGTGGTGCGCGCCCGGCGAGCACGGCGCGGAGGCGGTGCACCAGGGTCCACAGCGCCTCTTCGCCGCCGGCGAGCCACCAGCCGGTGACGAGTGCCGCCCACAGGTGGGCGGTGAGCATCCCGGTGCCGCCGTCGCCTACCGCTGCACCGCCGGTGCAGGCGTGGGCGATCGCGTGCACGGCGGACCCGTCGGGCGGCGGCCCCGCCCCGGTGGCGGTGTAGGCCGTGTGCAGCAGCAGCTGGGCGCCGAAGACGGCGCCGGTCAGGGTTCCCGCCGAGCGCGGCCGGAGGGCCAGCGGCACGGCGAGCAGCGCCATTCCGGCCCAGGTCAGCAGCAGGGCGCGGGCACCCGGCGCGGGCGCTCCGGCCGAGACGTGCCCGAGCAGCGCGACGGCGCTCGCCAGCGCGGCGAACATTGCCGCCCTGACCAGCACGAACGCAAACCGGTACCGGGAGCGGGCCATGACGGCCCCATCTTCTCAGCCCCCGCGCTCCCCCGCCCTCCGGGTCGGCCTCAGCCGCTCTCCCGCAGCGCCGCGCGGACCGCCCGGAGCAGCCGGACCAGCTCGGCGGCTTCCGCTGCGGTCAGCCCGCTCGCCGCCGGCGCGTTGAACGCCGCCACCGCCGGCCAGACGTCGGCGAGGATCCGCCGCCCCTCCCCCGTGAGCTGCAGCGCGGTCCGGCGGCCGCGGCCGCCGGGGCCGTCCCGCGCCACCAGGCCCCGCTCGACCAGGCCGCCGGCGACGTCGGCCAGGCTCTGCGGGCGGACCATGAGGACGCGCGCCAGCTCGGCCTGGCTGAGGTCCTCCCCCGACTCCAGGGTGGCCAGCACACCGAACTGGATCGGGCTGAGACCGGCCTCGCCGAACACGGCCTGGAAGCCGCGGGAGACGACGAACGACGTCTGGATCAGCTCCCACAGGGGCAGGTCGGGGCCGCCTCCATCGGCCGGTTCCCGGGGTTCGGTCTCAGCCACCGCGCACCCCCGCCAGCCTCCGGTGCAGGCGCGCGGCGGTGGCAGCGGCCGGGAGCCCGATCCGGGAGGCCCGCGCACCGATCGGAGTGGCCAGCCGGTTGAGCCAGCCCAGCGGGCCGAGGGACATGCGGACTGCCGGAGCGGCGTAGGCGGCCATGGTCCGCTGGTAGCGGTGCACGGCCAGCGGGATCGTGGCGGAACCGCCGGCGGCCGCCGCGAGCTCGCCGGCGAGGGCTCCGGCGTCCCGGATGGCCGTGGCTGCGCCCTGCCCCCCGGTCGGCGGCATCGCGTGGACGGCGTCGCCGAGCGCGGTGGCCGGCCCGGCCGCCCAGGGGGTGAGGTCGGCGGCAGGATCGGCGGCGTGGAAGGCGAAGTGCGCGGTCGTAACGGGATCAGCGGCCGCGACCAGCTGAAGCAGGTCGGGATGCCAGCCGCCGAGGAGTGCGGCGGCGGTGCCGATCAGGTCCTCGGGCGCGGCGCCCTGGTCTCTGTCCGGCATCGCCCGGTCCGGAGCCATGGTCCCCCAGATGAGCGCGGGCGGCTCGCTCTCCGCAGGAAAGGCCGTGCAGGCCGACGGATCGATCGGCGCACCCGCCGCGGGGTCGTGGACGGTGAGGAAGAGGCCGATGCCGCCGGGGCCGAAGGCGAGCGCGGGCCCCCCGCTCAGGAGGCCGGGGACCAGCGGGCGGGTGCGCGCGTCCAGCGGTGTCCTGCCGGTGACCGCCTGGACCCCGAGCCGCGCGGCGAGGCGGCGTCCGGCGAGCTGCTCGGCCACCCGCGAGCGCGCGCCGTCCGCTCCGACGAGGAGGTCGCCGTGGTCGCTGCTCCCGTCGGCGAAGTGCGCGGTGACGGTGCCGTCGGCCGCGACTGCGTGTTCGGTGTAGCGGGACCCCCAGCGCACGGCGCCGCCGAGCCCGCGGGCGAGCAGGCGGCGCAGCGGGATGCGGCCGATCATGAGCCGCTCCGCCAGGGGGTCTTCGTCGTCGGCGAAGAGCAGCCGCAGGCGGTGGTCGGCCACCGAGAAGCGGCGGGCCGACTGCGGTGGGGCCGAGCTGGCGAGCAGCGCCTGGTAGTGCTCGGGGGCCAGTGCGCCGCGGAGCACCGCGCAGGCGTGCTCGTCGAGGTGGACCCGGTACCCGCCGGTGGCGGCGGCTTCCGGGTCGCGGTCGTGCACGGCGGCGCCGATCCCCCGCGCCTGGAGCCCGTGGGCGAGGGCCAGTCCGCCCAGCCCCGCTCCGATGATGAGCACCCTCATGCCGCCTCCAAGAATCAGGTTCCTGATTTCTAAGGTAGGCCTCCCTCCCCTCTTCCGCAATGCCCCTGCTCGGGCACGCCCCCCAGCAGGCCGGCCGCCGGAGCGGAGGACGGCGGCAGAGCCGCGCCCGCCGCCGCGGGGGTCAGCCGTCCGGCCCGTCCAACCGCAGCACGTAGCGGAGGACCCGGGACATGTGGGCTGCCGTGACGGGCGTGTCGGCGATGAGGGCGTCGAGGCAGAGCCCGTTGGCGGCGGCGACGGCGGCGCGGACGGCGACCGGGTCGGCGGTGTAGCGGCGGGCGACTTCGGCGACGAGGTCGTTCCAGCGGCGCGCGGTCGGGCGGAGCTGCGGGCGCCGGACCGCGAGGAGGGCGAGCTCGTACTCGGCGAGCACGCGCTCGCGGCCGCCGGCGCCCGCCGCGGCACCGTCGTCGTCGGCCTCGGCGAGCAGGCCGGCGAGCGCCTCCACGGGTTCAGCGCCCCCTTCGGCGCCCTCCCGCAGGCGGCGCACGTAGGCGTCGGAGGCTTCGGTGAGCGCGGCGACGAGGAGGTCGTCGAGGGTGGCGAAGTAGTAGACCGCCGAGCTGGCCGGAACTCCGGCCTCGCGGGCGACGGCGCGGTGGGTCACCTTGTGCACGCCGTCGCGGGCGATGACGCGCAGGGTCGCGTCGATGAGTTCGGCGCGGCGGCGCGCTCCGCGGGCCCGGCGCCCGTCCTGCTCGCCGGACCCGGCAGCTCCGGCCCCGGTCTCGTCCGCGCTCACGCGTGCTTCCCCCCCATCTCCAGGGCCACAACGCCGCCGACCACGAGCACGATCCCGCCGATCTGGACCCAGGAGAGGCTCTCGCCGAGGAACGCCGCGCCGATGATCGCGACCAGGGAGACCCCGGCCGCGGCCCAGATGCCGTAGGCCACGCCGACGGGCATGCCCGCCTTGAGCGCCTGGCCGAGCATCCAGAAGGCGGTGACGTAGCCGGCGATGGTGATGAGCGAGGGCACCAACCGGGTGAAGCCCTCGGAGAAGCGGAGCGAGATCGTGCCGGCGACCTCGGCGAGGACCGCGACGGCGATGAGGAGCAGCGGGGGCATGCCCCCTCCTTCCGGACAGCGCGGCCGAGCGGCGGCCACACTAGTTGAACAGATGTACAAGTTGAACTCCTGTTCAAGATAGTTCAGCGCACCGGCCCCGCGTCCCTCCGGGGCGGGGTGATCCACCCCACTCCCGCACCCGCACGGGCTTCCCTCGACTGCGCCGGTGCACCGGGCGCGGGCGGTGTCGGCGGACCGCCCCCCGGGGGCCCACGGGCTACCGTTGGGGCGTGGCGACGCATGAGGGACTCTCGCGGACGGTGACGGCGGGCGGGCTGGCCCGCCAGGGGTTCAGCGACGGGGCACGCGCGCTGCGCCTCTTCGGCGACGCGGGGATCGACCCGGCCGGACACGGGGAACTGGTGCGCGCCCTCGGCGGTTCGGCAGACCCCGACCAGGCGCTCACCGGCCTGGCCCGGGTCACCGAGCAGAGCGCCGCTCCGGAGGAGCTGCTCACCGCCCTCGATACCGACGCCGACCTGCGTGCCCGGCTCACCGCGGTGCTCGGCGCGAGCATCGCGCTCACCGACCACCTCGTCCGCCACCCCGAGGACTGGCGCGAACTGCGCGGACCCGACGCCGCGCGGACGCCGTCAGCCGCCGAGCTGCGCGCCGGCCTGCTGCACACCGTGGGTGCCGATCCCAACTCCGCCGCACCGGCAGCCGACCCGGACCTGCACGCAGACGGGCCGGCGCCGGCGCTGCGCGCCGCCTACCACCGGCGCGTGCTGCGGCTGGCGGGACGCGACCTGACCGGCAGCGCCGGGGTCGGCGAGGTCGGGGCCGAACTCGCCGATCTGGCGGCCGCCGTACTGGAGGGCTCGCTGGCGATCGCGCGCGCCGAGGCGCCCGAGGCAGCGGCCGCCTGCCGGATCGCGGTCATCGCGATGGGCAAGTGCGGCGGCCGGGAGCTCAACTACGTCAGCGACGTCGACGTCGTCTTCGTCGCCGAGCCGTCGGCCGCGGCCGCGGAGGACCCCGGCGCCGACCCGATGCTCGCGGCGACTCAGATCGCGTCCCGGATGATGGCGATCCCCGCGGAGACCGACGGGGAGGGGTCGCTCTGGCAGGTCGACGCCGCACTGCGCCCCGAGGGCAGGAACGGCCCGCTGGTGCGCCCGCTGGCGGGCCACACCGCCTACTACGAGCGGTGGGCCTCCACCTGGGAGTTCCAGGCCCTGCTCAAGGCCCGGCCGGTCGCCGGCGACGCCGAGCTGGGAGCCGCCTACGCCGACGCCATCGCGCCGATGGTGTGGAGCGCCGCGGGGCGGCCGAACTTCGTGGACGACGTGCAGGCGATGCGCCGCCGCGTGGTCGCGCACATCCCGGTGGCCGAGGCGGGCCGCGAGATGAAGCTCGGCCCGGGCGGGCTGCGCGACATCGAGTTCAGCGTGCAGCTGCTGCAGCTGGTGCACGGCCGCGCCGACCCGGGCCTGCGCTCCCCCACCACCCTCGCCGCGCTCGACGACCTGTCGGCCGGCGGGTACGTGGGCCGCGCCGACGCGGCCGGCCTCGCCGACTCCTACCGGTTTCTGCGCCGGGTCGAGCACCTGCTCCAGCTGCACCGGCTGCGCCGCACGCACACGCTGCCCGACGGGCGCACCGAGCAGGGCGAGGACGGGCTGCGCCGACTCGGCCGCGCGCTCGGCTACACGGCCAACCCGGTGACCGAGGTGATGGCGGCGTGGCGCCGGGTCGCCGGCGAGGTGCGGCGGCTGCACGAGAAGCTGTTCTACCGGCCGCTGCTCAACGCCGTCGCCCGGCTGCCCGAGGACGGTGTGCGGCTCAGCGCCGAGCAGGCCGAGGAGCGCCTGGAGGCGCTGGGCTTCGCCGACCCGGCGGGCGCACTGCGCCACCTGGAGGCGCTCACCTCGGGCGTCTCGCGCCGGGCGGCGATCCAGCGCACGCTGCTCCCGGTGATGCTCGGGTGGTTCTCCGACGCGCCGCGGCCCGACCAGGGACTGCTCGGTTTCCGCCAGGTCAGCGAGGCGCTCGGGTCGACGCCCTGGTACCTGCGGCTGCTCCGGGACGACGTGCGGGTGGCCGAGCGGATGGCGCGCCTGCTCGGCACCAGCCGCTACGCCACCGAGCTGCTGCTGCGCGCGCCGGAGTCGGTGGCCATCCTGGACGACGACGCCGACCTGCAGAGCCGCCCCGAGGAGGCGCTGGCGGCGGAGGCTGCGGCCGCACTGCGCCGGCACGACAACATGGAGACCGCGGTGGCGGCGGTGCGCGCGCTGCGCCGCCGGGAACTGCTGCGGACCGGCGCCGCCGACCTGCTCGGCGTGGCCGGCGTCGACACGGTCGGCCGCGCTCTGACCGCTATCTCGCGGGTGACGGTGGAGGCGGCGCTGCAGGCGGCGCTGCGGGTGGTCGCGGCGCAGCTCGGCGAAGCGCCGCAGACCCGGGTGGCGGTCATCGGGATGGGCCGGTTCGGCGGCTGCGAGCTCACCTATGCCAGCGACGCCGACGTGCTGTTCGTGCACGACCCGCTGCCCGGCGCCGACGCCGACACGGCCGCCGAGCACGCCCGCAGGATCGTCGCCGAGCTGCAGCGGCTGCTGGAGATGCCGGCCGCCGACCCGCCGCTGGCCGTCGACACCGACCTGCGCCCGGAGGGCCGGAGCGGGCCGCTGGTGCGCACCTTCGACTCCTACGCCGCCTACTACCGCCGTTGGGCCTCGGCCTGGGAGGCCCAGGCGCTGCTGCGCGCCGCGCCGGTGGCCGGCGACGCCGGGCTGGGAGCCCGGTTCACCGCGCTGGTCGACCCGATCCGCTACCCGGCGGACGGCGTCGGCGACGCCGCCGTCATGGAGATCCGCCGGCTGAAGGCGCGGATGGAGGCCGAGCGGCTGCCGCGCGGCGCTGACCCCGCCCTGCACACCAAGCTGGGCCGCGGCGGGCTGTCCGACGTCGAATGGGTGGTGCAGCTGATCCAGCTGCGGCACGCACACGCGGTGCCGGAACTGCGCACCACGGAGACGCTGCCGGCGATGGAGGCCGCGGTCGGCGCCGGCCTGCTCGACGCCGACGACGCGGGCACGCTGGAGGTGGCGTGGCGGATGGCGGCGCACGTCCGCGGAACGATCATGCTGGTGCGCGGCCGCGGCGGCGACTCCATCCCCTCCGACGTGCGCGAACTGGCCGCCCTCGCCGGAGCCCTGGGCTACCGCACCGGCGACGACGAAGACGACGCCGCCGAGGGCCCCTCGGCCCAGCTCCTCCAGGACTACCGCCAGGCCACCCGCCGCGCGCGCAGCGTGATGGAGCGGACCTTCTACGACGACTGAGCCGGCTCGGGCGCGGTGCACCCCCGGCAGAGAAGCGGGCCCGGCCGGCGGCCGGGCCCGCAGGGGTCCGCGGTGCGGCAGCGCGGGCGAGCGCGGAGAACGCCCGTGCCGGGGCTGCGGTCTACCAGAAGACGGCGACCGCGACGTTGAGGACTGCGAGCAGCCCGGCGGTGAGGCCGAGCTTGGTGGCGGGCTTGCGGACGTTGATGATCGCCACGACCGTGATCGCGACGGCCACCAGCAGCTTGACGCCGATCTTGAAGTGGTTGACGTCGCCGTCGCCCATCTCCAGCGCGCCGACCAGGAGCAGGCCGGTGACGAGCTGCAGGAGCGAGCTGTGCAGGATCGCCTTGGGCGCCTTGGCGCTGTCGGAGGCGATCTGCATCAGGAATCCGGCGATGATGCCGGCCATGCCGAGCAGGTGGAGGAAGAGGAGAAGAGAGTGAACGAAAGCCATACCCCGAAGTTACTACACGTCGTAGTGGCTAAATGTCGTGTCTTTCCGCATCCCGCCGCGCGAGGCGGCAGTGCGCTGCCCGGCCCGCCAACGCCTTCACGGTAGAGGGCCCCGTCCCCCGCCCGGTCCGGCCCTCGCCACCCGGCCCGCGCGCACCCGCCGTTCCGTCCGCGCCGGCCCACCCCAGCGAAGCCGAGCCCCGCACCGGAGGGTGCGCCGGCGTCCGGCCGCACCCCCTGAGCGCCGGACCCGGCCCGCCCGGAACCGACCTCCTCGGAACCTGCCCGCACCGGAGCCGGGCGGCACGCCGCCCACCCGCCGGAGGCTCCGCCTCGTCAGCAGGAGAGGCCGCGCCTCCGGCCCCATGGCGTCCGGACCGCGCCTTGCCGCTCCGGCCTGCGCGGGACGGACCGAGGGCACGATGGCGCGTCGCACCGGGACCGAGCCGCTCCCGCCCACTCGGGGAGGGCCCGGTGCCGGGCGCTGCGGCGGAGCGCTGGCGAAGCCGCCCCCGAGGGACCGGGCTCGCGGTGTGCGGGGGCTCAGGTGCTCTCGTCGAGTTCGCGCTCCCACTCCTTGACGGCGCGGCGGCGGCCGAGGGTGTAGAAGACGGCTGCTCCGCCGATGAGGCCGAGCGAGGCGGCGCCGATCGCGGCCTCGCCCGCCGACGGGCTCGGCAGCGCGGCCTCGGCCTTCGGGGCTGCGTCGGGTGACGCGTCGGCCTTCGGGGCCTCGGGCAGCAGGTCGGCGTCTGTGGCGCAGACGACCGGCGGGGCGCCCGCGTCGGTCTGGGCGCAGGCGGTGCTGGCGACGCGCCAGGTGCGTTCGCCGGCGTCGGCCAAGCGGGCGGTGACGGTGCCGGTGGCCGTCTGGCCCGGCTCCAGGCTGACCCGCCAGGCGACCAGGCCGCCCTCGGTGCGGGCGGCACCGGCGGCCGTGTCGCCGGAGGCGTCGACGAGCTCCATCTCCGGCGGCAGGCCCTGGGTGAGCAGCACGTCGGAGAGCGACTCCGCCCCGTCGTTGCGCAGTGTCACCGTGTAGGTGGTCTCATCGCCCGGCGCAATGCCGTCGACACCGTCGCCGATGTTGATGGACAGCGCAGCCGACTCCGCATCGGGCGCCTGGACCGGGTCGGCGGCCGCGCCCGCAGCTCCCGCCGCCCCGGCCGCCAGCACGGCCGCGGCCAGCGGCAGCACCGCGCCGGAGCGGCGGCGCCAGCGGCTTTTCCGGCCGGCCGGCCGGGGCGCGCGGGCGGCACCGGCTGCCGCGTCCGGCCGGTCCCGGTTGGCCGGGTCCTGCCGATCCTGCCGATTCGGGTCGTTCATCATCGGTTACCCCCGCATGGTCGCTCCGCGTGGTTCGATGAGTACCCCCGGCCATGTCCGGACGGGGCGGGACACGCCCGGCCGCGCCAGATCCGCCCCGGCCGGCTGCCGCGTTCGCCCCAGACGCTCCCCGTAGCACCCGATACGCTCCCTGACCATGGACCACCACCCCCAGGACCCCGCTGCCGCGCACGGACCGCCGCCTCCGTTCCCGCCGCGCGGCGACCCGTCGGTGACCGAGATGCGGCCCGGCGCGGGGGCAGCCGTGCGGCCGCTGCTCGCGATGCTGCCGGTGCTGGGGATGTTCTTCGTCGTCCTGCTGCTGCTCGGCTCGATCCTGTTCGAGAGCCTCGCACCGGGGACCGGCATGGCCGGCGGCACCGCGGTGGGCGCGGTCGGGGCGCTCGGGTCGGCGGTCCTGCTCTGGCGGCGCTTCGCCGGCAACCTCCGCGGCACGGTGGTGCTCGCCTCGCCGGTCGGCGTGGAACTGACCGACCCGATGGGCTTCCACGTGCGCCTGCGCTGGGTGGACACCACCGAGGTCGGGCCGGTGGACACGGCGGTCGCCGACCCCCGCGGAGTCCGCGCCGGGGCGGGGACGCGGCGGGTCGCCGCCAAGCAGGTCCGGCAGCTGGGTCTGATCGGCTACGGCGAGCGGACGGCCGGCCCCGGCGCGCCGGCCTGGCAGCGCAACCACCTGGCCCAGCAGCCCCGCGACCCCCGCACCGGGCTGCAGCTCCTCGGCCTGCCCTTCGCCGCCGCCGGGCCGGACGGCCTGGGCAATCCGCTGCGCGCCTACGCCCGGAGGATGCGCCCCGACCTGTCCGCCTGAGGCGGCCGGCGGGCCGGGTGCCCGGCCCGCCGGCCGCCTCAGGGCGTGTTCGGTGGGCAGCTGCCCTGCTGCGCGGCTCCCTGGCACGCCCCTCGCGGCGCTCCCCCCTCCTCGACAGGGACAACCCGCCCCGACTCCCTCGCCGGCCCTGCGGCGGGTGCACCGCCGACACCGCTCGCGACCAACGCCATTCACCGCACACGCCCTAGCCCCCCGGCCCGGCTCAGGCGCGCGGCCCGGCGTCTCAGCCGCGCTGCCCATAGACCCGCCCGGCAAATACGGCACCTGCCCAATGCCACCGCCCCCGTCTTAGAACGAATCTGTGCTCAGGCGGCACGGACGGACCGGTCCGCCGGGAGGGCAGAGAGATGCATCCGGACCTGAGCGCCCGACTCGCCGCAGAGCGCATTGCCGACATGGACCGCGCAGCGCGGCACCGGCGCGCCGAAGTCGACGCCCCCGACGGCGACGGCCCCGGCGGCGGCCGGCCCCGCACCGGCCTCGACGGGCTCCGCTCCTTCCTCTCCGGCACGGCAGAGGGCAGGCGGGAGCGCACGTCCCGGTGAGGAGCCCGGAGGATCGGGCGGCGAGCGCGCACGGCGGCGCCGGCCGCGGCGCGGCGCCGCGGCCGGCGCCGCCGTTCCCGGGGGCGGACACGGGCAGCGCCGGGGCAGGCGCGGCGGCCATAATGGACGCCATGCGCCCCCCTGTGACGCCGACCGGGTTCATCGGCCGCGCCGAAGAGCTCGCCGCCCTGCTCGACCACGCCCGCCGCACCCGCTCCGGCCCTTCGGCCGCGCTGCTCGTCGGCGGCGAGGCCGGGATGGGCAAGTCGCGCCTGCTCGCCGAGTTCCTGCACCGCCTGCCGACCCGGCGCTACGCCGTCGGCGGCTGCCTGGAGCTCGGTGTCGAGGGCCTGCCCTACGCCCCCTTCGTCGCGGTACTGCGCCAGCTGCTGCGCACCAGCGGCCCGGAGCTGGTCGACGCCGCCGGCGGGCCCGGCGAGCTTCCCCGGCTCCTGCCCGAGCTGGGACCGGTCCCGGACGACCGCCGCGACGCCCGCGGCCTCCTCTTCCAACAAGTCCTCCTGCTGCTCACCGCGGCCGCAGAGGACGGCGGCCTCACCGTCGTCGTCGAGGACCTGCACTGGGCGGACTCGGCGACCCGCGAGCTCCTGGTCTTCCTCGTGCGCAGCCTGGACGGCGCCGCGGTCCAGATCATCGCCACCTACCGCTCGGACGCGCTGCACCGCGACCATCCGCTCCGCCCCCTCCTGCCCGAGCTGGAGCGCCTCCCGCACGTCGACCGGCTCGACCTGGCGCCGCTCCCCGAGCAGGACGCCGCCGACCTCGCCGGCGACGTCCGCGGCCGAGCGCTGGAGCCGCGCGAGCGCGCCCTGCTGTTCGAGCGCTCCCAGGGCAACCCGCTGTTCGTCGAATCCCTCGCCGAGCAGCCGCACCTGTTCGACGCCCCGGTGCCCGACCGGCCGCGCGAGATGCTGCTGTCCGGGCTCCAGCGCGTCAGCGACACCGCCGCCGACGTGGTGCGCACCGCCAGTGTCGGCGCCGTCAGCGCCGACCACGTCTCCTACGAGCTCCTCGCCCACGTGTGCGGCCTGTCCGACGGCGCGCTGGACGCCGCACTCCGCGAAGCCGTCGACGCCAACCTGATGCACCCCACCGAGACCGGCTTCCGCTTCCGGCACGCGCTGCTCCGCGAAGCCGTCCACCACGACCTCCTCCCCGGCCGGCACACCCGGCTGCACAAGGCGTTCGCCGAGGCGCTCGACGCCCTTCCCGACGCCGTCCCCGCACACCAGCTCGCGGCGGAGCAGGCGCACCACTTCCACGCCGCACACGATCTGCCGCGCGCGCTGAGCGCCTCCTGGTGGGCTGCCGTCTACGCCGGCCGCAAGCTCGCCTCCACCGAGCAGCTCCGCATGCTCGAGCGCGCCCTGGAGCTGTGGGACCAGGTGCCCGGCGCCGCGGAACTGACCGAGGGCAACGACCGCGTCGCCCTGCTCGGGCTGGCCGCCACCGCCGCCTTCGAGCAGGGGGCGCCGCGGCGCTCCATCGAGCTGTGCAACGAGGCACTGGAGGTACTGGAGGGCGGTGCCGGCGCGGTGGACGGCGCAGACCCCGCGGCGTCCGGCACGGATGAGCGCACCCGCCGCGCCCAACTGCTCCGGCTGCGCTCCCAGGCACGCTACGACGCGGCCTCCGCCGGGCTCGACGACCTCTTCGCGGCCCTGGAGCTGTATCCGAAGGACGCGCCCGGCTACGCGCTGATGCTCTCCCTGCTGGCACGCGGCTGTATGCGGGCGCCCAACACCGACCCGATGGAGCACCCCGCCGTCCAGCAGCTCCTCGCCGAGCACCGGCACGAGGAGTCCGCGGACGGGCCGCCGCCGGGGCTGGACCCGGTGCGCACCGCCCAGCACGAGCTCGCGCACATCGCGGTGGAGGCGGCCCGCCGCAGCGGCGACCGCCCGGCCGAGGCCGACGCGCTCAACTCGCTGGCGTCGGCGCTGTTCAACGAGAACCGCTTCGCTGAGGGCCGCGCCACCATGGAGCGCGGCGCCGAACTCGCCGCCGAGGCCGGCGACTCGATGCTGGCCACCAGCATCCGCGGGAGCCTCGCGCACTACCTGCGCGAGTTCGGCCGGCACGGCGAGGCCGTGGAGCTGCTCCGGGCCCCGCTGGACCTCCTGGAGCGCTCCGGCCTGGTCAACGGCGCATTGGCGTTCGCGATGTCCAACCTCGCCGAGACCTACTGGGAGACCGGGGACCTCGACGCCTGCGAGGAGTGGGGGCGCCGCGGCGAGGCGCTCTTCCCCTCGCCCAAGATCCGGATCTACCTGGCCACCTCCATGGCGCGGACGCTGGTCGAGCGCGGCGAGAACGAGCGCGCGCAGCGCCTCCTCGGCGGCGTGGAGCACATGGGCCCCCGCCGGCAGCAGCCGCACCTGCAGGCGGTGCAGCTCACCCTGCAGACCTCGATGCTGCTGCGGCTGCACTCCGGCACCCCCCGCGACACCGTCGCGATCGCCGTGGACGCCCTGCGCAGCATCGACTCCACGCCCTCGCCCGGCTACGGGTGGGACCTGCTGGACAGCGCCGCGGAGACGCTGCGGATCGCCAGCGGCGTCCCGGAGCTGCACGATGAGGCGGCCGACCTGCGCGAATGCGTCACCACCGAGCTGGAATCGCTGCCGATGCGCGGGCCGGTCACCGAGGCGCGGCGGGCCAGCGCGCTGGCGCGGATCGCCGAGGCCGACGGGCGCCCCGCCGGCGAGCTCGCCGCGCTGTGGGACACCGCCATCGAGCAGTGGCGGGAGCTGCCGCTGCGGCTGTGCCTCACCGACGCCCTGCTGCGCGGCGCGGAGGCGCTCGCCGCAGTCGGCCGCACCGACCGGGCCGCCTGCCTCATCCGGGACGCGGCAGGCCTGGCCAAGGAGTGCGGTGCGGCGGTCCTGCGCAACCGCGCCGAGGACCTCGCCCGCCGGGCCGGGGTCGCGCTGGACGGCGCCGCAGCCGCGCCGGCCCTGCCGGCCGGGCTGACGCCGCGCGAGGCCGACGTGCTGCGGCTGCTCGGCCGCGGCGCGACCAACGCGGAGATCGGCGCGGCCCTGTTCATCAGCGCCAAGACCGCCAGCGTCCATGTGTCCAACATCCTCGCCAAGCTGGGGGCCGCCAACCGCGGCGCCGCTGCGGCGCGGGCCCGCGAGCTCGGGCTCGCCGCCCCCTCCGGACCCGCCAGCGCGTAACCTGCGCTGCTTGCCGGCGGCACCGGTCCGGAAGCACCGGGAGAGGGTGGCGGGCCGACCGGGCCGGAGGGTGTTTCCCGCCACCCCCGGGCCACCGTGCCGTAAGACCCGACCTGCGTTAATGCGACGGAAACCTGCAGCAGGCAGACTGGAGGGGACCGCCGTGGCTCCGGCGCCCGGCGCACCGCTCCCGCGGGGGAAGCGGGTGCGCTGCGCCGGTGTGCACGGCGCGCATCCGCCGAGGCGGCCGAAGGAGCAAGGGAAGGGTGACCGTGAATCGACAGCAGGAGTTCGTGCTCCGTACGCTGGAGGAGCGCGATATCCGATTCGTCCGGCTGTGGTTCACCGATGTGCTCGGGTATCTGAAGTCCGTCGCCGTCGCTCCCGCGGAGCTGGAGGCGGCCTTCACCGAAGGCATCGGCTTCGACGGATCGGCGATCGAGGGCTTCGCGCGCGTCCACGAGGCCGACATGCTCGCCCAGCCCGACCCGACCACGTTCCAGGTGCTGCCCTGGCGGAACGAGCCGCATGGCACCGCCCGGATGTACTGCGACATCCTCATGCCGGACGGCTCGCCCAGCTACGCCGATCCGCGCCACGTGCTCAAGCGGCAGCTCAGCAAGGCCTCCGACCTCGGGTTCAGCTTCTACACCCACCCCGAGATCGAGTTCTACCTGCTGAAGAAGATGCCGGGTGTGGGCGAGCTGCCGGAGCCCAACGACTCCGGCGGCTACTTCGACCACACGCCGCACAACAGCGCGCACGACTTCCGGCGCAACGCCATCAACATGCTGGAGGCCATGGGCATCTCGGTGGAGTTCAGCCACCACGAGGGCGGCCCCGGCCAGCAGGAGATCGACCTGCGCTACGCCGACGCGCTCACCACCGCGGACAACATCATGACGTTCCGCCTGGTGATGAAGGAGGTGGCGATGGAGCAGGACGTCTACGCCACCTTCATGCCGAAGCCGTTCACCGAGTACCCCGGCTCCGGCATGCACACCCACATGTCGCTGTTCGAGGGCGAGCGGAACGCCTTCCACGAGCCCGGGGCCGACTACCAGCTGTCCAAGGTGGGGCGCAGCTTCATCGCCGGGCTGCTCACGCACGCCGCGGAGATCACCGCGGTGTGCAACCAGTATGTGAACTCCTACAAGCGGCTGTGGGACAACGCGGCCGCCTCGGCCGGCATGGGCGGCGAGGCGCCCGCCTACATCTGCTGGGGGCACAACAACCGGTCCGCGCTGGTGCGGGTGCCGATGTACAAGCCCACCAAGTCCAACTCCAGCCGGATCGAGTTCCGGTCACTGGACACCGCCTGCAACCCCTACCTGGCCTACGCCGTGATCCTGGCGGCGGGCCTGAAGGGCATCGAGGAGGGCTATGCGCTGCCGCCCGGTGCCGAGGACGACGTGTGGGCGCTGACCGACGCCGAGCGGCGAGCGATGGGCATCGCGCCGCTGCCGCAGAGCCTGGACGAGGCCATCCGGGTGATGGAGAGCAGCGAGCTGGTCGCCGAGACGCTCGGCGAGCACGTCTTCGACTTCTTCCTGCGCAACAAGAAGGCCGAGTGGGAGTCGTACCGCCGCCAGGTCACCCCCTACGAGCTGCAGCGGTACCTGCCCACGCTCTAGCATCGCCGCCGCGCGGTACGCCGCGCGCCGCAGGCGGGCGTCCGGGGCCCGGGCGCCCGCCGGTGACCGTGCCGCGCTATTCGGTGCCGGGCACGCGCTCCCGGACGGCGTAGACGGCCGCCTCGGTCCGGGAATGCAGCTGGAGCTTGTCCAGGATGCTGCGGATGTGGTTCTTCACGGTGTTCTCGGAGATGTAGAGCTCGTCGGCGATCTCGCGGTTGTTGAGGCAGCGCGCCACGAGCCGCAGTACCTCGGTCTCGCGCCCGGTGAGCTGGGCCGCGGCCGAGGGCCGCGGCCCGGCGTCGCGCTTGGCGAGGACGGTGAACTCGCCGATGAGCTTGGCGGCCATCCCGGCGTTGACGAAGGAGCGGCCGTCGGCGATGGCGCGCACCGCATCCGGCAGCTCGTCGACAGAGATCTCCTTGAGGAGGTAGCCGTCGGCGCCGGCGCGCAGCGCGGCGAACAGGTCCTCCTGCTCATCGCTCATGGTGAGCATGGTGATCTTGGCGCTGGGAGCGCGGGTGCGGATGCCGGCGCACGCCTCGATGCCGTTTCCGCGGGGCATCCACACGTCCATCAGCACGACGTCGGGCTTGAGCTGCTCGGCGCGGTCGACGGCCTCCTCTCCCCCGCCGCATTCGCCGACGACGTCGATGTCGGGCTCCTCCTCGAGGACCGAGGCGAGGCCGCGCCGGAAGAACGCGTGGTCGTCGACGAGCATGATGCGGATGGGGGCCGTGCGGCCGCCGGGAGCGGCAGCGGCCGACCGGTCGGCCACGGCGGGGGGGTGCACGCTCACTGCAAGTCCTTCCTGGTGCACGCGGATCGGTGCTCGTGCGCGGTGTGCGGGTGCGCGGCGGCAGGGGGCTGCGTGCAGACCCGCGGGGTGCGGCGTGCTTCGGCGGGAGCGGCGGAATCCGCAGCTGCGGAGCGGGGCCCGCCCGGTGAGGCCGGATCGGGTTCGGCGGGCAGAAGCGGGCGGAGCAGTGCCGGTGGCGGCACCTGCGTATCACCGCGGTCCATGTCCTGCCCCCGCCGCCGGGCACCGCCGATGCGGTGAATCCGCCGATTACCGGAACCATTCGATGGTAGGGGTCATGCTACCGGAATCGGAAGAGCGAATTCCCGTTCTCCCCCGGTCAGACCCGGCATACACGACAACCCGGGACACCTGACCTGTCCGTTTCCTCCGGTTAATCCATTCCGGAATCGCACGCATTCCGCGAAGCGGCATTCCGATTGTCCACTCCGGGCTTCTCCGGAACGCGGGAAGCGTGCAGGCCCGCCGTTTTCACCGGGACGGCGCGTTCCCCCGATCTCCGCGCGGGTGTGCCGCGCACCCGCTGCGCCGCAGCCGCGGTGCGGTCCCGCACCGCCGTCCGCCCGGCGAATTCGCAAACGGTCCGCCCTGAACAGGGGGAACAGCCGCGGAGCCCGCGGCGTTGCCCCGGTCGGGAGTCGGCCGCACCGCGCGTGCAAGGATGGCCGACGCCGCGGCGGGAGGCCGCGGCACTGTTGCCGACTGACGTCCGGGGACGCCCGCACGGCGCCTCGAGACCGCGGAGGAACACATCATGGATACTGCACAGGGCGCCGCCGCAGCCGGCGGCACCGCACTGTACGGCGGCGTTTCCGGACGCCGCGTCACCGTCCGCGACATCGCCCGCGCCAAGGAGCGCGGCGAGCGCTGGCCGATGCTCACCGCCTACGACGCGCTGACGGCGCGCGTCTTCGACGACGCCGGGATCCCGGTGCTGCTCGTCGGCGACTCGGCCGCCATGGTCGTCTACGGGTACGAGTCGACTGTGCCGGTCACCGTCGACGAACTGCTGCCGCTCACCGCCGCCGTGGAGCGGTCCACGTCGCGCGCACTCGTCGTCGCCGACCTGCCGTTCGGCTCCTATCAGGCAGGGCCCGACCAGGCGCTCGCCTCGGCCGCCCGGTTCCTGAAGGAGGGGCGGGCGCACGCGGTCAAGCTCGAAGGCGGGCGGCGCACCGTGCCGCAGGTCGAGGCGCTGGCCGGCGCGGGCGTGCCGGTGATGGCGCACATCGGGCTGACCCCGCAGTCGGTGCACAGTTTCGGCGGATACCGCGTCCAGGGCCGGGGCGAGGCGGCCGCCGAAGCGCTGCTGTCCGATGCCCGGGAGCTGCAGCGGGCCGGCGCCTTCGCCGTGGTGCTGGAGTGCGTGCCGACCGACGTCGCGGCGCGCACCACCGCCGAACTGTCCATCCCGACGATCGGCATCGGCGCCGGCCCGGAGACCGACGCCCAGGTGCTGGTCTGGCAGGACATGGCCGGGCTGAGCCCGAGCACCGCGAAGTTCGTGAAGACCTACGCCGACCTCAACGCGTCGCTGTCCGCGGCGGCCAAGGAGTTCGCCGGAGAGGTGGTCGCCGGGGCGTTCCCCGATGCGGCACACTCCTACTCTTGAGCCCCGCTCCCCCCATTCGCCCCCGGGCGCTGCCGCTGAGGCGCCCGGGGGTCCGCCTTTCCCCGGCCGGCCGCCTCCGGGCGGACAACTCGCCCGCCGCTGCCGTCCGCCCGCCTCTTCTTACGCTTCTCCCCAACCGTTTCGTCGATGCTGCTCCACGGCCCCGGTCCCCGATCAGAATTCCATTCGGTTGTAGGGTGCAGTGCCCACGGGCCCGCACGACCAGGAGGCACGATGCGCATCGCCATGCAGCTGCAGTACGCCGGTGACCCCAAGGAGACGGTCGACCAGGTCGCCGAACTGGAGAAGGCCGGACTCGACACGGTCTGGGTGGCCGAGGCCTACGGCTACGACGGCCCCACGCTGATGGGCTACCTCGCCGCACGTACCGAGCGGGTGCGGATCGGCGCCGCCATCCTGCCCCTCTACACCCGCACCCCCACGCTGATCGCCCAGACCGCGGCGGGGCTGGACTACCTGTCCGACGGCCGCGCCGTGCTCGGGCTGGGGGCGAGCGGCCCCCAGGTGATCGAGGGCTGGCACGGCGTCCCGTACACGAAACCGCTCGCGCGCACCCGCGAGATCGTGGAGATCTGCCGCAAGGTGTGGGCGCGCGAGGAGAAGCTCACCCACGACGGCCCGCTCTATCCGCTGCCGCTGCCGGCCGACCAGGGCACCGGGCTCGGCAAGCCGCTCAAGATCATCAACCACCCGGTGCGCAGCGCCATCCCGATCTACGTCGCCTCGCTGGGCGACAAGAACGTGGCCATGACGGCCGAGATCGCGGACGGCTGGCTGCCGATCTTCTTCATCCCGGAGAAGGCCGACGCGGTCTGGGGCGGTTCACTGCGGGCCGGCGCCGCGAAGCGCAGCTCCGCGCTGGCTCCGCTGGAGATCGCCGCCGGCGGCATGCTCGCCATCGGCGAGGGCCCGGAGACGAAGAAGCTCCTCGATTTCATGCGCCCGATGATCGCGCTGTACGTGGGCGGCATGGGCGCGCGCGGCAAGAACTTCTACAACACGCTCGCCCGCAAGTACGGGTACGAGCAGGAGGCCGAGCGCATCCAGGACCTCTACCTGGAGGGGCGCAAGGAGGAAGCGGCCGCGGCCGTGCCCGAGGAGATGCTGGAGCTGACCAACCTGGTCGGCCCGGAGTCCTACGTGCGCGAGCGCGTCGAGGCCTTCCGCGCGGCCGGCGTCACCGACCTCAACGTCACTCCGGTCGGCGGCGACCCGGCGCGCCTGATCGAGAAGGTCCGCAGCTGGCTCTGACCGCCGCTTCGGGTGCGGTGGCCGCCCCGGCGCGCAGCCGCGCGGCCGGGGCACCGCTCCCCTGGTCCACAGGGCCGGGCCGCCTCGCGGCCAGCACCTGCGGCGCGGCACGGATCCCGCGGGCCGTCCGCCGGAGCCTGCCCTGCCGCGGCCGCCCGCGCGGCCCTCCGGCAGCGCTGGGGCGAGTTCGGCGGACACCTGCCCTCGCGACGGACGCCACCCGCCACACACGCCCTAGAGCGCGTGGCCGCCGGCGACCTGGAGGACCTGGCCGGTGATCCAGCGGGACTGGGCGGAGGCCAGAAAGACGACGGCGTCGGCGACATCGGCCGGAGCGCCGACGCTCTGCAGCGGGATCGCGGCCTCGACCTCGCGGAGGAGGTCGCCTTCCATCCAGCCGGTCTGCGTGGGCCCGGGGGCGACGGCGTTGACCCGGATCCCCGAGGGGCCGAGGTCGAGGGCGGCGCCGCGGGTGAAGGACTCCAGGGCGGCTTTGGACGTGCCGTAGCCGACCTGGCCGGGAAAGGCGCGGGCGGCGTCGGTGCTGATGTTGACGACGCAGGCGCCGCCGTCGGTGCGCCGGGCGAGCTCGGAGGTCAGCAGCACGGGGGCGATCGCATTGACGCGGTAGTGGCGCTGCAGCGCGAAGAAGTCGGCCGAGTCCACGGTGTCCGGCGACTCGCAGTGCGCGGCGTTGTTCACCAGCACGGCGACCGGACCGAGCGCCGCCTCCACCCGGTCGAACAGCTCGGGCGCGCCGTCCGGCCGGGACAGGTCGCCGGGGACCGCCGCACCGCCGATCTCCGCGGCGAGGGCCGCTGCGGCGGACGCGCCGGGATCCGCGTGGTCCCATTCGGCGCCCTTCGGCGGCTCGGCCGGACTCTCCAGGTAGTGCACCGCCACCCGGGCCCCCTGCGCGGCGAACGCCCGCGCGATCGCCTCGCCGATCCCCGCTCCCGCGCCGGTCACCAGAACCGCTCGCCCGTCCAGGCCCGTGTCGATCATCCCAGCACTGTGCCAACCGGCCGCGGTTTCGGCAACCGGATTCCCTGATCTGGCACGTCCGGATCGGTCACCCGGTCCAGACCGGGAGCGGAGCCGGCGGCGCAGCGGAGGCGCCGGCCCGGGACTCCCCCTCACGGAGCGGGCGCCACCGGCGCGAGGTCGGGGCGCTTGGCGGTGCGTCCGTCGCCGCTGGAGGTTCCGCGGACGCGGCGGAGAAGCCACGGGCCGAGGAAGGAGGCCACCCAGCGGGTCTCGGCGGCGGCGCGGCGGAGCGGGCCGGGCGGGGCGAGCGGGGGCAGCGGATCGGCCCAGCGGGCGTGGTCGCCCGGCACGCCGAGGGCGTGCGCGGCGGCCGCGGCGATCCGGGCGTGGCCGAGCGGCGAGGCATGCAGCCGGTCCGGGCTCCAGATCCGCGGGTCGGTGGTGACCGGGTGCTCGTCCGACGCCACGACGACGGCGCCGTGCCGTTCTGCGGACTCCCGGATGCGGCCGTTCAGCTCGGCGACCCGGCCGCGGAGCGCCCGCGCCGCCGGCGCGATCCGGCCGATGTCGGGAAAGGCGAAGGTGAGGACCCGGGCACCGGAGCCGGCGAGTGCGCCGATCATCGCGTCGACGTCGGCGGCCACCTCGGCTACGTCGCACGAGGGCCGGACCAGGTCGTTCATCCCGGCCATGACGGTGGCCAGCCCGGGTCTCAGGGCGAGAGCGGGTTCGAGCTGCTCCTCCCGGATGCGGCGGGCCAGGCGCCCGCGGACCGCAAGGTTGGCGTAGCCCAGTGCGGGCTCGTGTACGGCGAGGTGCTCGGCGAGCCGGTCGGCCCAGCCCCGGTAGCCGGCCGCCTCGTCCCCGTCGTTCAGCCCTTCGGTCTGGCTGTCGCCGAGGGCCACGTACCGCTCATAGCGCTGCGGATACGGGGCCAGCTCCGCCGCGTCCCGCTCCGCTCCCGCCTGCGCCGGCAGGTCTTCCGCTCCGCCGCCCATCGCGCCTCCTCGCACCGGCTGCCGTCAGCCCGTGCCCTGCCGCAGGCAGCGCGGCGGCCGGGGGACGGATCCGCCCGCCGGATCCGGTGCCCTGGCGCGCGCGGGTCACAGCGGGCCCGCACCGCGGGGCGCCCCGAGCACGGAGCGCCGCACGAGCTACCTAGTCATGGAATTGACTAGGTCAGTGTCGACTCTACGCCCCGCCCCGGCGCCCGCCTCCACCGCCGCGGCCGCGCCCGCCGCCACCGCCGGCACCGCCTCCCGCCCCGCGCCCTCCGCCGCGCCGGTGCGGCGGACCGTCCTCCGGCCCGCCGCCCTGCGCCGCGGCGACTTCGCGGTCATAGGCGTCGAGCGCCTCCACTAGGAGGCTGCGCTGCTCGGGGGTGAGCGGCTCGATGACCGTCCGCCACGCGTCCGCTGCGGGGGCCAGCCACTCCTGCACCGCGGGGCGATGCCCGTCGGCGATGTCCACGATGGTGCGGCGGCGGTCCTGCTCGTCGCGGTGCCGCTGGAGGACGCCCTTCCTGGCGAGGTCGCCCACCACGAGGCTGACCGTGGTGGTGGCGACCTCCAGGCGCTCAGCCAGCGAGGTGACGGTGTCGGGCCCGTCGGAGAGCAGCAGGGCGAGCAGCGAAAGATGGCGCGGCGTCAGGTCGAGCGCCTGCAGCGCGGCGGGCGGCGCAAGCCGCTTCGCCCGCCCGACCAGCCGCGGCATCAGCAGCAGGAGCGCGCGCACCCCGTCGTCGACTCCGAGGCCGCCACCGGCCGGCCCGGCTGCGCTTGACACGCCCCACCCCTCTTTCTACTTTTGTTTTGAAAACAAAAGTTCTTTGCGCGGTGCTGTCCCTTAGCCGCCGCATCCAGCGAACCACGCGGGCCGCGCGTCTGCAGCCCCGCCCCTCAGCGAGGAGCCATCATCGTATGCCGCTCACCAATGACGACGTGATCACCGAGTTCCGCACCTCCGGCGGAAAGGTCGGCGGTCCCTTCACCGGCGCGCCCCTCCTGCTGCTGACCACCACCGGAGCGCGGTCCGGCGCGGCCCGCACCACCCCGCTCGCCTACGCCTCCCCCGACCGGCCCGGCGAGGATCCGGCAGGCGCCGCCGAGCCGCCGGCTCTGGTGCGGGTCTTCGGCACCGCCGCCGGGGCGCCCCGGGACCCGCAGTGGTACCGCAACCTGCGCGCCGCGCCCCAGGCGGGCGTCGAGATCGGCTACACCGGCGGCGTGTTCTCCGCGCCCGCCGAAGCGCGGTTCCTCGCCGGAGCCGAGCGGGACCGCGCCTGGGAGGCGCAGACCGCGCACGTCCCCGCCTTCGCCGGGTACGCGGAGCAGGCCGCGCCGCGGACGATCCCGGTCGTCGACCTGACCCTGCGCACCCCCAGCCGGGCCAGCGCTCTGGGCGACAACCTCCTCGCGGTCCACACGCAGCTCCGCCGCGGCCTCGCGGACCTGCTGGACGGGGTCCGCGACTACGCCGCCGGCGGAGCCGCGCCCGGTGTCGGAGCCCGCAGCACAGCGGAGCAGCTGCGCGCAGCCTGCGCCGAGTTCTGCGGGTTCCTGGAAGGGCACCACGACGCGGAGGAGCAGCGGGGCTTTCCCGCACTGGAGCAGGCGGACCCCCGGCTGGCGCCGGTGGTGGACACCCTGCGCCGCGAGCACGTCCGCGTCACCGCACTCAAGCGCGAGGTACTGGCGCACGCGGAACGGCTCACCGCCCGCGGCCCGGACGCGCGCCGCGGGGCCGACGCGGTCCGCGCCGACCTGGAGCGCCTCGTCGCAGAACTCGAGCAGCACTTCGCCCGGGAGGAGCGCCACCTCCTCGCGGCCCTCGACCGGCTCTGAGGAGGACTCCCGCCGGCTCTGCCCGGACCGGCTGCCGCGGCGCCCGGCCGCCGCTCTCGGCGGAGCGGGACCGGGAGGGCCGGCAGCCCCCGCACCCCGCCGGCTCCGCGCTCCAGTCCTGGGGGGGGTCAGCTGCGCGCTGCGCGGCAGCGCCTCTCCCGCGCAGGATGCCCCTGCCGGCGTGCCTCACCCGGGCGGAGCGAGGTCTGCCACCACCGCGAAGTGGTCGGACGGCCAGATGCCGCCGTGCGGGGTGTCGCCGGCGCGGCGGACGCGGATGACGTCGCCCGCGCCGGACCGTCCGGGCGGCCCGACGTGGATATAGTCGATCCGGAAGTCCGGGCCGAACGGCACGTTCGGGTTGGACCGGTCCCAGGTGACCGCCGGAGCGCCGGGCTCGGCGAACTCCCAGGCGTCGATCAGCAGGTGGCCCGGGCGCGGCGGCGCGGTACGGTAGCCGCCCAGCAGCCGGACCTCGTCGGAGTCGGCGGGCGCGTTCAGGTCGCCGACGACCACCGGCGGGAACCCGCCGTCCGCTCCGCCTCCGGGCACCTCCTCCGCGAGGAGGCCGGCCACCGCGGCGACCTGGCGGCAGCGCAGGGCCGAGCCGCCCGGGTCGGACGACAGGTGCACGGTGCAGAACGGGATCCGGGCACCCGGCGCGTCGATGCTGGCGAGCAGCGCGGTGCGGCCGTCGTCGCGGTCGGGGTCTGCGGGCAGCACGGCGGTGGCGGTCGCGGAGATCGGCCACCGGCTCAGCACGGCGGTGCCGACGTCGACCGGCGCGCTCCCGATCCGCGCACGCCAGGAGTCCGTTCGGGACCAGGGCGCGAACACGCGGTGCATGCCGAGGCCGTCGGCGAGGCGGTCGGCGAGGCTCGTCCCGCCGGCGCCCCACACCTCCTGGAGCCCGACGATGTCGGGTTCCCGGGCGCGCAGCTCGGTGAGGACGGCATCGGCGCGCCGCTCCCAGTCGCCGAACCTCCACCAGACGTTCCAGGTCATCACGCGCACCGCCCGCTCCTCTCGCCCGCGGCCCTGCCCCGGACCGTCGGGCAGCGGCGGGCAGGCTACCCGGCCCCGCCGGTTCGGGCACGGGCCCCCGGGGCCCGGCAGGCCGCCGGGCTGGCGGACCCCGAGAGGGAGCAGCAAGCGCCGCCGGTGCCGGCCGGCACCGGCACCGGGCCGCCTCCGCAGCTGCGGGTCAGACGTCGGTGATCCGGAGCCCGGCGTGGGCCTTGTAGCGGCGGTTCACCGCGATGATGTTGGCGGTCAGCGCTTCGACCTGGTGGGCGTTGCGCAGGCGGCCGCCGTAGATGCCGCGCACCCCGGAGATGCTCCCCGCCAGGGCCCGCACGGTGTCGGTGGCCTCCCGGTCGTCGCCGAGCACGAGCACGTCGAGGTCGACCTCGTCCACTTCGGGGTCGAGAAGCACGGCGGCGGAGACGTGGTGGAAGGCCGCTGTCACCCGGCTGCGCGGCAGCACGGCCTCGGCCTGCTGGGCAGCGCTGCCCTCCTCGACCGGCAGCGCGTAGGGGCCCTTGGCGTCGAACCCGAGCGGGTTGACGCAGTCCACGACGATCTTTCCGGCCAGGTCGTCGGCGAGCGCGGCGAGCAGTTCGCGGTGGCCGTCCCAGGGCACGGCGACGATGACGATGTCGGCGGCACGGGCGGCGGCGGAGTTGTCGGCGCCGCGCACGCCCAGGCCGGCGCCGAGGCCGTCGGCGGCGGACTGGGCGCGATCGGCGCTGCGCGAGCCGATGACGACGCCCAAGCCGGCCAGGGCGAACCTGCGGGCGAGGCCGCGGCCCTGGTCTCCGGTGCCGCCGAGCACGGCGACGGTGAGCCCGGAGACGTCGGGGACGTCGTGCGCGGCGGAAGCGGGGCGGGGCTGCGGGGTCTGCTGATCGCTCATGGAGTCGATCATCGCAAACCCCCGCGGCCCCGCCGGGGATCTGATCCCGTTCTGCGGCCGCGAGGGGCGCGGGCCGGCCGGTCAGGCCAGCGCCGGGGCGTCCAGCCGGAGGGTGGGGGTGCCCGCGGTGTCGAGCTCGGCTTCCGCACCGAGGGGGACGGTGATCTGGGCGGGGATGTGGCCGAAGCCGAAGCCGTCGACCACGGGGACGCCGAGTGGCGCGAGGCGTTCGGCGAGCATGGCGCGGATGGTGGCGTCGTCGGGCGTGCAGCCGCCCCACGAGCCGCCGATCACCCCCCGCGCCCCCTCCAGCCAGCCGCTGCGCAGCAGCTGGGTGACGTAGCGGTCGAGCGTCGACACGTCCTCGTTGATGTCCTCCAGCAGTAGCAGCGTCCCCGCCGCGCTCGGCCGGGAGTGCGGCGTGCCGACCCCGCCGGCCAGCAGGCTCAGGTTGCCGCCGGCCAGTACTCCGCGGGCGCGCCCGCCGATCAGGGTGACCGCGCCCGGCGGGGCCAGCTCGGTCCGCGTCTCCGGTGCGAACAGCACCGCCTTCAGGTCCTCCTGGGCGGCAGTGTCGTGGGCGAAGTAGTGCGATCCGATCACCGGGCCGTGCAGGGTGGGCGCGCCCAGGTCCACGGCGAGCGCCTCGTGCAGCGCGGTGATGTCGCTGAAGCCGACGAAGGCCTTGGCGGGCGCATCGCGGAGCAGCCCGGGGTCGAGCCGGTCCAAGGTGCGGTGGGCGCCGTCGCCGCCGCGGGCGCACAGCACCGCCGCGCTGTCCGGCGCGGTGATCGCGTCGGCCAGGTCGCGGGCGCGGTCGGCGTCCTCGCCGGCGAGGTAGCCGAACCGGGGGTGCCGGCTGCGGGTGTGCGGCCGCTCCCGGACCCGCAGGCCCCAGCTGCGCACCGCGTCCAGGGCCGCGTCGAGCAGCTCGGCTTCGGGCGGGCTGCACGGTGAGCAGACCTCCACGGTGTCGCCCGGCACGAGCCGCGGCGGGACCGCGCCGATGCGCGGCCGCTCGCTGCCGGCCGGCGCCGCCTGCCCGGCCGCGCCGGTCACCGGGACAGCTCCGGCCCGGACGCCTCGGCGCCGCCGTCGAACCCGAACACCTGGGCGTACAGGGACAGCTCGGCCCGGAGCGCGGCGGTGATCGTCTCCGCCTTGCGGAAGCCGTGCTGCTCGCCCTGGAAGAGCAGGTAGGCGTGCGGCACGCCGCGGCCGCGCACCCGCTCGACGAACCGCTCCGCCTGTACCGGCGGGCAGATCGCGTCCTCGTCGCCCTGCAGCAGAACGAACGGCGCGGACACCCGGTCGGCGCGGTTCACCGGCGACCGCAGCTCGTAGCGGGCGCGGGTCTGCGGCCAGGGACCGACGAGGCTCTCCAGGTACTGCGATTCGAAGTCGTGCGTCTCGCCGGTCCGCCAGCCGACCAGGTCGACGATGGGGTAGGAGATCGCGGCGCAGGCGAACGGCGTGTCCTTCTCGGTGATCGCGGCCGCCGATGTCCAGCCGCCGGCGCTGCCGCCGCGCACCGCGATCCGCGCCGGGTCGGCCAGTCCTTCGGCGGCCAGCGCGTCGGCGACGGCGGCGCAGTCCTCGACGTCGACGACGCCCCAGTTCTCCCGAAGCCGCTCCCGGTAGGCGCGGCCGTAGCCGGTCGAGCCGCCGTAGTTCACCTCGGCGACGCCGATCCCCCGGCTGGTGAAGTAGGCGACCTCGGGGTCGAGCACCGTTGCGGCGCGGCCGGTGGGGCCGCCGTGCACCCACACCGCGTACGGCGGCAGCTCGCCTTCGGGCGCCTGGGCGGCGGGGTTGCGCGGCGGGTACACGGTGGCGTGCACCTCGCGCCCGCCAGGGCCGGTGAAGACCCGCGGCTCGGGCCGCGGCACCAGGTCGGGCGGAACCTCGGGCCCGCCGCCGGACCGGCTGAGCGACCGCCAGGAGCCGTCGGCCACCGACACCGCCACCACCTCGGAGGGCAGGTCGGGCGAGGCGGCGACGGTGACCAGGGTGTCGCCGGCCGCACCCGCCGCGGTGAGTCTGGGCGAGAACTCGGTGTGCGGGGTGTCGACGGCGGTGAAGCTTCCGGAGTCCGGGCACAGCAGCGACAGGCGTGTGTCGCCGGTGCCGTGCACGGCGGCGATCAGGCCGCACTGGAGCGGCAGGATCCAGGTGGCGCCGAGCTGCCAGAGCGGGCCGCCGAACTCCTGGGGCAGCGGGGCGAGCGCCACCGGGGGGCGCGGAGCGGAATCCTGGTGCGGGACTCCGTCGAGCACGATCTGGTAGGGGTTCCACCAGCCGGACGCGTCGGAGACCGCGAACAGCACCGACTCGGCGCCCCACTCCGCCTGCACCACCGACTCGCCCGGCCCGCCGGCCACGTCGTGGGCCTCGGCCGCGGTGCCGTCCGGGCCGATCGCGGCGACCGAGAGGTAGGTCGAGTCCCACGGCATGTCCGGGTGGTCCCAGCCGATCCAGGACAGCATCCGGCCGTCGGGCGAGCGGCGCGGGCAGGTGAGGAAGCGGCGCCCTGCGGCCACCGTGCGGACGGCGCCCGGGTCGCCGGCGGCCGAACCGTCCAGCGGGACCGCCACGATAGCGCGCTCCAGGTCGGTCGGGGCCGGACCGGTGAGCCGCTCGCGGATGCACCAGATCTCCCCGGCCGGGCCGGCGACGGGCTCGGCGTAGCGCAGCCCGGACGGGCGGTCCGGCGCCGGGGTGAGCGGCTGCGGCTGGGCACCGGTGTCCGGCCGGTACAGGTAGAGCCGCTGGTCGCTGAACTCGGCAAAGACGATCGCGGTACCGCTGCCGCCGCCGGGGTCGGGTACCGGCAGGTAGGGCGCGCCGCCGTACTCGTGCACGCGGGAGCGGATGTTCCAGGGAGCGGGGAGGACCGCCTCCGGGGCCGCGTCAGGGGTGTCGAGGCGGGCGCGGCAGAGCGTGACCCGGCCGCCCTCGGCGGGGCGCGGCTCGGTCCACCACACCTCCTCGCCCCGTGCCCGGGGCCAGTTGGGTGCGCCGTCGTTGCGGGCGACCTCCGCCGCGTCCAGCGGCGAGGGCCACGCCCCGTACGGGAGGGTCTGCATCGTGCCTGGAGTCCCTTCTGTTGCGGGTCCGGTGCTGGTGGCGCAGTGGCGGGGCGGCGGATGGCCCGGACCGTGCGCACGCGCGGGCCGGGCGGAGGCTCAGGCCGCCCGGAGGAAGCGGTCCAGCACATGGACGCCGAAGCGGAGTGCTTCGACGGGGACCCGCTCGTCGGTGCCGTGGAAGAGCGCGTCGTAGTCGAGGCCGGCCGGCCACAGCAGCGGAGTGAAGCCGTATCCGGCGATGCCGAGCGGGGCGAAGTGCTTGGCGTCGGTACCGCCGGCCATGCAGACCGGCACCACCTGTGCCGGCGGCAGGCCGCGCTCGGCCGCCCAGGCGGGGTCCTCGGCGAGCAGTGCGTCCGCCATCGCGGTGAACAGTCCGGAGTCGAGCGGCGCCTCCACCGGGATGGAGGAGTGCTCGTACTCCCAGGTGACGCGCTGCCCGGTGAGCCGGTCGAGCTCCGCCTCGAACAGCTCCCGCCCGCCGGGCAGCACGCGGCCGTCCACGCCGGCGGTAGCGGTGCCGGGGATGACGTTGACCTTGCCGCCGGCCCGGAGCACCGTCGGGTTGGCGCTCTCCCGCAGCGTGGCGCGGACCAGGTCGGCGGCGGGCCCGAGCCGGTCCAGAAGCGCCGGCACGTCGCGCTGCGCGTCGAAGCCGGGCTCGTCCAGTCCGTGCGGCACCCCGACCGCGTCGGCGACGGCGGCGAGCGCAGCGCGGGTGACCGGGGTGAGGCGGTACGGCCACGCGTGTCCGTCGATGCGGGCGACGGCGGCGGCGATGGCGCCGACGGCGTTGTCGTCGTTGACCCGGGACCCGTGTCCGGCGCGGCCGTGCGCGGTGAGGCGCAGCCACGCGGTCCCGCGCTCGGCGGCGGCCACCGGGTACAGCCGCAGCGGCGTGCCGTCGGCGGCCGGGACGTGCACCGTGCGCCCCCCGGACTCGCTGACCCCTTCGGTGCAGTCCGCGAACAGCTCGGCGTGCTCGGCGGCGAGCCAGGCCGCGCCGTCGGCGGCGCTGGCCTCCTCGTCTGCGGTGAACGCCAGCACGATGTCGCGGCGCGGGCGGACGCCGGCCCGGGCCCATCGGCGCACGGCGGCGAGCACCATGGCGTCGGCGTTCTTCATGTCGATGGCGCCGCGCCCCCAGACTGCGCCGTCGCGCACCTCGCCGGAGAAGGGGTGCACGGTCCACTCGCCGGGCTCGGCGGGGACCACGTCGAGGTGGCCGTGGACGAGCAGGCCGGGCGCCGCCGGGTCGGTGCCGGGGATGCGGGCGACGACGTTGGAGCGGCGCGGCGACCGCTCCAGGATCTTCGGCGCGGCGCCGATCTCCTCCAGCAGCGCCGCGGTGTACTCGGCGGCGGCGCGCTCGTCGCCGTCGCCCCCGCCGCGGTTGGTGGTGTCGATGCGGATCAGGTCGGAGGTGAAGCGGACCGCTTCCTCCTCAGCGGCCGCCCAGCCGCCATCCGCCTCCGGTTCTGCTGCGCGCATGCGCGGCTCCCCCCTGTCGGTGTGCTGTCGATGCGGCCGCGGGCGCCGAACGGTCCGCACTGGCGCCGCAGCGGCTCCCGCTCAGCCGTAGTTCTTCTCCACCGCGTTGGAGACCAGCGTGACGACCGCCTTGAAGCCTCGGATCATCGCGTAGCCGGATGCGCCGCTGAACCGGACCCGGCACGGCGCGACCTGCTCGACACCGGGCACGATGGCGGCCGCGCCGGCCAGGTGCGCGGCGTCGACCTCGACCTCGACGGTGTGCGCGCGGGCAGGGACCGGATCGGCGGCGCCGGCCAGCGCAGCCGCGGCTTCGGCGGCCTCGGCGATCGCGGCGTGGGTGCGGCCGGGCGGGCGGCACTGCGCGGCGTAGCGGGAGACGTACTCCTTGACCGCCACGGTCTGCGCGTGCGGCGCGTAGCCGGCGGCGTCGGCGCAGGCGCGGTCGTCGCCGGTGACCAGCACGACGGGGACGCCGTACTCGGCGGCGACGCAGGCGTTGAGCCGGCCTTCGCTGGCGGGCTCGCCGTCCAGCCATACCCCGGTGATGGAGTTGGGCAGGTAGGTGTGGGCGAGCACGCCCTCGGTGCCGGCGCCGGCGTGGTAGCCGACGAAGGCGACCGCGTCGACACCGCCGTACTGGATGCCCTCGATCATCGAGAGGTCCTTGTGCCGGCCGGTGATCATCTCGGCGCGCTCGTCGAGCTGCTCCAGCAGCAGGTTGCGCATCGTCGCGTGCGCTTCGTTGACCACGACCCGGTCAGCACCGCCCGCGTGGAAGCCGGCGATGGCGGCGTTCACGTCGGAGGTGAACATCGACCGGCAGCGCTGCCACTGCTCGGTACCGGGTTCGACGTCGGCGGGCCAGGTGACGCCGGTGGCGCCTTCCATGTCTGCGGAGATCAGCACCTTCACGGGGGCGACCATATCCCGCCCGCACCGGGCGCCGCCAGGGCTTGGCGGCGGCCGGTGGGCGGGCGCCGCGAGCGGCGGACCGCGGTGGCGCGGAGGCTCCCCGGGGCGCTTCGGACGCCGTTCCCGGCCGCCTCAGGGCAGGGTGAGGATCTCGTGGCCGTCGTCGGTGATGACGAGGGTGTGCTCGAACTGCGCCGTCCAGGAGCGGTCGGAGGTGACCGCGGTCCACCCGTCGTCCCACACGTCGTACCCGATGCCGCCGAGGGTGATCATCGGCTCGATCGTGAACGTCATGCCGGGCACCATCACGGTGTCGGCGCGCGGGTCGTCGTAGTGCGGCACGACCAGTCCGGAGTGGAACTCCGGGCCGACACCGTGGCCGGTGAAGTCGCGGACCACGCCGTAGCCGAAGCGCTTGGCGTAGGACTCGATGACCCGGCCGACCACGTTGATCTCACGGCCGGGGCGGCACGCCTTGATGGCGCGCATGGTGGCCTCGCGGGTCCGCTCGACGAGCAGCCGCGCCTCCTGGGAGACGTCGCCGGCCAGGAAGGTGGCGTTGGTGTCGCCGTGTACGCCCTTGTAGTAGGCGGTGATGTCGATGTTGACGATGTCGCCGTCGGAGACCGCCGTGTCGTCCGGGATTCCGTGGCAGATGACCTCGTTCAGCGACGAGCAGAGCGACTTCGGGTAGCCCTTGTAGCCGAGCGTGCTCGGGTAGGCGCCGTGGTCGAGGAGGAACTCGTGGCCGATCCGGTCGAGCTCGTCGGTGGTGACGCCGGGCCGGATGTTGCGGCCGACCTCTTCCAGCGCCTGCGCGGCGATCCGGCCCGCCTCGCGCATCGCGGCGATCGTCTCCGGCGTCTGCACATCGCCGAGGAGTCCTTCGGCGGCCCGCTTGCGGCCGACGTACTCCGGCCGTTCGATGTGGGCGGGGACGGAGCGCTGGGGCGAGATGCGCCCCGGGGCGAGCGGAGTGGTCATGGCCTGAGTCTATGGCCTCGCCAAGAGGGTAGGAGCCGGGCGAGAATGCCGTCCGACCACGTGTCCGAGCACCTTTGGGAGAGCAGCGATGACGGTGAACCCCATGGACCTCCCCGACGACCAGCGCTGGTGGTACTGCCTCAAGCACGACGCGGTCGAGCGCGGCGCGGGGTGCCCGAACAAGTACCGGCTGGGCCCCTATGCCGACGAGCAGTCGGCCGCCCAGGCGCTGCAGACGGTGGCCGAGCGGAACGAGGCCTGGGACGACGGCGGGGACGACAGCGCCGAACGCTGAAACGGGGTGGACCGCCCCGGCCCGCAGCCGCCGCTACTCGGCGATGCGGGGCCCGCTGACCAGGTCGAGGAAGCGGGAGAGGCGGTACTTCAGGCCGGCCCGGCCGCGTTCCTCGGCGCGGCCGGCGGCGGTGCTGACCAGGTGCTGGAACCCGTCGAATCCGACCGGGGCCCGGTCCGGGTCCAGCTCGACGGCCTCGTGTGCGAGCGCGGTGAGCTCGTCGTCGCCCTGGTCGAGGGAGAGGACGGTGGCGCCGGAGCGGCGCGCGTCGTCGACCCGCTCCAGCAGCGGGACGGGCGCCGCCGGCGCGTCGTTGACGACGAAGAGCGTGTGGCCGCGGGACGCCTCGGTGATCCGGTCGAGTCCGATGGACAGGTGCGGCGGCGCGCCGGGCGGCGGCGACCAGCGCACCAGGCTCGGCGCGAGCTGCGGCAGGTTGGCGTAGCGCGCCTCGTCGTCGAGGTGCGCGGCGAGGTGCCACGGCTCCTCGGACGGGGTGCCGAGCAGCATCAGGCCCCCGCTGCGGGTCGTGCGCAGCGCGCGGGCGAGGTCGTCGGCGCGCTCAAGCCACGGTGTCGTGGCGAGCACGTCGCGCAGGAGTTCGACGTCGCGGGCTTCCACACGGACATGGTGCCCTACCGCGGCGGTGCTGCGCAGCCCCTCCGCAGATCCCGCCGCTGCTGCCCGCTCCCGGCTGCCTGGGGCTGCCCCGGTACCGCACCGCCCGGCTGCGCAGCGGAGGGGTGCGGCGGGAGCTGCCGCGGGGCCGGTCCGTGCGCGGCCCGGTGGTACGGCCGAAGCGCAGGCGGCTGTCCGGTGCGGGTGTCCGGGCCGAGGCGACTCTGCGCAGACCCGGTCCGCTGCCGGCTGAGCTCCCCGTAGCGGCGCTGCCCGTGCGGCCGGCCCGGTGCACGGCCGGGGTGCGAGCCGCACCCTCCGGTCGGCGGGACAGCTCCGGCGGAGCCGGCGGCAGCCGGGGAGCCCGGCCGGCGTCTCCGTCGGACCGGCAGCGCGGTCGTCCGGTGGCTCGCGGGCCGCGGCCGGCGCGGCGCAGCGGCGCGTTCGATCCGGGTCTACCGCGCGGTAACGCGGCTGGGGCATGATCGGGCGGCACGGTCCGGGTCCGGTCCGCGCGGGCCTTTCGCGCGGGGCGTTCCGGACGGAGCCGACCCCCTGGAGAAAGGCCGCCGCGTGTCCCGCTCGCACCGCCCCCTCCGCCCCTTGCGGGCGCTACTCCCCCTCCGCCCGCTCAATCCCCTTCTCCCGCACAGCCTGCAGGGCCTGCACCGCCGGCTGCCGCCGCCGGCCACCGCGGGCCTGGTCCGCCGCTGCGCCGGGCGGCCCGTGCTGCGGGCCGGCGCCGTTGCCGCGGCACTGGCCGCGGCTGCCGCCGGCGCGGCGGTCCCGGCCGCCGCGGACGGCCTGCGCATCCACGACGTGCAGGGCACGACCCGGGTCTCGCCGTATGCGGGGCACGAGGTCGAGGCGCTGCCCGGAGTGGTGACGGCGGTCCAGGCGTTCGGTTCGGCCCGCGGGTTCTGGTTCGCCGACACCGAGGGCGACGGCGATCCGCGCACCAGCGAGGCGCTCTTCGTCTTCACCGGCGGGGAGACGCCGGACGTCGCGCCCGGCGACACCGTGGATGTGTCGGGCACCGTCGAGGAGTACCGGCCGGCCGAGGGCGCGCAGACAGTGACCCAGCTGTCGTCGGCGACCTGGGAGGCGACCGGCTCGGGCGCGGAGCTCCCCGACCCGGTGCTGCTGGAGCAGGGCACGGTCCCGGAGGAGTACGCGCCGCAGGGGGACGACATCAGCGGCCGGGAACTGGAGCCGGACCGCTATGCGCTTGACTTCTACGCGGCGCACGAGCACATGGACGTCCGGATCGACGACGCTCCCGTCGTCGGCCCGACTGACGCCTACGGCGCGCTGTGGGTGACCACCGAGCCGGAGCAGAACCGCACACCCAGCGGCGGCACGGCCTACAACTCCTACGACGAGCCCAACCAGGGCCGGGTGAAGGTGGAGTCGCTGATCCCGTACGAGGAGCAGCCGTTCCCGGAGGCCGATGTCGGCGACACCCTCGCGGGCACCACCCGGGGGCCGCTCTCCTACAGCGGCTTCGGCGGCTACACGGTGCAGGCCACCGAGCTGGGCGCACACACCGGGGGCGGGCTGGAGCCGGGCCGCGCCGAACCCGCGGGGGCGGGCGAAACGGCGGTGGCCAGCTACAACGTGGAGAATCTGTCCGACGCCGAGACGCCGCAGGAGGACTTCGACCGGCTCGGCGCGGGCATCGCCGACGCCCTCGGCGCACCGGCGATCGTCGGACTGGAGGAGGTGCAGGACGACAGCGGCCCGGCCGACGACGGGACGGTCTCGCCGGAGCGCACGCTGGAGCGGCTGACGGCGGCGATCGAGGCGGCGGGCGGCCCCCGCTACGAGTGGCGCCAGATCGACCCCGAGGACGGCGCCGACGGCGGGCAGCCCGGCGGCAACATCCGCAACGCCTTCCTGTTCGACCCGGAGCGCGCGGAGTTCGTCGACCGGGCCGGCGGCGACGCCACGACGCCGGTGGAGGTCGTGGACGGCGCGGACGGCCCGCAGCTGAGCGCCTCGCCGGCCCGGATCGCTCCGGGCGACCCCGCGTGGGAGGAGACCCGCAAGCCGCTCGCCGCCGAGTTCCGGGTGGGTGGCGAGACGGTCTTCGCGGTGACCAACCACTTCAGTTCCAAGGGCGGCGACGAGCCGCTGCACGGCGTGCGGCAGCCGCCGGAGCGCACCACCGAGCCGCAGCGCCTCGAGCAGGCCGCTGCGGTGCGCACCTTCGCCGACGACCTGCTCTCCGCCGACCCCGAAGCGCGCCTCCTCGTGCTGGGCGACCTGAACGACTTCTGGTTCTCCCCCACCCTCGACACGCTGACCGCCGACGGCGCCCTGCACAACCCGATGGAGGACCTCCCCGCCGAAGAGCGGTACAACTACGTCTTCGACGGCAACTCCCAGTCCCTCGACGCCATCCTGGCCTCCTCGTCGCTGACCGCCGGCTCCAGCTACGAGGTCGTGCGCATCAACGCCGAATTCCACGACCAGGTCAGCGACCACGACCCCCAGGTCTTCCGCTTCCCCACCGGCTCCTGACCCGGCGCCGGCCCCGCACCCCGGGGGGGCCGTCCTCCCCGCCGGAAAGGACGGCTTCGCCGACGGGTTCTCCCCCTGCCCCACCGCCCGGGGCTGCTGCGCGGCCGGAGTTTCCGCCGGCGGCGGGGCGGGGGCGGGAGGCGGGTACGACCTCAGGCTCCCGCCCCGCTGCGGCCGACCGACCGGTGTTCAGTGCGCCGGGCGAGCGCAAGGGGCAGCGGCGGCGAGGCCGGGAGGGAGCCTCGGGTTGGTCGGCCGGGAGTCGGATGGCCGCAGGCGGGGCTCACGGCAACGCAGTCAAGGAGGGCTTCGCCGACAGCCTTTTCCGCTCTGGCCGCACACCGCTTCGGAGCCGGTGTGCGGCCAGAGTTACTGCTGTTCGCGGCGCGGGCGCGGACGAGACCGAAGGCTCCCGCATCCCTTCAGCCGACTCACTGGTGTTCAGTGCGTCGGACAAGCGCAATGCGGCAGCGGCGGCGAGGCCGCGAGGGGCGCCGGCGGGTGGCCAGGTGGCGGGCTGATCACATAACAAGGCGCAGTGCTTCAAGACAAGGACGGCTTCGCTGACAGCCCTCCCGCCCTGTCCCGCAGCTTCGAGACTCGTGTGCGACCAGAGTTTCTGCTCTTCGCGGGCGGGGGCGGGGGCGGGGAGACCCTAGGCTCCCGCTTCCCTGCGGCCGGCTTTCCGGTGTTCAGTGCGTCGGACAAGCGCAGTGCGGCAGCGGCGGCGAGGCCGCGAGGGGCGCCGAGTTACCGGCCGGGTGGCGGGCCGGTCGCGGGGCGAGGACTGGGGACAAATGGCAGGAGAACGGACACTGCAGCGGACCCCCTGCAACTCCGCCCAATCAGAAGGGGCCCTCCCCCTACGGTCCCTGCACGCAGAGCCCGATTCCACGCCCCACCGACCTGCACAAACACGAGGTCACGCAGCGTTGCGGTGTCCGATTCCCGCACATCCGCCTTTTCCGCGGCCCGATCGGCGAAAAGGCGGCAACCGCGGCGGAAAGATGCCCCACTTTGGGTGATTTGATGCAGGAGTGATCTCGCCGCCCCCCGAAAAGGAACACGGCGTGCTCCCACGCATGGGCCCCCAAACCGGACACCCGCTCCCTGACGGCGACTGACGCCCGGTTTCGCCCCCTATGTCGCCACGCAGAGTGAAAGTAGCCCCGGAAACGGGCCCCGGAAGAACCGCACCTCTCGATTCTGCGCGGATTTGCCGCTGAAAAGGCGCGAGTCGTGGCGCCCATGGGGTGTTACCAAGGGTTCGCGAACCACCCGCGCTTGCCCGGCCCGCCAGTCGTCGACCCCGCAACCCCACTATTCACACCAGTCACACCCGCCCCTCGCGCCCCGCGGCCCCGCCCTGTGGCCAGCCCGCGCTCTGCCGCCGACCCGCGGCCCCGGCCACCCTCGCCGTCGCTGCCGTCCTTGGTTTGTCCGACGCGCTGACCAGACCGCCACTCGGCTGCCCCCGCGCGGAGCCCGCAACCTCTCCCGCCCCTGCAGCCACACCCGCCCCGCGACGGGCCCGCGCCCGGCCGCCGACCCGAGGGCCAGCCCACCCTCGCCGTCGCCGCCGCTTTTGGCTTTTCCGACGCACTGGACATCCGTCCGACGGCCGCCGAGGCGCGGGAGCCTGCGGTCTCAACCGCCCCCGCCCAGCGATCACCACCGCCCCTGGCCGCACACGGCTCCGCAGTGGCGAGGGCGAGACAGAGCAGGAAGACTGCCGGCGAAGCCGCCCATGCTGTGATGCCTGGAGCCCGGCCCCGCAGCAAACCTGCCGCCCCGCCGCCAATCCGAGGCCCGCCCAGTTGCGCCGTCGCCGCCGCTTTCCGCCTATCCGACGCAGTGAAGGACCGGACAGCCGGCTCCAGAGGCGCGAGAGACTGCGGCCCCGATCCACGCTTGCCCCGCGGCCAGTGCCAACTCTGACCGCACACCCGCTCTGCAGCGGGCGGACAGAGCAGAAACGGCGGCCGGCGAGACCGCCCCTGCTGTGACCCCTGGAGCCCGACCCGCGACCGGCAGGAACTCTGATCGCGCACGGGCCCCTGCAGCAGCGGAACAGCGCAGCACGACCGCTGGCGGTACCTTTTGTCCGCTGCGGGCATAGGCTCGGTCCGCTGAGGGCAGGTCAGGCGGGAAGCAGGGGGACATGCTCGTTATTACCGGCGAGGGCGCCGGCGGGACCGGCGGCGACCGGGTCGACGCGGTCGCGCGGGCGCTGGGGCCCGCGGCGCGGGTGCGGCCGTGCGGCGATGCCGGCGCCCTCGAAGCCGCCTTGGACGAGGTTGCGGACGACGGGACCGTGGTGGTGGCCGGCGGCGACGGGTCGCTGCACGCGGTTGTCGGCGCGCTGCACCGCCGGGGCGAGCTGGCGGGGCGGACCGTCGGCCTGGTGCCGATGGGCACCGGCAACGACTTCGCCCGCAGTCTGGGGCTGCCGGCCGATCCGGTTGCGGCCGCCGAGGCGCTGTCCGGGTATGCTCCCCGGCCGCTGGACCTGATCGAGGACGACACCGGCGCGATCGTCGTCAACGCCGTGCACCTCGGTGCGGGCGCCGACTCCACGCTGGCGGCGGAGAACCTCAAGGCCGCCATCGGAGCGGCGGGGTACCCGGCCGGAAGCCTGCTGGCCGGGCTGCGGTCCCGCGGCCACCGGATGCGCGTCGCCGCTGACGGGCAGACGGTGCTCAAGGACCGGCGGGTGCTGATGGCGGCGGTCGCCAACGGCCGGTTCATCGGCGGCGGTGCCGAAGTGTCGCCGCGCAGCCGGCTCGACGACGGGCGCATCGACCTCGTCGTGTCCCGCGCGCTGAGCTTCCGCAGGCGCGCCCGCTACGCGCTGTCCCTGGCGGTCGGCCGCCACATCGCCCATCCCGACGTCCGGCACATCAGCGCCCGCGTCATCACCATCCGCACCGAGCCGGCCAACGTCAGCGCCGACGGCGAAGTAGACCGGGGCGTCCGGCACCGCACCTGGCGGGTCCTCCCCGGCGCCTGGAGCGTCCTCGCCCCGCCGGCAGGCTGAGCCGCCGGCCAGCCCTCGGCCCGACGGCACGCCGCCGCGGCCAGCCCCCGGCCCGGCGGCACGCCGCCGGGCCGCTCCCGTCAGTCCTGGGCGGCGTTGGCGTAGTGGCAGGCCGCGGCATGCGGGCCCGCTCCCGGCAGCAGGGGGAGGTCGGTGCTGCGGCAGGCGTCGTCGACGCCGGCGCGGGCGGCTTCGCCGGAGGCGAGGACCGGGCAGCGGGCGTGGAAGCGGCAGCCGGACGGGATACGGGTCGGGTCCGGCGGTTCGCCGGTGAGGATCTGCGGCGGACCGCCCGCGGCGGACTCGGGCAGCACCGACAGGAGCGCGCGCGTATAGGGGTGGCGCGGAGCCGACAGCACCTCTTCGACGGTGCCCGACTCCACGATCCGACCGAGGTACATGACCGCGACGCGGTCGGCGATGTTCCAGGCCAGGCCCAGGTCGTGCGTCACCACCAGGGCGGACAGCCCGAGGTCGTCGCGGAGCTGCAGCAGCAGCGCCAGGATCTCGCCGCGCACCGACGCGTCCAGCGAGGCGACCGGCTCGTCGGCCACCAGCACGTCCGGGTCGAGCACCAGCGCACCGGCGATGACGACGCGCTGCCGCTGGCCGCCGGAGAGCTCGTGCGGATAGCGCAGGAAGAACCGCTCCGGCGGGCGCAGCCCCGCGCGGGCCAGCGCATCGGCGACGCGCTGCTCCTCGTCGGCGGTCGTGCCCTCGTGGATGCGCAGCCCTTCGGCGACGGCGTCGTAGACGGTGTGCCGTGGGTTGAGCGACCCGCTGGGGTCCTGCTGGATCAGCTGTACCCGGTGGCGCAGGCGCTTGAGCGCGCGGGTGCTGTAGGCCAGCGGGGCGCCCTCGACGCGCACTTCGCCCCCGCTCGGCCGCACCAGGCCCAGCAGCGCGCGGGCCAGCGTCGACTTGCCGCAGCCCGATTCGCCGACCAGTGCGACGATCTCTCCGGGCGCGACGGCCAGGTCGACGCCGTCGACGGCGCGCGCCGTGCCGCGGCCGCGCCCGGTGAAGGCCACCTCCAGGCCGTGCGCGGCGACCGCCGGTGCGGCCCCTCCCACTGCGGCCTCCGCGCTGTCGGTTCCGGTTGCGGTGCTCACTGTGCCTCCTCGGCGTCGGTGGCGCCCGGGGCGGAGCCCGCTGCTGCGGCGCCGCTCCCGGCACCGGCGTCTGCGCCGGCGCCGTCCCCGCCCGCGGCGTCTCCCGGATCCGGGCCGACCAGGACGCAGGCCGCCGTGCGGTCTCCGTCGCCGCTCCCGGACACGGCGGCCGCCGTGTCGGCGGCCGCGTCGCCGGACACCGGCCCGGCGGGGCGGAGCGCCGGGTCGATCCGGGCGCACCGCTCTTCGGCGAGCGGGCAGCGCGGGCGGAACGAGCAGCCGGACGGCAGTTCCGCCGGGTCGGGCGGGTCGCCCGGCAGGCCGCGCGGCGCGCGCCGCGACGCCGGGTCGCCGATCGTGGGGAAGGCCGCGCTGAGCGCGGCGGTGTAGGGGTGCAGCGCACCGGAGACGACCGCGGCGGCCGGCCCCTCCTCCACGATCCGCCCCGCGTACATGACGGCGAGCCGGTCGCAGGTGTCGGCGAGCACCGACAGGTCATGGCTGATCATCAGCAGCCCGATGCCGCGGTCGGCGACGAGCGCGTCGATGAGCCGCAGGATCTGCGCCTGGATCATCACGTCCAGCGCGGTTGTCGGTTCGTCGGCGATGATGAGCTGCGGTTCGCAGGCGAGCGCCATCGCAATCATCACCCGCTGGCGCTGCCCGCCGGACAGCTCGTGCGGATAGGACCGGGCCCGCCACGCCGGCAGCCCGACCTGCTCCAGCAGTGCGTCCACTCTGCCGGGCACGGCGGATGCCGGCGCGGTGCCGTGCAGCAGCATGGGCTCGGCGATCTGGTCGCCGACCCGGCGCACCGCGTTGAGCGAGTGCATGGCGCCCTGGAAGACGATGGACGCCCCCGCCCAGCGCACCGCCCGCAGGCGGCCCCAGCGCATGGCGGCCACGTCCTCGCCGTCGAGCAGGACGCGCCCGCCGATACGGGCGGTCTTGGGCAGCAGCCGCAGCAGCGCGAGTGCGACGGTCGACTTGCCGCAGCCGGACTCGCCCGCCATACCGAGCTTGCTGCCGGCGTCCAGGGCGAAGGACACGCCGCGCACCGCGGGCACGGTGCCGCCGGCCGTCCGGTAGTCGACGGTGAGGTCCTCGACTTCGAGCAGGGTCATGAGCGCTCCCGGAGCCGCGGGTTGAAGACGCCTTCGAGTGCGCGGCCGCACAGCGTGAAGGAGAGGGCGACCAGCGCGATGGCGATGCCCGGCGGGATCATGTACCACCACATGCCGGAGCTGATCGCGCCGGCGCCGCGCGCCTCCTGCAGGATGCCGCCCCACGAGATCGAGGAGGGCGCGCCCAGACCGAGGAAGGACAGCGTGGCCTCCATCACGATCGCCTCGGCCACCAGCAGCGTGGTCTGGGCGATGACGACCGGCATGACGTTGGGCAGGACGTGGCGGAGCATCACGTGCGCGTGCCCGCCGCCGAGCGCACGCGCCCGCTCGATGTAGGGCCGCGCCTCCACGGACAGGGTCTGGGCGCGCACGATCCGGGCGGTGGAGGGCCACGCGGTCACGCCGATGGCGATGATGATGGTGAGCGTGGAGCGCTCCATCACGGCGGCCAGCGCGATCGCCATGACCAGCGTCGGCAGCACGATGAACCAGTCGGTGACGCGCATCAGCACGTTGGCGCCGAATCCGCCGAAGTGGCCGGCGGTGATGCCGATCAGGGTGCCCAGCGCGACCGAGGTGAACGCGGCGAGGAAGCCGACGGTGAGCGAGATCCGCGCACCCCACAGCACCAGGTCCAGTACCGAGCGGCCGTAGGTGTCGGTGCCCAGCCAGAACTCGGCGCTGGGCGGCTCGAACCGGCTGCCCGCGGCGTCGGTGACGCTGAGCGCCTCGGGCGGGATGAACAGCGGCGCGGAGAGCGCGATGGCCGCCGCCAGGAGGAGTGCGCCCAGTCCGATCAGGCCGGCCTTGTTGGCGGCGTAGGCGCGCGCGAAGGAGGTCAGCGCGGTGGCGCGCCGGGCCCGGACGACGGCGCGGCGGGACGGCGCCTGCCCGGCGCTCACGTGCGCACCCGCGGGTCGAGCAGCGGGTAGACGAGGTCGGCCAGCAGGTTCATGATGATCACCGCGCCCGCGAAGATGACGAACAGGGCCTGGACCAGCGGGAGGTCGGGCACCGTGAGGCCGGAGTAGAACAGCGATCCCAGCCCCGGCCAGGCGAAGACGGTCTCGATGAGGATGACGCCGCCGAACACCCGCCCCAGGTTGAGGAAGATCAGGGTGACGGTGGGCAGCAGCGCGTTGGGGACGGCGTGCCGGCGCAGCACCAGGGATTCGCGCAGCCCCTTGGCGCGCGCCGTGGTCAGGTAGTCCTCGCCCATCTCGTCCAGCACCGAGGAGCGCATGATCATCAGGTACTGGGCGTAGACCACGGCGACCATGGTGACGAGCGGCAGCACCATGTGGTGGGCGACGTCGAGGACCCCGGCGAACCCGCCGGGGCCGTTGGCGGTGCTCATGCCCGAGGTCGGGAAGATGCCGGGGATCCAGCCGGTGCCCGAGGCGAGCAGCACGATGAGCAGCAGGCCGAGCCAGAACGAGGGCACCGACCAGAGCAGCAGCGCCAGGCCGGAGTTCACACGGTCGGCGAGCGAGCCGCGGCGCCAGGCCGCCAGCGTGCCCAGTACCAGGCCGAGCAGGGCGGCGAGCAGCGTCCCGGTGCCGGCGAGCAGCGCCGTGGGGCCGATCCGCTCCAGGACGAGCTCGGCCACCGGTTCCCGGTACTGGTAGGACACGCCCAGGTCGAACCGGAGCATGCCGGCGCAGTAGTCGAGGAACTGCTGCCACAGCGGCTGGTCGAGGCCGAACTCGCGGCGCAGCGCCTCCATCTGCTCGACGCTGACCTCGCGGCCCTCGGTCATCGCGGCGACCGGATCGCCGGGCAGGATGCGGAACAGGAAGAACGAGGTGACCATGACGGCGAACAGCGACACCAGTGCGGTCAGCACGCGGCCGCCGATGTAGCGGAGCACGCGACCGGTCCGCCCCTGCTCGGGCGGCACGGGCTGCTCGGGGCCGGCGGCCGGCGCCGCGCCGGGCCCGGGATCGGGCGGCGCGCCGCGCGGGTCGGCTTCGGTTGCGGAGGCGTCGGTCACCTGCGGCCCTCTCTCCGGGGTGCCTCGGGTCTGCGGGAGCGCGGCCGCCGCGGCGCGGGTGCGCCGCGGCGGCCGCAGTGTGCTGCCGGAGTGCCCTGCGGGCTACTCGCGGTCGTCGGCCGTCGAGGAGCGGCGGCGGAACACCAGGTAGCCGGCGCCGCCGGCGACGACCAGCACGGCCGCCGCGATGCCGGCGATGAGCCCGGCGGAGGGGCCGCCTCCGCCGCCGCCCTCGGCCGGCACGGCCGAGGAGAAGCTCCAGTGGCCGTCCTGGCCCCAGTAGTTGCCGCCCTCCACCGGCTGGGCCTGCATCGACGCGACCTGGTCGGTGCGCAGCCCTTCCAGCACGTCGGCGTAGGTGAGGACGTCGACGACAGCCTCGTCGTAGAGGATCGCCTGCATCTCCTTGACGATCTCGGCGCGCTTGCCGTGGTCGTCGTAGGCGGCGAGCTGCTCGGCGTAGAGCTTGTCGTACTCCTCGTTGCAGAAGTAGGCGTCGCCGCGCATCGTCCCCGGCTCCTCCGGCAGGGCGTCGCAGGTGTGGATGCCCAGCACGTAGTCGGGGTCGGGGTTGACCGACCAGCCGGTCCAGATGAGGTCGTACTCGCCGGAGGCCAGCGCATCGCTGAGCACTCCCGGGTCGACCTCCTCGTTCTCCACCTCGATGCCGATGTCGCCGAGGCGCTCGGCGATGATCGGCGCCATGGCGACGTAGTCCGGCCGGTCGTTGTGGGTGTGCATGCGCAGTTCGAGCGGGTCGCCGTCGGGGGACTCCCGGACGCCGTCGCCGTTGCGCTCGTACCCGGCCTCGTCGAGCATCGCGTTGGCGGCCTCGGGGTCGAAGTCGAGCCGCTCGCCGCCTTCCGGCTCCCAGTAGTAGTCGGTGTAGCGGGCGGGGATGTAGCCCTCGGCCGCCTCGGCGTAGCCGCCGTAGGCCTTCTCGACCAGCTCGTCCTTGTCGATGGCCCTCATGATGGCCTGGCGCAGCGTCTTGTCCTCCAGCGCCGGGTGGCCGTCGCCGAAGTCCTCGCCGTCCTGGGTCGTGGCGCCCGGATTGACGGTGAAGGCCTGGAACCGCTTGCCGGTGGCCTGGTTGACCTCGATGTCGTCGGTGCCCTTGAGCGAGTCCGCCTGGGCGGGGGTGAGGTTGGAGACCAGTGCCACCTCGCCCTTGCGCAGCGCCTCGACCTGGGCGTCCTGGTCGGCGAAGTAGCGGAAGACGACCTCGTCGAACTCCGGGGCGCCGCCGTAGTACTCGGGGTTGGCCTCGATGGTGATCGACTGGTTGGCCTCGTGGCCGCTGATGGTGAACGGCCCGCTGGAGACCAGCGGGAAGTCCTCGTCGTTGTTGAAGGACCCGTAGTCGTCCACCTCGGACCAGACGTGCTCGGGGAGGATCGGCACGTCCATGGAGAGCATGGTGGCCTGCGGCTCGTCGAGCGTGATCTCCAGGGTGCGGTCGTCGACCGCCTCGGCCTTCTCGAAGTTCTCGACGTAGTTGCCGTTGGCGGTGGCGGCGCCCTCGTCCTCCATCATGGTGGTGAAGGTCCAGGCGGCGTCCTCGGCGGTGATGTCCTCGCCGTCGCTCCACTTCATCCCGTCGCGGAGCGTGTAGGTCCAGGTGAGGCCGTCGTCGGAGGGCTCCCAGGACTCCGCGAGCATCGGGTGGGGCTCGTTGGTCTCGGCGTCGTAGCCGATCAGGCCCTCATACGTCATCTTGAAAATCGACGTGGAGATGAGGTTCTGCGCGAGGAACGGGCTGAGCGAGTCGACCGGCTGGGAGATGGCGACCGTCATGGAGTCGCGCGCCTCGTCGGCGGCAGCGGCGCCGGCGGGCAGCAGCGCACCGGCCAGGGCGAGGGCGGCGGCGGACGCTGCGGTGCGCACCGCCGGGCCCCGTCTGGCCGGGGAGGTCGGGGGGATCAGAGTGGACATCAGCGGCCCCTCACAGCGCCGGAAAGGCGGCACGGAATCGAAGTGTGCGCACGTGGGACGCCGGTTGAGCGCGGAATTGACGACGCCGGGCGCACAGGTCGGTCAGTTGTCTACCAGCGTGCACAGAAAAGCGTCAACGACCTACACCCGCGTCGTCACAGGATGTTCACGATCACGGGGTGGACAGGCAGGGCGGCCCCGCCTGGACCCGCCCCATTGCGGAACGCGAATTCCGCGAAACATAAACGCCATAATCGGCCACGATTCGCCGGAAAGCGCAGCACCCGCTACGGTGCCGCTCATGATGGGGCACTCTCACGCTCTCAGCGGCGTGGTCGGATGGATGGCAATCACTCCGTTCCTGGACGGGGCGGAGGTGCTCGGCATCACCTTCGACATGGGCCCGGGCGAGATCATCGCGGGCGCGCTGGTGTGCGCCGGCGCCGCGCTCATCCCCGACCTGGACCACAAGAGCGCCACCATCACCCAGACCTACGGGCCGGTCACCAAGGTGCTCGGCTCATTCATGAACTGGGTCTTCGGCGGCCACCGCAACGGTACGCACTCGCTGCTGTTCATGCTGATCATGGGCGCCATCACGCAGGGGCTCGCGCTCTGGTCCGAACTTGCCGTGCAGATCTTCGTGTTCCTGCTGATCGGCATCGCGTTCAACGGGCTCGGCCTCGGGCTGGACAAGAACCGCACCGCCGCGGAGATCATCAACGCGCTCGCCACGGCCGGCGTCACGCTGGCGCTGTTCAGCGCGGGCACCGACTACACGTGGATGGGCGCGGCGGTGATGTTCGGCTGCCTGCTGCACTTCGTCGGCGACATGATCACCCACATGGGGGTGCCGCTGTTCTGGCCGTTCTGGTCGTACCGGATCGGCGGCGGCTACGGGTTCAAGGCCGACGGCAAGGTCGAGCGCAACATCGTCACGCCAGCGCTGACCATCGCGATCGTCATCTACAGCTTCTACCTGTTCGACTGGCCCGCGCTGCTGCCCGAGGCGTAGCCTCCCCGACCTGCGGTCCGCCCGTGGCTACGCTGCCGGTATGACGCGTACCTCAGAGAACGTCCCGCCGCAGATCCAGGACTACCTCACCGCCCACAGCACGCCAGCCGACCAGATCCTCACCGACCTGGCCGAGGAGACGGCGCACGCCTACCCGGAGAGCGCGGGCATGCAGATCGGCCCCGAGCAGGGCCGGTTCATGCACCTGCTGGCGGCGGCGCTGGGCGCGCAGCGGGCCGTGGAGGTCGGCACGTTCACCGGGTACTCGGCGCTGTGCACCGCCCGGGCGCTGCCGGACGCGCCGGGCGCCCTGCTGGCCTGCGATGTGAGCACCGAGTGGACCGGCATCGCGCAGCGCTACTGGGCGCGGGCCGGCGTGGCGGACCGCATCGACCTGCGCATCGGTCCGGCTCTGGAGACCCTCCGCGCGCTGCCCGCGGACCGGGTGTTCGACCTGGCGTTCATCGACGCCGACAAGGAGGGCTACATCGGCTACTGGGACGAGGTGGTGCCGCGGATGCGCACCGGCGGCGTGCTGCTGGTCGACAACACGCTCTCGCACGGCCGCGTCGTGGACCCCGCCGAGACGTCCGGCCGGGTCCAGGCCATCCGCGACTTCAACGACCACGCGCTGGCCGACCCGCGCACCGAGGTCGTACTGCTGCCCGTCGGCGACGGCCTCACCATGGCGCGGGTGGTCGGGCACGCCGGGCTCTGAACCCGGCAGGCGCCGCCCCGCTTCGGCAGCCGTCCACAACCGCTTCGGACGTGCTCCGCACCGGCCCGCACTGGAGTAACCTCCCGGACCATGCGGATCCTGCACACCTCTGACTGGCACCTGGGCCGGTCGTTCCACCGGGAGGGCCTGCTCGGTGCGCAGGCGGCGTTCGTCGACCACCTCGTGGCGACGGTGGCCACCGAGCGCGTCGACGTGGTCGCCGTCGCCGGCGACCTCTACGACCGCGCCCTGCCCCCGGTGGACGCCGTCCGACTGCTCGACGAGGCGCTGCGCCGCATCGCCGCCACCGGTGCGCGCGCCGTGCTGATCAGCGGCAACCACGACTCGATGGCCCGGCTCGACTACGGCTCCGGCCTGATCGATGCGGCAGGCATCCACCTGCGCAGTGCGCTGGCCGGGGTCGGCACGCCCGTCATCGCCGAGGACGCGCACGGCCCGGTCGCCTTCTACGGCATCCCCTACCTGGAGCCCGATCTCGCCCGCCCCTACTGGGGGCTGGACGGCCGCGGCCACCCCGCGGTCCTCGGCCACGCGATGGACCTCGTCCGCGCCGACCTCGCCGCGCGCCCGGCGGGCACCCGCTCGGTGGTGCTCGCGCACGCCTTCGTCACCGGCGGCGCCCCGTCCGACAGCGAGCGCGACATCTCCGTCGGCGGCGCGGCGCACGTGCCCGCCGCCCTCTTCGAGGGTGTCGACTACGCGGCACTCGGGCACCTGCACGGCCGGCAGCGGATGAGCGGCCGGGTGCGGTACTCGGGCTCGCCGATCGCCTACTCCTTCTCCGAGGAGCACCACGTCAAGGGCTCCTGGCTGGTCGACCTGGACGGGTCCGGCGCGGTGCACGCCGAGTTCGTCGAAGCGCCGGTCGAGCGCCCGGTGGCGCGCATCGCCGGCCGGCTGGACGCGCTGCTCACCGGGGACGCCTGGGAGCCCTACACCGGCCACTGGCTGCAGGTCACCCTGACCGACCCGGTGCGCCCCGCGTTCCCGATGGACCGGCTGCGCGAGCGCTTCCCGCACGCGCTCAACCTGGAGTTCGCGCCCGAGGGCGGCCCGCCGGCCGCCGACGCGTCCTGGACCCGGCGCACCGCAGACCGGTCCGAGACCGACCGGGTGCTGGACTTCGTCGACTGGGCGCGCGGCGCACCCGCGGCCGGCGCGGAGCGCGCCCTGGTGCGCGCCGCCTTCGAGGACCTGCGGATCGGGGAGGCGTCGGCCTGATGCGGCTGCACCACCTCACCGTCCAGGCGTTCGGCCCCTTCGCCGGCCGCGAGTCGGTCGACTTCGACCAGCTCGGCGCGGCCGGCTTGTTCCTGGTGCACGGTCCCACCGGCGCCGGCAAGACCTCGGTGCTGGACGCGGTCTGCTTTGCGCTGTACGGCCAGGTGCCGGGCGTGCGGGAGGCGGCGAAATCGCCGCGCAGCACGCACGCGGGGCCCGGCGTGCGCACGGAGGTGGAGCTGGAGCTGACGGTGCGCGGCCGCCGGCTGCGGTTCACCCGGTCGCCGTCCTGGCGGCGGCCGAAGAAGCGCGGCAGCGGCACCACCGAGGAGAAGGCGAAGGTCGCCGTCTCGGAGTACCGGAACGCTGCCTGGGAGCCGGTGACCAGCCGGCTGGATGAGGCGGGCCTGTTCGCCGCCGACACCGTCGGGCTGACCCGCGACCAGTTCTGCCAGGTGGTGCTGCTGCCGCAGGGCGAATTCGCGCGGTTCCTGCGGGCCGGCGCCCAGGAGCGGGCCCAGGCGCTGCAGCGGATCTTCAATGCCGAGGTGTTCGCGCAGGTCGAGAAGTGGCTGGCGGAGCACTCCAAGGCGCTCGGGCGGGAGGCCGCCGCGGCAGAGGAAGGGGTGCTGCGCCAGGCGCAGGCGCTCGCCGAGGCGGGCCGCTCCGCGGTGCCCGCCGAGGCCGCCGAGTCGGCTGAAGGGCTCGATGCCCTGCTGCCCTGGGCCGCCGAACTGGCCGCCGTGACGGCGGCCGATGCGGCGGATGCCGCGCCGGCGGCGGCCCCCGCCGCCGCCGACCGGCTGGCCGTGCGCACCGCCGAGGAGCGGGCGCGCTCCGTC